>JAGRHE010000127.1 GCA_020445165.1 Gammaproteobacteria bacterium
GTAGTTGTCGTCGTTGGCAACTATAAGTTTGCGAATTGTTTTACGAGGGGACTCGCACCTCGGCATGCACCTCAGGTTTCGCGACCCACGTCGAATGCCGTGTCGCCCCCGAGATACCCGTATGACAGCGCTTGCTGCCTGGAGTTCCGTGATTATAGCCTCAGGCGGTCTTGAAGTTGCGCTGTTTGTCGCGCTGCCAGTCGCGTTCCTTGGCATCGGCTCGCTTGTCATGCAGCTTCTTGCCCTTGGCCAGGCCGATCTCGAGCTTGGCGCGGCCGCGTTTCCAGTACAGCGCCAGCGGCACCAGGGTGTAGCCCTTGCGCTCAGTCAGTCCGATCAGCTTGCCCAGTTCCTCGCGGTGCAGCAGCAGTTTCCGGGTCCGGGTCGGATCGGGGCGGATGTGGGTCGAGGCGGTCTGCAGCGGCGTGATCGTGGCGCCGAACAGGTAGGCCTCGGCGGCCTTTAAGGTTACGTAGGCCTCGGTGATGTTGACCTTGCCCGCGCGCAGGCTTTTTACCTCCCAGCCTTCGAGCGCAACGCCCGCCTCGTAGCGGTCCTCGATGAAATACTCGTGGCGCGCTTTTTTGTTCAGCGCGATCGTAGATCCGCCACCAGCTGCTGCATTTTTGCCCGATTTAGCCATGGCGCGCGAGTTTAGCATGCGCCTTGCCGTTGCCCGATAGCGCCTTGTTTGCGGCCGGGCGATCCGCGAAAATCACACACTTAACGGTCGATTTCGACGCAGACGCAAGCAGGCGTATGAATCAGCGCAGTTCCTCGATGCACGGCATGTGGTCGTCGCGAGCCGTGTTCATCATGGCCACGGTCGGTTCCGCTGTCGGTCTCGGCAACATCTGGAAGTTCCCCTACATCACTGGTGAATATGGCGGCGGCGCCTTCGTGCTGGTCTACCTGGCCTGTATTGCGCTGATCGGTGTGCCGATCATGATGGCCGAGATTCTGCTCGGAAGACGTGGCCGCGCGAGCCCGATCAGCACCATGCACCGTCTGACCCGCGAGGAGGGGACATCCCGGGCATGGACCCTGGTCGGCTACGCGGGCGTTGTGGCGGGTTTTCTGATCCTGTCTTTTTACAGCGTGATCGCCGGTTGGGCGATCGCTTACGTGATCAAGGCGGCGCAGGGCACTTTGGTCGGCGTGACTGCGGACCAGGCGGGAGATCTTTTCGGGGAGTTGGTCGGTTCTCCGTCCGATCTGCTGCTGTGGCACTCGGTGTTCATGTTGATGACGGTGGTCGTGGTGGCGCGCGGTGTACGCCATGGCCTGGAGCGGGCCGTGACCATCCTGATGCCGGGACTGCTGGTCATGCTGCTGGTGATGGTGGGTTATGCCTTCGTGAACGGTGATTTCGCGCGTGGCGCCGCGTTCCTGTTCAAGGTCGATTTCGCCAAGGTGTTTCAAATCTGCACCGGCACTGCAGAAGCCCTGGACTGCCAATTCAGCGGTGAGCCGCTACTGGTGGCGATGGGACATGCCTTCTTCACCCTGAGCTTGGGGATGGGAGCGATTATGGCGTACGGCGCCTACGTGCCTGACCGGGCTTCGATAACCGGGGCAACCATTACTATCGCTGTGGCCGACACGGTCGTTGCTCTCCTTGCCGGTCTGGCCATCTTCCCGATCGTTTTCGCCAGTGGCCTGGAACCCAGTGCCGGACCCGGCCTGATCTTTCAGACTCTGCCGATTGCCTTCGGCGGGATGCCCGGTGGCCAGTGGTTCGCAACCGTGTTCTTCGTGTTGCTCGTGTTCGCCGCCTGGACGTCGTCGATCTCGCTGGTCGAGCCGGCCGTTGCCTGGCTGGTGGACACGCGCGGCTGGCGCCGTGGTGCTGCGGCGATTTTCGTGGGGCTGCTGGCCTGGGTGCTCGGTGTGGGCTCGGCCCTGTCTTTCAACCTGTGGTCAGGCCCCGAGTACCAGGTGTTCGGCAAGACCCTGTTCGATCTGAAAGACTTCCTGGCATCGAACGTCATGCTGCCGCTGGGCGGCCTTATGATCGCCCTGTTCGTCGGCTATGGCGCGGGGCGTCACATGGCGCTGGACGAGTTGTCGATCAGTCGCCAGCGCCTGTTCAACACCTGGTGGTTCGTGATCCGTTATGTGTCGCCGGTCGGTATCGCGCTGGTGTTTCTCAAGTCGGTCGGACTCTTGTAAATGGCCAGGGTCGAGAAATCGGCTTTGGTGCCGTACTCCGCGCAGGCGATGTTCGACTTGGTGGCCGATGTTGAGCACTACAAGGATTTCTTGCCCTGGTGCAGTGATTCGGCACTGGTTTCGGCGAGCGAAGAGCAGTTGTGTGGTCGGATCGAGGTGTCGCGCCTGGGAATCAGGCAGGCGTTCAGCACCTGCAACAAGCTGCATCCGCCGCAGCGCATGGAGATCGAACTGCTCGAAGGACCCTTTCGCCACCTGCACGGCGAATGGCAGTTCATCGAGTTGCGCGAGGATGCGTGTAAGGTTTTGCTGAAGATGGAGTTCGAGTTTTCCGGCAAGTTGATCGATGCGGCGTTCGGGCGCGTATTCAACCAGGTTGCCAACTCCCTGGTCGAGTCCTTCGTCACCCGCGCACGGGAGGTATACGGTGGTTGAACCACAACTGACGGTCGAAGTGGTCTACGCGAGCCCCACCGAGCAGGTGCTGGAACAGCTGCGTGTACCGGCCGGGTCCTCGGTAGAGACGGCGATCAAATCTTCGGGAATCATGGAACGGTTCCCGGAGATCGACCTGGCTGTGAACAAGGTCGGCATCTTCGGCAAGGCGTCGACGCTCGAAGCCGAGCTGGTCGATGGCGACCGGGTCGAGATCTACCGGCCGCTGATTGCCGATCCCAAGGAAGCGCGCAAGAAACGCGCGGCCGAGGGCAAGCAGATGAAAAAGGGAGCGCGTGAGACGGAGTAGGACTCCGCCGCCTCAGTTGTCGCCGAGGCCCACGGTGTCGATGGCACGCCGCCACAAGGATTTCTCCTCGGGTTCCCAATCCGGCACAGTGACCAGGATTTCCTTCTTCGGCGCTTCGCGCTCGGATTCCGGCTGCGGGCGCATATCGCCGCTGATGCGGGTCAGGCGGTCGTTTTCGAAGAACACGGTGACCTTCCGCATCTCTTCAGGCGTGCTGCCCTTGCCGAAGGTGTAGGTATAGTCCCAGCGATTGTCGTGGAACACATCGGTCAGCATCGGGGAACCCAGCAGGAAGCGGACCTGGCGCTTGCTCATTCCCGGTTTCAGTTCGTTGACCTGTTCCTGCGAAACGACGTTGCCCTGTTGAATTTCCGGCCTGTAGACCAGGGGGGCTCGGTCGAGTGCGTCGGGTACGATGTTGGTGATACTGCCGAGCGAGCGCAGGCCATCGCCGACCGTGCTGCAGCCGCTGCTGATCAGAGTTGCGGCTGCAGTAATGAAAATGAGAAGCTTGCGCATATTGAGTTGTTTGCCGAAGCGCGCTTTTTAGGAGCGCTAATGGTACCGGATGGCAGCTTAAGAATAAATTGCCCGGAGGTGGGAGTGGAAAACCAGGACATTCGCAAAGCAGGACTGAAGGTCACCCTGCCCAGGGTCAAAATCCTTGAGATCCTCGAGTCCAGCGATTCCCGCCACATGACCGCGGAAGATGTGTACAAGGCACTGCTCGAGCGTGGTGAAGAGATTGGGTTGGCGACCGTCTACCGGGTGCTCACCCAGTTCGTGGGCGCCGGTCTTGCCGAGAAGCATCATTTCGAAGGTGGACAAGCCGTATTCGAACTCGATCGCGGGCATCACCACGACCACATCGTCTGCGAACAGTGCGGCCGGGTGGAGGAGTTCGTCGACGAGACGATCGAAAAATGCCAACGCCAGATCGCAGAGAAGAAGGGATTCGAGATCCGCGACCACTCATTGATCATCTACGGGCACTGCACCCGCACCAACTGTCCTCATGCCGGTGGAGATTGAACGCACCGACCTTGCTGCCCCGAGGGACACGTCACGCGTAGCCCATTAGGCCCGGCAGCCACAGTACGATGCCGGGCAGTGCGATCAACACCGCGATCGTCACCACGTCGGCGACGAAGAAGGGGGCACAGCCGCGGAACACGTCTTGGACCGTGCATTCGGGCCGGACACCGGCAACCACGAAGCAGTTGAGCCCGATCGGCGGCGTGATCAGGCACAGTTCCGCCATCTTCACGACAATGATCCCGAACCAGATCGAGCAGCCCACGCCTGACACACCGAAAGCCGATTCGGCCGCTGTCACACCGTCACCACCGTTGAGCGCGATCACGGCCGGATAGACGACCGGCAGCGTCAGCAGCAGCATGCCGATCGCGTCCATGAACATACCCAGCACCGCATAGGCGAGCAAAATCATCAGCAGCGTCAGATACGGGCTCTGCTCGAGACTCGTGATCCACGCGGAGAATGCGCCGGGCAGGTCTGCGAAGCCGAGAAAACGGACATAAAGCAGTACGCCCCAGATGATCGTGAAGATCATGACCGTGAGCTTGGCCGTCTCCATCAGCGAACTCTTGAGCTCGGTCCAGCGTGTGCCGTGGTAAAGGGCCATGCACAGAATCACAAATGCACCAAGGGAGCCGGCCTCGGTCGGCGTACCGACGCCGCCGTAGATGCACACCACGATGATCGCGATCACGACGAAGATCGGCAGCGCGCCCGGCAGTGATTCGAAACGCTGACGCCAGCTGAAGCCTGAAATCGGCGGGCCGAAGTTCTTGCGCGTCATCGCCAGCAGGATTACGAGCGCGCCGTAGATCAGGGCAGAGACGGCGCCGGGCAAAAAACCGGCCATCAGCAGCGCGCCGACATCCTGCTCGACGATGATCGCGTAGATGACAAGGATCGCCGACGGAGGGATCAGTGAGGCGAGCGTGCCGCCGGCGGCAACCACTCCGGATGCGAAACGCTTGTCATAGCCGAGCTTGAGCATCTCCGGTACTGCGATCCGGGCGAACACGGCCGACGTGGCGACCGACGCACCGGACACGGCGGCAAAGCCGGCGGTCGAGAACACGGTGGCGACACCCATGCCGCCGGGCAGCCAGCCGAGCCAGCGTTTCGCCGCCTCGAACAGGGCGGTGGTCAGCCCGGCGTGGTAGGCGAGGAACCCGATCAGGATAAAGGTCGGTATCAGCGACAACGCCAGTGTCGAAACCTTCGAGTGCGGGATGGTGCCCGCCATCTTGACCGCAACCAGGAACCCGCGTTCGAAGCCGAGCTTGGCCGAAAAGATCCACAACAGACCGAGAAAGCCGGCAAGTGCCGCGGCGAATGCGACGCGGACGCCGATGACGACGAAGAACAACATCGCGCCGGTGACCCACAGGCCGATCTCCATCGGCTCGGCCTGGCCCATGTACTCGATCAGCCCCATCAGCGACCGCTCCGCAGATCACCCATGACCGATTCGGCTTCCTTGGCTGCGACATCGGCGGCATTTTCGATCAGCGGTACGGCAACCGGCTGGTCGCCACCGTCGCGGATTGCCCTGGCGTAGCCCCATAGCTGCAGCAAAAGTCGCAGGGCGAGTACGCACAATGCGAAGGTTACAACCAATTTGGCCGGCCAGGTCGGCAGCTGGATGTCGAGCGACGAGTCACCGATGTCGTAGGCGCGCCAGAAGTGCAGGTACGAGCCCCAAATCAATATCAGGGTCACGAGCAGGATCAGCAGCGTCGAGATGAACTCGGTGAACCACAGGAAGCGTCCGTGCAGGTGCCCGATGACGATGTCCATCCGGATATGTCCGCCGACGCGCTTGGTGTAGGCAATGCCGAGGAAGGCGATGAAGGCCATGGCCTGTTCGACCCAGTCGACATAGCCGACGACCGGGAGCGAGAACAGCCAGCGGCCGAGCACGTTGACCGTTGCCAACAGCACGAGCAGGAAGATTGCGATACCGCCGAACAGGTTGATGATGGATTCGAACCTGAACAACAGGCGGTCGAGGCGGCTGATGGTCGAGCCGTCCTCGAGAACAGTCGCGCTACCGGACATGTCGCAGCCCTCCGAGTTGCCGGATCCTCTGCCGAGTCATCGGGTGCCCGCCGTATGCAGCGGCGGACACGTGTCGACAGGGCTCATTGCTCGGCGTAGAGGTTGGCCGTGAAGTCGTACAGCGACTTGGCGTCGAAATCCTTGCTGTTGGATTCGATCCACTCCTGGCGCACCGATTCCGCAAGATCGTTCAGCTCAGCGGTCTGCTCGGGCGTGAAAGTCACCAGGGTCAGGCCCTCTTCGGCGATCGTTTTCTCGTACTTTCGCGTGGTGTTCTCTTCGTAGTTCTGCACGTAGAAATCCAGTGCCTCTTCAACCGAGCCGAGCAGTGCGTCGCGGTGTTCGGGTTTCAATGCGTTCAATGAATCGGTGTTGACGACGACCGGACAGTCGGCGGTGCCGAGATTGAGGTTGGTGGTCGCCCATTTCCCGGCCTTGTAGGTGTTGGTGGCGAGATGGGCATGTGGTGCGAAAGCCGCAGCATCGATGACCCCGGAGTCCATCGCCTGGCGGACTTCGGCGAAGGGTACGCCGGTTGCGACTGCGCCGACCTTACCGAGGACACCCATAACACCGCCGGGACCGCGCACACGCAGTCCGGAAAAGTCGGAAAGCTTTTGCAGCGGCTCGCTCTTGCTGACGATATTGTATTGCGGCATCGGGGTCGGCATCAGGATGGTCGCATTCCAGCGTGCCAGATCTTTCTGCACGATCGGATGCTCGTGCACCGTTTGCAGGATCTTGGTCAGGCGGGCCAGGGAAACATCGCGCGAGAATGGCAGCTCGGTGACCGTGATGCTGGGATTCTTGGCCGTGTGATAGAAAGAACAGAACTGCGCCATCTCGAATGCACCGATCGAGATGCCATCGAGATTCTCACGAGACTTGGACAGGCCGCCGTACGAAATATTGAGCGTGAAGTCACCGTTGGTCTTTGCGGCAACCAGCTCGGCCAGCTTCTCGACGTTTTCAGTGAATGCCCGGCGTTTGCCCCACAGCGAGACGTTCCATTGCGTGGCGGCGTGTACTTCGCCGATCAGCAGGGCGCCGGCAAGAGCCGCGGCCAGCGCGACTGTGCGTGATTTCATTCCTCGATCCTCCGGTTTTTTTAAGTTGTTACCAGCGCGCGGGCACTGGCTTCGTCTTGAACTGCGGTCGATCCCCGCATCTTGCGGCGGGGTATCTGAGGAAGCATAGTGCGAAATTTCGCGCCGACGGGCAAAGATTCCGGCGCAAATCCTGTGCGATAGCGATTTTTTGCCTGCCTGCGTCAAGGGTTCTGGGGCGCGGCTTGCCGGAGGGGAGACGATGCCGTTGAATGCCGTACAGACACTTCAGATGGCGCATCATTCCGTGCGCCGTTTCACTCGTCGCGCGCTTGATCCGGGGCAGCTCGAGCAGCTGGTCCGCTGCGGACAGGCGGCGCCGAGCTCCAGTTTCATCCAGGCCTACTCGGTCGTGCGTGTGACCAATGCCGATACCCGTGCGCGTATTGCGGAGGCGGCAGGCGGACAGCACTGGGTCGTCGAAGCGGCCGAGTTTCTGGTTTTCTGTGCTGATCTGAGCCGCGTTAACCAGGCCTGTAGGGCGCAAGACATGGGCGAACTCGAGGGCTATGCCGAACACTCGCTCGCGGCCGTCGTCGATGTCACGCTGATGGCGCAGAACATGTTGCTCGCGGCACAGTCACAGGGGCTGGGCGGCGTGTTCATCGGTGGTATCCGCAATGAACCGCAGCTGGTCGTCGACCTGCTGCATCTCCCGAATCTCGTGATGCCGGTATTCGGCCTTTGCCTGGGATGGCCGGACGAGTCCAACGACGTCAAGCCCAGGATGCCAACATCGATGATCCTGCACCAGGATACCTATCGTGTGGCAGCAGAAGATGAACTTGCCGACTACGACCGCACCATGGCCAATTACTATG
>JAGRHE010000128.1 GCA_020445165.1 Gammaproteobacteria bacterium
ATCGCCGCCAGGACGCTCATCGGAATCTGGTACACCTGGTGCAGCATGCCGTCGATGCGGAAGCGAACGATGCCGACATCGCGCCTCGGTTCGATATGGATGTCGCTGGCACGCTGCTCGAAGGCATACTGCAGCAACCAGTCGACGATCGTGACCACGTGCCGGTCGTTGGCATCGAGCTTGCCCGCACGGCCGAGCTGGACCAGCGATTCGAGGTTGCCGAGCCCGAGGGGATCGCCGCTCGCTGCACGTTCCGCCTTGCGAATCGAATGACTGACGCCGAACAACTCGCCCTGGTAGCGGACGATGTCCTCCGGGTTGGCGATCACGCGCCTCACCTCGCGCCGCAGCACGTGTGCCATTTCCGCCTCCCAGCGCCGTTCGTACGGCTCGGCGGTGGCGAAGGTGACCTGCGTGTCGTCGACTGCGACCGGCAGGATCCGGTAACGGGCGGTGTAGCTGGACGAGACCTCGCGCGTGACCGCGTCGACATCGATCTTCAAGGGATCGATCAGGAAATATTGCAGACCGGCACGCTGCGCGAGCCAGCGACACAGAGTCGGCATGTCCAGCAGGCTGCCGTCAGGACGCGCCAGCCCGCGCCCGCACAGCCACGAGAAAGGGTGCTCGGCATCGGCCGTTGGCTGACGCGACCAGGATTGGAGTATGTCGGGTGCCTGGCCCGGGTCGAGCAGGCCGTCTTCGACCAGTTGCGGAATCAGTTCCGCCAGCGTGAGACGTCGATCTGGCGCGTTGCCGGCGGCACCACTGTCAAACCCGACGCTCATCCGACACTGAACCCATCGAACGAATGCCCCGACAACGGTTCACAAATGACCGCGGTGACATGCGCCTGTTCCGGACCGTGCTGCAGCCAGGCAGCCAGTTCCTCGAGTGCCGCCTCGCTGCCGCAGGCGACCACCTCGACGCTGCCATCGGCCAGGTTCACGGCATGCCCGGTGAGCTGCAGCCGCTGCGCAAGCTCGCGTGTGGAAGCACGGAACCACACGCCCTGAACACGACCACTGACAAGGAATCGACTGCAGGCCACCGGTTCAGTCCAGCTGCAGCATCACGGTCTCACCGACGCGCAGACCCTGCGTGTCGGCACCGGTCACGTCGGCAGCCAGTTCATACAGTGGGCCCTGCTCCGACTGCGCGACCGGCTCGTAACCGACATACGCCACGCGCGCCTGCACCGTCTGTCCGCGCAGTGTGGCGTTCAGGGCGGCGTCGGGCTTGAGCTGCGCGGCCTGCGCGGCATCGACCTGCCCACGCACACGCAGGTGACTGGCATCGGCCACGGTAACCAGCGGCTGGCTCTGCAACTCGCTGATCACCGACTGCCCCGGCATGGCATTCACCGCCAACACAATGCCGTCGAACGGTGCGCGCACGACACTGTGCTCCAGGTTCAGCTGCGCCTCGACCAACGCCGCGCGTGCGCGCTCCGCGGCCGCCTGCTCGGCCTGCAGTGCCACCCTGGCCTGGTTGCGTTCGAAATCCGACAGCACGGTGCGGTCGTACAGCTCCTGGGCGCGCTCGTCCTCGCGCTGCGCCTCGACCAGGCGCGACCGGGCGTGCCGGTGTTCGGCCTGGCGACGGCTGACCTGGGTCGAAAACCCGCGGCTGTCGAGCGTAACCATCGGATCGCCCTTGCTGACCACCTGGCCGGCACGCACATGCACCCGCTCGATCACGCCGGACACCGGCGGCCCCAGCTCGACACGCTGTACCCAGCCGACGACAGCCGGAACTTCGGCAGCCAACGTTGGCGCCAGCGAGAACACGCCCAGCAGGCAGCCGGCAACTACAAGTCTTTTCATGGTGTCTGTTCCTCCGCCACCAGGCGTCCGCCCAGAGCTTTCAGTTCGGCTTGGGCCAGCATCCAGTCGAACTCGGCACGCGCCCGGGCCAGGGTGACTGCGGTGATCTCGGTCATTGCATCGCCGAGGTCGGTCTTGACCTCGAGTTCGTACAGCGCGCGACTGCGATCCAGGTAGAGTTCGCGGTAATCCTCGCGCACCTTGAGTCCATCCAGGCGCAGCCTGATGTTGTCCAGCGAAAGGCGCAGATCGAGTACCCGCTGGCGCAACGCATGCTCGGCGGCCGCCAACTCAGCACTGCGCTGGCGCATCGTGGCCGCAGCCCTGGCGATCGCCGCATCCTTCGCACCGCCGGTCAACAACGGTACCTCGAGCACCAGGCCGGCACCGAGCGGATGGGTCGAACTTGTGGTGCGGTTGTACACCGAGGCATCGATTTCTCCGCTGAGTACCGGACCATGCTGGTTGCGCGCCGCCTCCAGGCCCGCCCTGGCTGCCTCGACCTCGGCACGCAACGCCTTGAGTTGCGGATTGTTGGCCAGGACATCGGCCAGCAGCGCGTCGTAATCGTCGAGCGAGGCCTTCGTATCCGGCGCCGTGGGACGCACCAGGTCGGAGGCCAGCTGCCCCGGGCGTCCCATCGCCAGCGCCAGCTGCGAGCGCGTCGCGCGCTGCGCGGCCTGGCTCTGCATGCGTCGGTGGAGGGCTTCCTGGTAGGCGGCTTCGAGCGCGAGCAGATCGACATCCGAGATACGTTGGAGCTCGTGCCGGTCGCGCGCACGGTCGGCGTCGATGAAGGCACCGGCCATGGCCTCGTTATCGTGGGCGTACTGCAGATCGGCGACGATCACGTCGAAGTAGCGTCGCATGATCTCGATGTGCGCCTGCTGCCGGGCATCGAGCAGCCGCCATTCATCACCCTCGCCGGCAAGGCGTGCCGCCTGCTCGCGTGCGGCACTGTAGCCGAAGTCGTACAGGCGCTTGCGCAGCAGCAGCTGGGCGCTGCTGTCGTTGTTGTCGGGGTCGTCGGAAACGTGCGAAGGACGCACAGCGCGCAGGCGCCCGATGGCAGACAGGCGCACACCACTCAGCGATTCGGCCTCGGCCAGCGCCGCGGCGCTCGCCTCGCGTCCGGCCAATGCGAGTTCGATATCCGGCAGCGAGGACGCGGCCAGTCGCAGGGCAGCATCCAGCGTCAGTGGACTGGGCAGCGGTTCCTCGGCGTGCGACATGCCTGCCAGCAGCAGGCAGGCCAGAGCCAGTACACGCATCATCGACGCACTCAACGCTGGGCGCGTTTGTAGCGCGTGAACGGCTGCGATTCATAGGCCTTGTCGACCACGTAACGCCCCAGCAGCATGAACTCCTCCTTGTCATTCGCCTTGCCAGTGAGGCGTGCCGGCTTGATGTAATTCCCGTCGAGGTCGAAGAAGGCAAACACCGGGGTCGCACGCACCCGGTACTGCTTCAGGGCGAAGTCCTTCATGGTGGTGACCTTGCCATCGAAATCGGTAATCTCGATATCACCCTCGATGTCCACCGGGAAGATCAGGAAATGTTCCCGGAAATAGTCCTGCACATCAGGCTGGTTGAGTATGCGCGTCTTCATGTAGTGACAGAACGGGCACTCGTCCATCTCGAACATCAGCAGAATGCCCTGCTTGCCGGCGTCCCGCGCGTTGGCGAGTTCTTCGCGATAGTTGCCGAACGTCTCGTTGAAGAAATACTCACCCGCATCACGGGTCGCCGTTTCGGCGAGCACCGGCGAGCTGGCAACGCAGAACAGCACCATCGCACCCAGTAGCCGCAAAACCATTACCGATCTCCCTTGTCCTTCGCTTCGTAACGCACAATAAAATCGTCGATCGCCTTGGCCGTGATCGGTCCCACCTGGCGGGCGACCACTTTGCCCTCTGGCGTGACCAGGTACGAGGTCGGCAGGCCATCGACCGGGCCGAGCAGCTGATCCTTCTTCGGGCGCTCACTCGCCAGCAGGACAGGATAGGAAAGGAATTGCTGTTCGACAAAACTGCTCAAGCGGTCAGTCGAGATCGACTCCATGTTCACCCCCAGCACCACCGCCCGGCCCTCCGAGCCGGTATGGAACACCTCCAGCTCCGGCAGTTCCTCGAGGCAAGGCGGGCACCAGGTTGCCCAGTAGTTGACTAAAACCCACTGGCCGCGGTAATCGGACAGGCTGCGCGTTTCGCCATTCAGATCCGGCAGGGTAAAATCGCGCGTATCGGACAACGCAGTCGCCGGCAGCGTCGCGTAACAGGCCAGGCTGACCAGGATCAGCCGGCGGAGAAGCGTTTTCGGCAGGTATTTATTCAGCATGAAAAGAACGAACCTGTTGTCAACAATCCATAAAGAGACGCCAGACAATGCCGACAAATTCCGCATGAAGGCAATTATCGAACCGGCGCCCGCCGCTGTCCGTGTCGGCAGACACGAGCGTTGAAAATGACGCCACGCTGCCCGTTCCGGGCCGAGTCCCACGCATGATAAACGCAACCAACGCGCGCCTGAAATCGATTCGATTCGCGATCCCCGAGAGCGCCGTCGCCCGTCACCCCGGCACCATCCTGACCGTGCGCGAGTTGCGCGCCTGGAGTGAAAGCCTGCCTTTTGGCAACCCGCCGCGTGCTGCACAGCTGCTGCTGCAGCAATTGCGTCTACTGGTGCGAGACCCGGATCCCGGCTCAAAGTTCAGCGCCCTGCTCGACGCCTACGACGAGCCCACGCTGCGCCTATTGGAGATCGTCAACGAGCGCGAGGCCGCGGAATCGGGATTCCTCGTACCCCTCGACCAACTGGAACATGCCCTGCGCGACCTTTTGGCAGAACTCGCCCATGGCCGCCTGCGCATGGCAAACCGGCTGCTCAACGCAGGCAAAGCGGTCCCGGCCGACCTCCTCTACCGGGCGTTCGACCTGCTTGACGCCGCCGACGATATCGAACGCCTGCATTTCGGTGTCGGCGGTACGCAGCACTGGTCACAGCTACTGGCCATCTATCTGCATGCGGCAGACAACGGCATCGACCACACGACGATCGCTGTGAAACAGCGCCGCCAGGGCCAACCAGCCTCCATTACCGGACTGTTCTTCCGCTCACTGGTAATCAGTCTGTGCGACCCGAACCGGCATCCGCCCCGACAGATCGCCGACTGGCAGGCCTGGATCGCCCGGCACACCGATGATCTCGAGTTCGGCATCCTGCCGCAGGGACCGTTTTCGATCCCGATCGACATCAGCGGAGAACTGGCACCGTTGCAGGGTGCACGGCGCGGCAAGCCGGGGCCGGACACGCGTTACCTGATCATGGGCGGCTTCCTCCAGCGTCTGCATGACGACGAAGATGCTCCCAAGGGTCTGTACGCCACGCTCAGCGCCCTGATCAAGGGACGCAAATCGTCCGAGCAGCGCCAGAGCCCGCGCCAGGTGAGGCAACACCCGTTCAGGCTGGTGGTCGGCCTGCGCGCCGTGCACGAACGATTGACCAGCCTGACCGCGGGCTCGACCTCTGCCGTTGGCGATGGCACCGCCATCGCATGCACCCAGATCAACCAATCCAAGACCGGGGCGGCATTCGCCATCGAGCAGCAGCCGTCAGCGGCGCTCGGAATCGGCGACATCCTGCTGGCGGAGACGGACAATCCGAAACCGGGCGGTGGACCGATCGGTTTCGTCGGACGCATTCAACGCCTGGTCAGTGACCGCACCGGCCGGGTCGAGATCGGGGTCGAGAAGATGTCCGGACGCCTGATCCCGGCGACACTGAGCGGCGCGGCCGCGGAGCGTGCACGCGGTGACAACCTGGCCCTGCTGCAGCGCAATGGCGAGCACGGCATGGTCCTGATCGCGCCGCGCAACGTGTACCGCGAGGACGACAGCGCGGTTGCCGAGTGCGCCAGCGGCCGCCTCGCGCTGCGCATGCGCGAGCTGGTCGACAGCACTCCGCGCACCGTGCTGGTCGAAGTGGTCGAGATCAAGTCACGCTGAAACAGCTTGAGTCACTGCGATCAGGTCGGATCGCGCTGAACAACGCGCAGATCGATCGGTGCAGCACGGCGCAAGCGAAAATCCGTCAGCGGTCTGCGCAGCGCGTCTGCCAACCCCTGGTTGGCCTGTTCCAGTGCCTCTGCCAGGCGCGGGTCGGGCGGCCAGTCCGGGTCGTCCTGCTGCGGCAACACGAAAATCCGGCTTGCGTACAAATCATACAAGGTCGCATCGGACAATCGCCTGGCCAGCGACCAACCACCGTCGCGCGTCATATGCACCCAGTGCTCCGCGCGCAGACGGTCGAGCAGGTCGTCGAGCTGCGGCTCCAGCCAACGCGGTCGCTCGTTGGCTAGCTCCATGGTCGACGGGGCCTCGCCCCGTCCGGCGGCTTCATCGAGCACCAGCAATACGTCGATCGCGTCGCCCATGCCGACCTGGCAACGACCCTGGTCATGCGTGCTCCAGCGGTAGATGCTCAGGCAGTGCGTCACCTCGGCACCGAGCAACACCACGAACCATGACAGGTACAACCAGACCAGGAAGATGGGGATCGTTGCCAGCGCGCCGTAGATCGCCTCGTAGGTCGGGAACTGGGTGATATAGGCGCCGAAAGCGCGTTTTGCGCCTTCGAAAAGCACGGCGGCGAACATGCCACCGACCAGCGCGTGCCCTGCCCGGACGCGGCGATTGGGCACCACCAGGTACATCATCGTGAACGCCACCGCCGAGGCGACCACCGGGGTCAGCGTCAGCAGATCGCGCCCGATGCCGCTGCTCGCCGCCTCCGACAGGATCGGCAGCGACACCACGTACGAAGTAATCAGCACGCTGACCCCGATCAGGACCGGGCCGAGCGACAGCACCGCCCAGTAGATCAGGAACTTGCTGGCAAATCCGCGCTTGGTCTTGACCTCCCAGATGGCGTTCAGGGCACGATCGATGTTGGACATCATCATCAGCGCAACCACGACCAGGAACGCCGCACCGGCACCGGTCAGGTGCGATGCCTTGCCGCTGAACTCGGACAGGTACTGCTGCAGCACCTCGCCCGAGGTCGGGACGAAATTCTGAAACACGAAATCCTGGATCAGCTCGTACACCCGGTCGGCCACCGGGAACGCCGAAAACACGGCGAAGGTCACCGCCATCAGCGGGACCAGCGACAGCAGCGAGGTGTAGGTCAGCGCCGCAGCATTGCGCGGCCCCTCGTGGCGGGCGAAGCGCTCGGCGACCAGGACGATGAAACCGCGCATCCGGCGCAGTCCCTCGGCCACGGATCGCGCCACAGACTGATTGTTCACATCACCCTCCCCCGGCCGGCCTGATAAAATCGCGGCCTCCGCAACCGTGCGATGAACACCATGACCTTAAGCATTTACCACAACCCGCGTTGCAGCAAGTCACGCCAGACTCTGCAATTGCTCGAACAGCAGGGCGCCGAGCCCGAAGTCATCGAGTACCTGAAGACGCCACCGGATGCCAAGACCCTCAAGCGCCTGCTCAAGATGCTCGGCCTGGCGCCGCGCGAACTGATGCGCACTAAGGAGCCGGAATACAAGGCCAGTGGCGCCGACGACGCATCTCTCAGCGATGCCCAGCTGATCGACCTGATGGTCGCCAATCCAAAGTTGATCGAGCGTCCGATCGTGGTCAAGGACGGTAAGGCCGCGCTCGGCCGTCCGCCCGAGCGTGTGCTGGAGATCCTGTGAGCGACTACATCCTGGTGCTCTACTACAGCCGCAACGGCGCGACCGCGGAGATGGCACGCCGGGTCGCACGTGGCATCGAGCAGGCCGGCATGCAGGCCCGTCTGCGCACGGTACCGGCGGTATCGGCAGACCACGAGGCCACCGCGGCACCGGTCCCGGACAGTGGCGCACCGTACGCCACCCTCGACGACCTCGCCGGCTGCGCCGGCCTGGCCCTGGGCAGCCCGACCCGGTTCGGCAATATGGCTGCGGCGCTGAAGTATTTTCTCGACGGCACCAGTGGCCTGTGGATGAAAGCGGCGCTGGCCGGCAAACCGGCCGGCGTGTTCACGTCCACCAGCAGCATGCATGGCGGCCAGGAAACCACCCT
>JAGRHE010000129.1 GCA_020445165.1 Gammaproteobacteria bacterium
GTATCGCGACCCACATCCTGGCCTTTGAGGGTGACTCGGAAGTGGTCTGGTACGAAGGCAACTTCGCCGACTACGAAGAGGACAAGAAGCGCCGCCTGGGTGACGATGCGATCAACCCGCATCGTATCAAGTATCGCCGCATCGACGCCTGAGTCGTCGCCGCAGCCGCTGCGCCGGACCGCATACGGTCCGGCCGCAAATCCATTTACGGTATCTGCCTACCGGAAGCAAAAAAAATGCTGTATCCCCCGTTGCACGCCCTCCGTTTTCTGCGGCCGATATTGCTGGCAATGTTCGGCTCCATGCTGCCGGCACACGCGAACGATGCTGTCGCGACCTTTATGCCCCGCCCCGAGGTGCACCAGCCAATCAACGGCAATCTGCGCGTGGTCAGTGTGCTCAGTGCCAGTGGCGAGGTAGTCGACGGCACCGATTTCAGCGTCTGGCGCGAGCAACCGGATGCCTACGGCAAGATGCGGCAGACGCTGATGGCCCAGGCCGGCCCACAGGCACAGGCGGATTTCGAATTGACCCCCGGACGCTACCGGCTACAGGCGCGCAACGACACGGTCGTAGTCGAGCAGACCATCGACGTACCGCTGCGCGGCGCCCTCGACACCGAGGTCGACCTGAACGCCGGCCGGCTGCTGCTGACCGCCGTGATGGACCAGGCCGGCCTGCCCGCCGAGGCTGCTTGGTTCCGCATCCTGCGCCGTGAAACCGACTCGTATGGAAAGCCCACGCTGGTTCAGCTTGCAGGACGCGGTTACGCACAACAGGCCGAGTTCCTGCTGCCGGCCGGCGAATACCTGGCGGAAACCCGTTTCGGCGATGCCAGCGTGCGTGTTCCGGTCAGTGTCACGCCGGGGGGCACCAGCGAACACACGCTGCAGCTCGACGCCGGTCGCCTGCATCTTGGCGCGTCACTGGATGGCGACGGCGAACCGGTCGACGGGGTCTCCTATGCGATCACCGGCCTCGCTCCGGACAATACCGGGACCAACCTCGAACTCGCCGAACAGGCTGTGGCGACCCCGCTGGTGGTCATTCTGCCACGCGGCCAGTACCGCGTGAGCGCGCGCCTGGATCGTGCCACCGCTGAACGGGATATCCGCATCGATGCCGGCGAAGATACCGGTGCCCATCTGGCGCTCGAAGCCGGCGAGTTGTTGGTGCATGCGTCGCTGGCTGGCCAGAGCGATTCCCTGCTCGACACGCTGTTCGACATCGCACCGGTCGAAGCGACGACGGCACCGTCAGGCAGCGGCGCACGCGGCCCGGATCATCGGGCCCGGTTCATCGTGCCCGCAGGCCGCCATCGGGTTTTCGCAAAGCATGGTGAAAGTACCGGTGAGAAGGTCGTGGAGGTCGCGCCGGGCTCGTCGCAGACGGTTTCGGTCGACCTCGATGCAGGCCGGATCAGCCTGCAGTTCCAGCCCGAAGCGGACCAGCCGGCATTCCCCTACACCTGGTTCTCCGTGTACCGCATCGAACACGACGCACAGGGGCGAGCACGCCGGCAAAGGGTTTACAACGAAGGCTACTTCGCATCAACCGAGGTGGTCCTGCCAGCCGGCGAGTACATCGCCTTCGCGCGCAGTGATCAACACCACGGCGAGGCGCGCTTCAGTGTCACCCCTGGAATGAACGGCAAGGTCGACCTGGTTGCGGCGTCGGCATCACGCGTGCCGGGCCGGGTTGGCATGACCGCGCGTTCAGATCGCTGACGCCCGGGCAAGGGGCTGCCGGGGACGATCGAACGCGCGGGTGTCGATCACACAATGCCTGCGTTGTGCCACGACGCAGGCTCAGAACTCTTCCCATTCGTCGTCATCGACGTCACTGGCAGGCGGCAACGGTTTCGCTGCCGGCTTCGGTGCGGCATTCACCGTCACCGGAGGCGCAACCGGCTTTGCCACCGGGCGTACTGTCGGCGCTGCGCCACTGACCGCGTTCCTCGCCTGCGCCGGCGCGGGGCTTGCCGCGACTCCGGACCGGCTCCCGCCGGTGCGGAAGAATCCCATGAGCTCGCGCATTGTCGCAGCGTGTTCGCGCATCGATTGCGATGCCGCCGAGGTCTCCTCAGCCAGCGCGGCATTCTGCTGCGTCATCTCGTCCATGCTGCTGACCGCAACGTTGACCTGGTCGATGCCTTGCGCCTGCTCATTCGACGCGGCACTGATCTCGGCGACGATGTCACCGACCTTCTTCACACCGTCGACGATCTCCTGCAGCGTCTCGCCCGACTGGTTGACCAGCGTGCTACCGGTCTCGACCTTGTCCAGCGAATCACGAATCAGCTCCTTGATCTCTTTCGCCGCACCGGCCGAACGCGAAGCCAGGTTGCGCACCTCGGTCGCAACGACGGCGAAGCCGCGGCCCTGCTCGCCGGCCCGCGCCGCCTCGACCGAGGCGTTGAGCGCCAGCAGGTTGGTCTGAAAGGCGATCTCGTCGATCACGCCGATGATCTCGGCGATCCGGTTTGAGGAATTGTTGATCTCCTGCATCGCACTCACGGCCTGGCTCACGACATCACCACCGCGTTGGGCCGAGGCGCGTGCCGCCGTCGACACCTGGTTCGCCTGGTGTGCATTGTCGGCGTTGTTGCGCACCGTGGCCGTGAGCTGTTCCAGGCTGGCCGCGGTTTCCTCCAACGAGGATGCCTGCTGCTCGGTGCGATTCGACAGGTTCTGGTTGCCGCTGTTGATCTCGTCCGCTGCCGTACCGACGTCGTCGGCAGTGGCCCGAAGCTTGCCGACCATGTCCTGCAGGTTGTCCAGGGTGCGATTGATGTCGCTCTGCACAGCGGCAAAGGTACCGCGGTATTCGCCATCCACGCGACGCTGCAGGTCACCATCCGCCATGCCCGACATGACGCGAGCGATCTCTTCGAACACGCTCGAAAGTTCGCCGAGCAGGCTGTTGAAGCCCGATGCCAGAAGGCGGAAGAAGCCCTGTTTGCCGCTTTCGTCGGCCCGGCGTGTCAGGTCACCGGCACTGGCCGCCTCGACCAACGACTGTATCTCGCGCTCGACCGCCACCTCCTGCGTGCGATCGGCCCACTCGACGGCCGTCCCCAGGCGCTCGCCGGACTCGTCGAACACCGGGTTGGCAATGATCCGCATGATCCGGGAGCCGATCTCGAACTCGCCCTCGTGGGTGCTGCGCAGGTTGTCGAGCACGCTGGCCTGGTGCCGCGGGTCGCGATGAAAACGATCGATGCTCTGGCCCAGCAGTTTGTCGGCGTCGAAATCCGGCAGTGCCTTGCGCAAGTCGTCGGCGGCTTCGCCGAACAGGGCTTGAGCAGAGCGGTTGAGGTACACGATGTTGCGATCGCGGTCGGCCATCATCACGTTCGACGAGACATTGTCGAGCGCGATTCGCACGCGCAGGTTCTCGGCTGCCGCTTCTCGCTCTTCGCTCAGTCGCTCCTGCTCCGCGGCGAGCGCGGCCAATTCGTCGGTGCGATCGTGCCACTGCGTGACACGCCCCTGGTACTCGCCCGCATCATCGTAAACCGGACTGGCCGTCAATTTCATCTGGCGACCGGCGACCGCACCTTCGATCACGGTTTCACCATCGAGCTGGGCGCGGTAGGCAGAAACGAGCTGCGCGTCGTCCAGGTATTCAGACAGGGACTTGCCAATCAGACCATCGACCGTGAAGTCGGTGAAACGCTTGCGCCAGGCCGATTGCATGCCTTCGAACAGTGCGCGTGCTGCGCGGTTCATGTAGATCAGCTTGTTGTCATTGCCGGACACCGTGACCGCAACCCCGACATTGTCCAGCGCGCGCCGGATCCGCAGGTTCGCGGCGGCTGCGTCCTCGGTATCGGAAATGCGCTGGCGCAGATCGCTCTGCATCCGGTCGAGGGCCTGCATCAGCTTGCCGGTCTCGTCGTTCGATGTAACGTCGACGCGGTTGTCCAGATCACCCTGCGCAACACGTTCCGCGACATGTGCGGCCCTGGCCAGGGGACGCGTAATGCCGCGCGCGAGGAACCAGGCGACCACTCCGATCAGCCCGGCGACCAGCGCCATCGACACGACCATCGCCGTACGCTCGCCCTTGTAGATCGCGACCACCTCGTCATTGGCCGCCCGCATGGCCGTGCGCTGACGTTCGGCAAGGCTCGTCAGCGATACTGTGATCCGGTCGACCAGCGGCGCGACCCGGCTCTTGACCAGGTGGGCATCCTGGCGCCAGTCCGGGGCCTGGTGCAAAGTGACCAGCTGATCGATCCCCGCCCAGTATTCGTCGAGACCCTGCCGGAACGCAGACAGCATCTCGTCCTGCTCGAAATTGAGCTGCGTACGACGTGCCTCGACCTCGGCCAGCGAATCGACCACGGATGCCCGGAAGGTGGCCAGGTTCTCGACCGCCTGCGGCGTGCGGAATGCGAGGAACAACCGTACTTCGTTGTTCAGCGAGACCCAGCGGTAACGCAGCGTGGCAAGGTGATAGAAAAGTTCCTGGCGTGCTTCCGCCACTGCAGCCATCGATGTGCGGAGCTGACGTACGAGCTGGCTCCCGACCTGGAACCCGTCCTCTTCGCCAACCGTTTCGACACCATCCGTCAACAACTCGGCCATGTCGGCCTCGTGTTCAGCTTCGATCAGAGAACTGAGTTGTTGCAGTTTCTCGCGATAAATCCCGTTGGTGTTGCGACTGGCGAAGCCCATGGCAGGCAGGTTCTCGGCATCGTTCTCGGCAAGCTCCAGCAGGCGCGGTACCAGGCTGCGCAACTCGGTCAACTGACTGTGGACCTGCTCCAGGACCTGCTGGCTCTGCACATCATTCCTGACCACGTCGAGCGCGGCGATCTCGTCCAGGAGGCCATCGATGCGCTGCCAGTTGTCGGCGATGTCCTGCGTGTGTCCAGCATCCTTGCTCAGCAGGTAGAAGCCGAGCACAGCACTGGTCTGCTTGACCAGATCGCTGACGGCCAGCGAATTGAGGGCCGCCGGCGTGCTCGACTCGACCATCGACTGGACGCGGGTCTGCACTGTCGACAGGCCGTTGACCGCATGTAGCCCGAAGCCGAGGAATATGATCGAAACCAGGCCGAAGCCGGTAAATATGCGACTACGAATCGAAAGTCGGCGGACGAGATCCATCATCCGGGTCTCCTGCAGGTTTGGATGGCATGCACACAAGGCTTTTCGGCTGAAAGCCGATGGTTCTTGCTAGCGGCCTGCAGCCCGAAAGCTGTAGCCAGGAGACGACAAAACAGCAGGCAGGATCGCCTGCCTTTTCAAATGCTACAAACAGAAACGGCGCCCCGCGGGCGCCGTGTTCGCGACCGGCCAGTGCCGGTTCGGCCGGACGATCAGCGGACTGCCGGCGGCACGTAGCCGTAAGGAGCAGCGTAGTACGGGATGTACGAGTTGTTGCCATTGCCGTAGCCATTGCCGGCCCCATAGCCCCGTCCATTGCCATACCCTTCCACGTCGAAACGGGCGGTCATGTTGAAATCGAAGCTGAAGTCAGCCTCAGCATCAGCGCTGCCTGCTGCATCCGCATAGCCATTGTTGGCCGCGCTGCCGTAGCCGGAGGAATTGTTGTCCATCCAGCCCCAGAAGGCCGATGCCTGGCCTGCGGCAAGCAATGCCAGGACTGCAATGAGTTTTTTCATGATTAAATTCCCAGATCCGTGTAGTGACAGCGACAACCATTCGGTCGCCGTCCGATATGGGATAAGTATATAAGCGTTTTCTAAATATGCAAGCGCTTTTTGCAGTGCACAAGCCAGACCCTGCCCGGCTGCTGCATGTTGCACGGCGTAACCACACACCGACCGAGACCGTTCCAGCGATGACCAACACCGACGAATTCTTCGACCGCGCCAACCGCCTGCTGGACCGCTGGCAGACAATGCTCGAAGGCCGCGCCGGGCCACCCGACTGGTCCTACGATGCCTACCGCTGGCGGCATGATCAGCGGGGTATGCGCCTGCTGCCGGTAAAACACCCACACCGGGTGGCGCTCGACGACCTGCTGTGTATCGAGCGGCAAAAGGCCGAGGTGGTGCGCAACACGCGCCAGTTCATGCGCGGCCAGCCGGCCAACAACGTGCTGCTCTGGGGCGCCCGTGGAACCGGGAAGTCAACCTTGATCAAGGCAGTGTTCAACGCCTTCGTCGACCAGGGACTGCGCCTGATCGAGGTGGAAAAGGAGCACCTGGTCGACCTGGTCGAGATCGTCGACCTGCTCGAACAACGCCAGGAGAAGTTCCTGCTGTATTGCGACGACCTGTCGTTCGACGCCGACGACAGCGGTTACAAGTCGCTGAAAGCGGTGCTGGAAGGCGGCATCGCCGCACCGGCCGACAACGTGTTGATCTATGCCAGTTCCAACCGCCGGCACCTGCTGCCGGAAATGCGCCAGGAAAACCAGGACGTGCATGTCGTCGACGGGGAGATCCACCCCGGCGAGGCGATCGAGGAAAAGGTGTCATTGTCCGAACGCTTCGGTCTCTGGCTGTCGTTCTATCCCTATACCCAGGACGAGTACCTGCAGATCGTCGACCATTGGCTGAACAAACTCGGCCTGGCTGCCACGATCGACGACTCGCTGCACCTGACAGCAGTCGCCTGGGCACGCCAGCGCGGCTCGCGCAGCGGCCGGATTGCCCGTCAATTCGCGGTCGACCAGGTGGGCCGGCGTGACTGAACCGGGCACGATCGTCAGCCGTGCCGATCTGAACGATACGCGTGACCTGACCGACTACCTCGCCATGCTCGATGCCTATGCGTCCGACCCGATGGGGGCCGGACGGCGGATCGATGCGGGCGTGCTGCAACAACTGGCCGATCAACTGCCATCGCTGGCCGGTTTTCATGCCCTGCTCGCGCGGCGCGACGGCGAAGCCGTCGGGTTTGCCACCTGCCTTCTCGCTTACTCCACATTTCGCGCCCGTCACCTGCTCAACATCCATGACATCGCGGTCGTGTCGAAATGGCGCGGCCAAGGCGTTGCCTATGCAATGCTGATCGAGATCGAGCGCCTGGCGATGTCGCTGGACTGCTGCGCCGTCACGCTCGAAGTCCGTGAGGACAATGTCCGGGCACAGGCACTCTACCGGCGCTTCGGCTTCACCCGGGCAAGCTGCGGGCTGAACATGGAGAAAGTGATCTGATCCGCGCGGCGGAAAAAAAACGCCCCGCGATACGGGGCGTTTCTCCTTCCATCCTCGCAATTCTTCTGACTGGCAATGCTGAGGTGGCGCGAGTATAGCGGCTGCAATCCATTCCAAAAAATTAGCGAGCTTTAATAAGTCGCCCGACCCATGCGGTACCCGGCAGCCAGTGCGGCCGCCAGCGCACCACCAGCAGCAAAGCGAGGATGGCGGCATAGATCGCCGGCTGCAGCAGGTCGGCCTTGACCAGCCAGATGTAGTGCAGCACACCCAGCACTGCGACCAGGTACACCATGCGGTGCAGCGGTTTCCAGCGCCGGCCCAGGCGGCGCATCATGCCGCGGGTCGAGGTCAATGCCAGTGGCAGCAACAACAGCCAGGCAGTGAACCCCACCGTGACGAACGGCCGCTTGGCGATATCGGCCAGCATGTTGGCCCAGTGCAATTCCTGGTCGAGCCAGATCCAGATCAGGAAATGCAATGATGCGTAGAAGAACGCGAACAGGCCGAACATGCGTCGCAAGCGAATCCAGTCGGGGCTGCCGGTCAAAAGGCGCAACGGGGTCATCGCCAGCGTGATCAGCAGGAGGCGCAATCCCCATTGACCGGTGACGTCGGTGACCCGCTCGAGCGGGTTGGCGCCCAGGTCACCCTCGACCGCGCCGCGGACCAGCAGGGCGAGTGGCAGCAGGCAGACAACGAACACGACCGGCTTGACGACAAAGCGCAGCCAGTTTGGCGCAAGTCCAAACACGGCG
>JAGRHE010000012.1 GCA_020445165.1 Gammaproteobacteria bacterium
GCTGCTCAGGCGCTGGACGATGTACTCCTCGCTGAACTTGAAGTTGTTGTAGGGCGAAACGTACTGCTGGAATTCCTTGAGGGTCTGGTCACCCAGGTTGCCGCGGTCCACCAAAAACAGCACCCGGCGGGCACCGGCGAACTTGATCAGCCGGTAGATGAAGCTGATGGACGTAAAGGTCTTACCCGAGCCGGTGGCCATCTGGATCAGCGCACGCGGGCGGTTCTCGCCCAGCGACTTTTCCAGGTTGGTGATGGCCTTGATCTGGGCGGGCCAGAGGCCTTCTTCAATTAGCGGCGGCATCTGTTGCAGACGGCTGAGGAAGGTCTCGCCACCGGGTCCGTAGGTTGGAGGCGGTTGTTCACCTACGCCTGCCCTGGTCAGTCCTGCGTCGTCCAGCCATTGCTGTAGCAGCTCGGGTTTGTGAAACGCAAACAAGGGACGTGCACGCGGCTCGGGATCGAGACCATTGGTGAAGCGAGTTTCGATGCCCGTCGACTGGTACGAGAACGGCAACGGGCGGCGCCACGCTGGCAGCGCCTCGGGTAGACCCTGGGTGTATTTGTCGGACTGGATCTCTACGCCGCTGATCGTCGCGCCTTCTTTCTTCGCCTCGATTACGCCGGCCGCTTTGCCGTCGACATACAGTAGGTAGTCGGCAAAGCCGTGACCCGGCAGCGGAAATTCACGAATCGCAACACCCAGCCCAGCGGAAATATTGGCCTCGGCCGCGTTCTGGATGACCCAGCCGGCCTTGGTAAGCAGTTCGTCGATGTTTTCCCGCGCTAGTTGCTCTGGCGTCATCTTCTCTTCCGTGTGGCGCCTGATTTTGCGCAGAAATACATGCTGTTACAAGCATATTGCTAGCCCTGGTTGAAGGTGCTCCGCTCTGTGTGCGCCGTACCCCCAATTGTTGCTGAGTGAAGATAAGGCCCTGGTCCGCACACGACCAGGAGCAACCCAATGGATACCCAGCAACTCACCCGCGAGACACTCTACAAACAAGTCTGGGAACGCCCGATGCGCCAGGTCGCTGCCGACGTGGGGTTATCGGATGTGGCCCTGAAGAAGATTTGCCGCCGGATGGAGATCCCCACCCCGTGGCTGGGCTATTGGCGGCGGCGGGATCTGGGTTACGAACCCAAAGTCCCGTCATTGCCGAAGTTGTCGAGCAAAGGAGAGGCCAAGGTGGCCGTGAAAGGCCGGTTGTATCCGAAACCTGTCGAGCCAGACGGCTTGCCTGGCGCCGACGAAATCGAACGGGTTGTTTGTCGTTGACCCTGTAACGTTCGATCTTGGTGCCGTCGCAGCCGAGGGCACTATTGGCGGACTTTGGTACGCGTTAGCGGCTTAAGCCGGGATCAACACCATGAGTGCCATCCGCGCCCGGCCATTGCCGACGATTGATCACGTAGCCGGTGATCCGACCGCGGAACGGCAGCAGCAGAAGGCCGGGCAGCCAGCTGACGTCGCGCGACTGGCTGTAGCCGTGGATACCGATCGTCATCCCTTCGTGGCCGCCGCGTGGCTGGTCGCGGTAGGTACCGAACAGGTGATCCCACCACGGCAGGTTGAAGCCGAAGTTCGAGTTAGTTTCATCATCCTCGACGGAGTGATGGACCCGGTGCATATCTGGGGTCACGACGAACCAGCGCAATACGCGATCGATCTTCACTTGCAAGCGCACGTTGCCATGATTGAACAGCGCTGTTGTGTTCAGCAGTACCTCAAACACAATCACTGCTGCCACCGGCGGGCCGAGCACGGCGATCGTGGCTAACTTGATCAGCATCGACAAGATGATCTCGATAGGGTGAAAGCGCGCCCCAGTTGTTACGTCGTAGTCCAGGTCGGCGTGGTGCACGCGGTGCAGCCGCCAAAGCACAGGGATTGCATGCACCATCACATGCTGTAGCCACATCACGAAGTCCAGCGCGATCACCGCGATCAATATCGTGAGCCAGAACGGTAGTTCGAAATAGTTCAGCAAGCCCCAGCCCTGCGCGGTAGCAAACGCCGCCATGCCCACTGCCGCCGCCGGGAACAGGAGCCGCAACAGCAGCGTGTTCAGGGCCACCACCCCCAGATTGTTGGCCCATCTGAGCGCCTTACTTTCCTTTAGGATCCTGCGCGGAGCCAGTACTTCCCACAAAGCCATCAAGACGAATGTGCCGACAAAGAAGCCGAGCCGGATTGACGCTTCATGGGTTTGCAGAAAGGTTTCCAAGTGCCCACGCCCCTCGTGTTGGACTGGCATTCACAGGCTGTAGCTATACTGAACCGTAAACCCTGACGACATTCAACCATCTGGTAGAATGTTTAGCCGAGGCATGAACTGATGTCAAGAAACTCGGAACCCAAACAAGCCTTGTTTGAGCAGTTGGCGGCGATCGGGCGCGCGATGGGCAGTGCGGTCCGCCTGGAATTACTCGACTTCCTTGCACAGGGAGAGCGAACGGTCGATGAACTGGCGAAGGTCGCCGGCCTCTCCGTTGCCAACACCTCGAAGCACCTGCAACAGCTCAAGGGAGCCGGATTGGTTGAGGCACGGCGGGACGGTAAACACATCCATTATCGAATGTCAGACGATCGTGCGATCGATGCGGTGAGCAATCTAAGAGTGCTTGCCGAGGCCCACTTGGAAAAGGTCGGCGATCTGGTCACGCACTACTTGCATAGCCGTGATGCGCTGGAGCCCGTGCCCGCCGAAGAGCTACTCGATCGAGCACAGCAGGGGTTGGTGACCGTCATCGATGTGCGGCCACCAGAGGAGTATTCGCAAGGCCACATTGCCGGTGCGCTGAATATTCCTTTGGACAAGCTCAAGCAGCAATTGAATCAGATACCACGCGATCGTGAAGTGGTGGCGTATTGCCGTGGGCCTTGGTGTGTATTGGCATACGAAGCCGTGGCCAGACTGCGCAAGGCCGGTATCTCGGCAAGGCGTCTCGAACATGGGTTACCGGAATGGCGGCGCTCAGGGTTGCCAGTTGAGTATTCTCAGTAATGACCACCCTCGCCCGTCGCGCTCAACGAGACGCGAGCCATCTGTGCCGGAGCACCTCACCAAGCTTTTCCTGCGATTTCACCGCCCTGCCAAGACTGGTCCACTGGCGATAGCCACCTAACGACGACGGACCATTTGGCAGGGCTTGCAGGTCTTCGCTCAGCCGCCGGTACGCCGCTTGACGAAACTGAACGTGTACATCGCCGGTAGACCACCGTTGTGGTTGCCGATCGAATTGCCCCAACCGTACATCACGCCGTAATCGCAGCCCTGGATGTTCACCGGGTTGACGAAGCCCCAGGTCACGCTCTTGATCGTGACACGTGTGCCGTTGGGTGCGACTTCGACGTCGATGTAATCCGGCTTGTTGGCGTCGAAATTCTGCACGCGCGAATTCACCGTCGCGGTTCGGTCGCTGTACAGCACGCCGTGATGGTACGGCTGCTGGGTCTTCAGGCCACCGCTGGCACTGTCGAAATCGATTGCGGCGGTCCATGGATATCCGGTCCACGACACAATCGAGTTCTGTTGGTTGGTCGCGATGGTCATTTGAACGTAATCAAATGCCCCTCGCGCATGGTTGACAAGATCCGCGACGAGCGGCCCGCAAGACCCGGCGTGCGCCCACGGCGTGGAGAAACAACATACCCCGATCAATGCTGACGACAAAGGCATCTTCATTGCCATCTCCTGGTGAATGACGGGCTGCCCCGTCAACGAAACACCAGTTCGTCTGGGCGCCCGCGCGCCGAGTCTAAGCCTGAATTCTGGGGCGCGCCATTGCCTGTTGGCAGAGGAGGCTCACCCCATCAAACCCCGAACTCAACCCACAAGGGATAGTGATCCGACACCCGGTACGAGATCTCCGAGCGGCTCAAGCCGAGATCGCGGTAGACATGTGGAACGAAGTCGACGAACCCGCCCGTGCGGTAGTCGAGCGACAGTTGCCGCTTCTTGTTGTCGGTTTCGAACCAGGCGATCTGGTCGTAGTACTTGTCGGTCGTGGGCTGACTGGGATTGGCGAAGATCGACCGGGGTACTCGTTCGAGGTCGCTGGCCACGGTCAGCCCGGTCGAGGTGAAGGCCTGCCACAGCGGGTCGTCCTTGCGGTCGATGTTGAAGTCGCCCAGGGCGATGAGATTTTGTGACCAGTCGCTGGTGCGGTCGGCCCAGTCGCTCATCCAGCGGGCGATGCCCTTGAGTTCGGGTATCCGCTCGCTCGCGCTGTTGCCGTAATCCACGTGCAGCGTGACGACGATGAAGGTCTGCTGACCGGAGAGAAAACTCACGGCATAAGGTGTGCGCGCAAACTGGCGACGCAGGGCGTCGGCCTCGACCTCGGCCAGCCACTCTTCGGGCACCACCAGTTCACAGGCCAGGCCCGAGGGCTCGACGCGCCGACGATCGTACAGAAAGGCCATGCGCTCGCTGTTGCCGGCAGCGCCGAGGTTGACGTCTGTCATCAGAAAGGCCCAGTCGCGCCCGAGCCACTTGACCAGGTCGCGCAATGCACGCAGGTCGCCTTTGATCTCCTGCAAGGCGACCACGTCGAATCGGCGGATGATCTCGCCGATGGCCAGCAGTCCGCGCGGATCACGTTTCGGCGAGTCGGAACTGCCCGCTGTCCACTCGCGTGTCAGTGACGCAAAGGCGCGGATGTTCCAGGTGGCGATCAGCAGGTTCTCATCGAGGCGCTTGGATGGCACCGTGTCGCCCAGGTGTGACCTCAGCGCGGTGATGTCTGCCACGACCGCGTCTGGCGGCGTGTCGTCGAGGCGGGGCATGCGGTTCGCTCCTCAGACAGGGGGACCACTTCAGTATGGCAGTTCGGCGGCTGCTTTCTATTGCGCCGGCTATTGCACCAGGCCTGCCCTGCCCGGGCTCAGCCGTGAGTACGAAGGCCGGGCGTCAGGTCTGGCTGACCGTGCTCTCCTGTCCCAGCATTGCTGCCGTGACCAGCACCACCCCTTTCGGTGTGACGCGAAAACGCTTTGCGTCGGCGACCGGGTCTTCACCGATGACGGTACCGGGCGGTATCTGGCAGCCACGGTCGATGACCGCTTTGCGGATCCGACAGTGCCGACCGACCTCGACCTCGGGCAGCAGTACCGAGGATTCGATACGACCGTAGGAATGCACGCGGACGCGCGAGAACAGCAGTGAGTCGATCACCGCCGAACCGGATATCACGCAGCCGGCCGAAACCACCGAGTCGAGCGCCTTGCCCTCGCGGTCGGGATCACGAAACACGAACTTGGCAGATGGCAGCTGGCGGTGAAAGGTGCGGATCGGCCAGTCGGCGTCGTACAGGTTCAGCTCGGGCTCGACCGAGACCAGTTCCATGTTGGCCTCCCAGAAGGCGTCGATCGTGCCGACATCGCGCCAGTACGGCTGGCGCCCGGTCCGTGGATCGAGGAACGGGTAGGCATATACGCCGTGCTTGCCGATGATCGACGGGATGATGTCCTTGCCGAAGTCGTGGCTGGATGTCGCGTCGGCGGCGTCACGCTCGAGCAGGTCGAACAGAAACTCGGTGTTGAACACGTAGTTGCCCATCGAGGCCAGGGCCACGTCGGTGCTGCCGGGCATCGGCTGCGGGTTGGTCGGTTTTTCGTCG
Source organism: Gammaproteobacteria bacterium (assembly GCA_020445165.1). Next base: position 5,625 of record JAGRHE010000012.1, read on the forward strand.
AAGCTGAGCACGCGGTAGTCGTCGGCCACGCTCATCACACCGAAGCCCTTGGCATCTTCCAGTGACACGCCGACGCAGGACACGGTCATGTCTGCCCCGCTCTTCTCGTGCTGCGCGAGCAATGCGCTGTAGTCCATCTTGTAGACGTGGTCGCCGGACAGTACCAGCACGTACTTCGGCTGCAGGGTGCGCACGATATCCAGGTTCTGGTAGATCGCGTCGGCGGTGCCCTTGTACCAGTCACCGGTGGTGCGCTGCGAGGCCGGCAGCACCTCGATGAACTCGCCCAGGTCGCGCTGGAAGAAGCTCCAGCCCGCCACCAGGTGGCGAATCAACGAGTGTGACTTGTACTGGGTCAGCACGCCGATGCGGCGTATGCCCGAGTTGATGCAGTTGGACAGCGGGAAATCGATGATGCGGAACTTGCCGCCGAAATACACCGCCGGCTTGGCGCGACGTTCGGTCAGCTCATGCAGGCGTGAACCGCGCCCACCGGCCAGCACCAGGGCCAGCGTGTTGCGGGTAAGCTGGGTGCAGTAGCGCGGGTCATCGGTATCCATGCATTACTTCTCTTGTGCGATAACGCAATGGTAGCGCGAGTGATTGGCCATCAAAGCTCGATCACGCCACGCGGCTGCGCGATATGTACCTTGGCGTGCGTGCGCTGTTGCAGTGTTTGCGCCAGGGTGGCCGTAGCCTGTTTTTCGCCATGTACCAGAACGACGCGCGGCTTGCCTTCGAAGCCGGCGTACCAGTTGACCAGGCCCTGCTGGTCGGCATGTGCGGACAGCCCACCGACCGTATGTACCTTCGCGGCGACGCGAATGGTCTCGCCCCACAGCCGGATGTGCTCGGCGCCATCGACCAGTGCGCGCCCCAAGGTGCCGCGTGCCTGGTAGCCGGTGATCAACACGTGGCAGTCCTTGCGCCAGACATTGTGCTTGAGGTGGTGCTTGATGCGCCCGCCATTGCACATACCGCTACCGGCGATGATGACCGCCCCGGAACGCACCTGGTTGAGCTGCATCGACTCTTCGGCGGTGCGCGTGAAATGCAGGTTCGGCAATAGCGAGCGTTCCTCGTGGCGTTGCCACATACGCAGTGATTCGTCGTCGAAGTGTTCACTGTTGCGCGCGTAGGCCTCGGTCGCCTCGATCGCGAGTGGGCTGTCGAGAAAGATCCGCCAGCGCTGCAGGCCCCATTCCTGGTAGTACTTGGCGAACATGTACAGGACTTCCTGGGTGCGCCCGACCGCGAATGCCGGCACCAGCACATTACCGGTGCCGTTGGTCAGCGCATCGTTGAACACCGTCTTGACCTCTTCGCGGGTCTGGTCCCAGCTGCGATGCAGGCGATCGCCATAGGTGCTTTCCATGATCACCAGGTCTGCCTGCTTGATGCTGACCGGATCCTGCAGTACCGGCATGCCGGAGCGCCCCAGGTCGCCACTGAACACCAGCTTGCGTTTTTTGGAACCCGAACCGAGCCAAAGTTCGACGATCGCCGAACCCAGGATGTGCCCGGCATCGGACAGGCGCACCGTGACGTCGGGCAGCACGGTGGTCTCGGCCTCGTACTCCAGTCCTTCGAACTGCAGCATGGCCAGCTCGGCATCCTCGACCGTGAACAGCGCCTCGACCGGTTCCAGGCCCTTGCGCTCGCGCTTGCGGTTTTCCCAGCGCGCATCGCGCTCGCTCAGCGTCGCGGCGTCGCGCAGCAGGATCCGGCACAGATCGAGCGTGGCCGAATGGGTATAGACAGGCCCGGTGAAGCCTGACTTGACCAGCAGCGGGATGCGCCCGGCATGATCGATGTGGGCATGGCTGAGGATCACGGCGTCGATGCTGGCCGGTTCGAACGGGAACGGCTGGTGGTTACGCGCCTCGTCCTTGCGCCCGCCCTGGATCAGGCCGCAGTCGAGCAGAATCCGGCTGCTGCCGGTGTCGACCAGGTGGCAGGAGCCGGTCACCTCGCCGGCGGCACCATGGAAATGAATCTTCGTGATCATGGGCGTCTGACTCTCGTTCCTCTGAGAACAAGCATTGGTCCGGCCGCCCGACCCTGTCAAATGCCAGCCCACCTGGCGTATTGTTTCCCTGTCGCCGATCAAGGAAACCCGCATGACCGTCTACGATCTCAAGCCGCGCTTCCAGGCCCTGCTGCGGCCAATCACGCGTGCCATGGCCGCACGCGGCATCACGGCGAACCAGGTGACGCTTGCCGCGGTCGCATTGTCAGTGGTTGCTGGCGGCCTGCTCGCGCTCTATCCGACCCATGCGCTGGCGCTGCTGCTGATTCCATTGATTCTGTTGTTGCGTATGGCGCTGAACGCGATCGACGGCATGCTGGCGCGCGAACATGGCCAGCAATCCCGACTCGGCGCAATCCTGAACGAGCTGGGTGACGTGGTATCGGACATCGCGCTGTACCTGCCATTCGCACTGATACCGGGTGTCTCGGCGACGCTGGTGGTATTGCTCGTGCTGGCCGCCGCAGTGGTCGAGATGACCGGCGTGGTCGCGGTGCAGATTGGGGCATCACGGCGCTACGACGGCCCGCTCGGCAAGAGTGACCGGGCGGTGCTGTTCGGTGGCCTGGCCTTGTTGTTCGGCCTGGGCCTGTCGGCCGGCGACTGGACCACGATCGTGCTGGCGATCGCGCTGGCCATGTCGCTGCTGACCGTCGTCAAGCGCGCCCGCAATGCACTGCGCGAGGTGGACGCCCATGCTGCCTGATTTGTCGCAGCCTTTGTTCATTGTCCTGGCCGGGATATTCGTCGCCCTGATCGTCGCCAGCGCCGCGGTCGCCTGGATGCAGCGTCGCCAGCCGGACAAGGATCACCACGAGCTGGCCCAGCGCGTGCGCAGTTGGTGGGTGATGGTCGCAATCTTCAGTGTCGCCCTGCTGCTCGGGCCGCTGGTCACGGTAGTGTTCCTTGGCCTGGTCAGTTTTCTCGCACTGAAGGAATACCTGTCGATGATCCCGACCCGGCGCGCCGACCGGCGGGTGCTGTTCTGGGCCTACCTGGCGATCCCGCTGCAGTTCTACTGGGTGGCGGACGGCTGGTATGGCATGTTCATCGTGTTCATCCCGGTCTACCTGATGCTGTTGCTGCCGTTGCGCATGGTGCTGATCGGCGAGACCGATGGTTTTCTGCGCGCGGTCGGCACCCTGTTCTGGGGCGTGATGTTGACCGTGTTCGGCCTGAGTCATGCGGCTTTCCTGGTGGCGTTGCCGGGCACGGAGGGCCTGCCGCTCGAAGGTGCCGGCCTGTTGCTCTACCTGGTCATGCTGACCCAGCTGAACGACGTCGCCCAGTACATCTGGGGCAAAACCTTGGGCCGGCGCAAGATCATTCCCAGGGTGAGTCCGAACAAGACCTGGGAAGGTTTTATCGGCGGCGTGCTGACAACGATCGTTCTGGCCGTGCTGCTGGCGCCCTGGCTGACACCGATGGACCTGCCCGCGTCGTTGCTTGCCGGGGTGATCATCGGCATCGGCGGCTTCGTCGGTGATGTGAACATGTCGGCCCTGAAGCGCGATCTCGGCGTGAAGGACAGCGGTACGCTGATCGCAGGTCACGGCGGCATCCTCGACCGGGTCGATTCGCTGTCCTTTACCGCCCCCCTATTCTTCCACTTCGTTCGCTATGCCTTCTACTGAACAACCGCAACCGGTCCTGCGCTGGCTGTTCTTCAACCTGCTGGTGCGACCGCTGGTGTTGCTGCTGATCGGACTGAACGTGCGCGACCTCCAGCGCCTGCCCAAAGACGGGCCGGCGATCCTGATCGCCAATCACAACAGCCACCTGGACACGCTGGTGCTGATGTCGTTGTTTCCGGGATACCTGTTGCCCAAGCTCCGGCCCGTTGCTGCGGCTGATTACTTTCTGTCGAACCGCTGGCTGGCCTGGTTCGCACTGCGCGTCATCGGCATCCTGCCGCTGAACCGTGACCGGCACGGCGGTGGCAGTCGTGACCCACTCGCCGGCATGGTCGAAGCCCTGCAGCAGGGGCAGATCCTGATCCTGTTTCCCGAGGGATCGCGCGGTGCACCCGAACAGCGCCAGGCGTTCAAGAACGGCATCGCCCACCTCGCCCGGCGCATGCCCGAAGTGCCGGTCACGCCGGTGTTCCTGCATGGCCTGGGCAAGGCCCTGCCCAAAGGCGAGGCGCTGCTAGTGCCGTTTTTCTGCGATGCCTTCGTTGGCGAACAGTTGTATTGGAGTGGCGACCGGGAAAGTTTCATGGCCGGGCTGGACAGATCGATGCAGGCGCTGGGCCAGGCCGGCCACTTCCCGGAGTGGCGCTAGCGGCTGCCGCTGTTCCCCGTCGATTCTCCTCGTTTGTCGGTTTAACGACCGAAGATTGGCTAGAATCGACTCAACTCTGATTGTCCCCTGCACCCTTTCTGGAGCCTCTGCATGCAATTTCGTCTACCGATCGTTCTCGCCCTGTTGAGCAGCGCCGCCCTGGCGCAGTCGCCCGGTTACACGCCGGCCGAAAATCCGGTTGGACCATCCAGCTGGTGGTGGAACAGCAGCTGGTGGAACGACGGCCAGATCCCGGTGCCGAGCAACCACAAGGTGACGACGCGTTGGATCGAGTATCCAAACGGCGACGTCTCGGTGCCGGCGATGATCGCGCGGCCGGATGACGACAATCAGTACCCGGCGGTTTTGTACCAGCACGGCCGGCGCGGCCTGGACGACTTTATCCAGGCCCAGGTGAAACGACTGGCGGCGCGCGGCTTTGTGGTGCTGGCGCCGGACGTGTTCAGCGGTCGCTTCATCGAGAAACTGCCGATCGAACACGATTACGCCACCGAGACAGATGCCGCAGCCGGGATCGACGTGCTGCTCGCCCTACCGGACGTGAGCACCAGCCAGGCTTGCATTGCCTCGCAGACACGCGGGGGTTACATCACGCTGAAGGCGGTCACGACGCATGGTGCGCAGGAAAAGGACATCGCATGCTACGTATCCTGGTATCCGCACATGCAGGATCCGAATGCACCCGAGCCGATGCAGGTTTATCGCTATGCAGCCGAGGCCGACCAGCTGAAGATCCCGGTGCTGATCTTCATCGGCGACGAGGAACAGTACCAGCGCCGGCGCTCGATCGAGACCGCCGTACAGTCGCTGCAGGCAGCCGGCAAGGACGCGCGCCTAGTGGTCTACCCCGGTGTCGGTCGCGGTTTCGACTTCCGCCCGGCACCGGTGCGTACCCTGGCCGACGACATGGCGGCGCAGGATTCACTGATCCGCGCGACGGATTTCATCAACGCGCATCTCGCCGACAAGAAGAAGTAGCTGGCCCGTTCAGCACTCGGTGAGGCTGACCGCCAGCCCGCCGAGTGCCGTCTCCTTGTACTTGTGCGACATCTCCTGGCCCGTGCGTTTCATCGCGGCGATGCAGTTGTCCAACGGCATGAAATGTTGACCACTGCCGTGCAATGCCAGCGATGCGGCCGTGTGCGCCTTGATCGCGCCGAAACCGTTGCGCTCGATGCACGGCACCTGGACCAGGCCCTTGACCGGGTCGCAGGTCATGCCCAGGTGATGTTCCAGTGCGATCTCGGCAGCGTTCTCGACCTGTTGCGGGCTGCCGCCGCGGATCGCACACAGGCCGGCCGCTGCCATCGCGGCCGCCGAACCGACCTCGCCCTGGCAGCCGACCTCGGCACCCGAGATCGAGCTGCGATGCTTGATCAGTCCGCCGATCGCCGCGGCGGTCAGCAGGAAATCCTCGACCGCGCCAGGACTGCCGCCGGCATGCTTGAGGTGGTAATACAGCACCGCGGGAATCACCCCGGCCGCGCCATTGGTCGGTGCCGTCACCACACGATGGCCCGCAGCATTCTCCTCGTTGACGGCCATCGCATAGGCACACAGCCAGTCGTTGAGCGTCGCCGATGCCGGGTCGGTTTCGAGCTGGCGATACAGCCCGGCGGCTCGACGCGGCAGCTCGAGCCCGCCGGGCAGTATGCCGTCGGTGTGCAGACCTTGTTCGATACACCCCTGCATCGCGAGCCAGATCTCCTGCACACCCTCGGCCAGCGCATCGGCACCACGACAGGCGCACTCGTTGGCACGCTTCATCGCGGCAATGCCCAACCCGCTTTCGGCGGCCATCTGCAGCATCGATTTGGCTGAATCGAACGGGTAAGGACAATCGGCTGCCGATGACATCTGCAAGGGCGCGGCGAGTTGGTCGATGTCGTCCGGCGTGCTGATGAAACCGCCACCGATCGAGAACCGGATCGTCTCGTGGACGACTTTTGCCTGCGCATCGAGCAGTTGGAAGATCATGCCGTTGGGATGCTGCGGCAGCGGCTCGCCGGTATCGAACACGATGTCGCTGGCCGGATCGAACGTGATCTTTGCGGTGCCGGCGGGCGCTATATACGACTGTTTTGAGAGGCGCGCGACAAGCTGATCGATGTCGTCACCGGCCACCACCTTGGGCGTGTAGCCATGCAGCCCGAGCAGAACGGCACGGTCCGTACCATGGCCGCGCCCGGTATAGGCCAGCGAGCCGCGCAGGATGCAGCGCACACGTACCAGCTGGACATCCGGATGCGCCGCCCGCCATTCCGGCAGGTCGGCAACGAAATCCGATGCCGCCTGCATCGGTCCCATGGTGTGTGAACTCGACGGTCCGATGCCGACCTTGAACAGGTCGAGCACGCTGATGAACATGCTCAGCCGGTCTCCGCTGGGTTGCCCGGTACGCCCCTGGTCAAGGGCCTACTTCCAGCGGTCCTTGCCGAGCAGCATCAGGAACATTTGCAGAACCGCCTCGTCAGACGACGGGGGCTTGGTGGATACATCGCCACCGGCCGCGGTGGCCGGCAGGTCGTTGAGGTCGTCGACACGCATCAGGGTCTGAGTGCGGTCGACGACGAACGCCACCGCAGCCGCGACATCCTGGTTGCTGATCTCCTGGTCGCCGCGTGCCGGCATGCGACCATGGCCCTCGATCGCGTGCGTGATCAGCACGTTGAGCGGTTGCTCCAGGCGCTCGCGCCAATCGTCGACCTCGCCCAGAACAGGCGCGCCTTTTCGTCCGGACTCGTGGCAGCGAAGACAGCGTTCCTGGAACACCACCCTGCCGTGGGCGATGTTGTAGGAACGCGCTTCGTTGCTGTAGTCGGCGGTCGTGGCCCGGGCGGAAACAGCCAACAGGAATCCAGCGCAGACATAAACGAAGTATCGGGATCGGGACATTTGGTGGTCGCAACTCTTCTTGACTACCACGAAGGTAGTCCGGCCGGGCCTGCAAGGCAATATCGCCGCCTGGACCCTGCCGCCGAACCGGCGCTCCGGCGATGCCCCGCTATAGACGATGTATTTATTCCGCGGTAAAGCCGGTCTAATGGCACAGATACACGAAATCGACGGGGTTTACCGTGAACAGGATCTGGATCGCAGGCGCCATCGTGGCCGCCGCAGCCATTGCCATCTTTCTCTGGCGCTCGCCGACCGGCCCGGGCGCCACGGGCGATGCCTTTGCCACCGAACTGCCGGCATTGGAAAGCGATCGTGTACTTCCGGCCACCGACGAATCCGGCCGCTTCGGTTTCGCCACCTTTGCCGGCGGCTGCTTCTGGTGCACCGAGGCCGACCTGGAAAAGGTTCCCGGTGTGCTCGACGTGATCTCGGGCTATACCGGCGGAACACTCGAAAACCCGAGCTACGAACGGGTTGCCGGCGGTGGCAGCGGTCACCGCGAGGCCGTGCTGGTTCGTTACGATCGCGGCCTGACCAGCTACCAGGCCTTGCTGGCAGCGTTCTGGCGCAACATCGACCCGACCGACGGCGGGGGCCAGTTCGCCGATCGTGGTCAACAGTATTCCAGCGCCATCTACGTGCACAGCCCGGAGCAGCGCCGCCAGGCCGAGGCATCAATTGCCGAGCTGACGCAAAGCGGTCGTTACGATCGGGCGATCGTTACGCCGATTCTCGATGCGGAACGTTTCTACATGGCCGAGGATTACCACCAGGACTACCACGCGAAAAACCCGCTGCGGTACAAGTTCTATCGCAGCAACTCGGGGCGTGACCGCTACCTGGAACGGACCTGGGGGGAGCAGCTGGCGATCGATTTCAGCATGTTCGAGGCCGAAGCGAAGGCTCCCTACTCGCGTCCTTCCGACGCCGAATTGCGCACCAGGCTCGACGATATGCAATACCACGTGACCCAGCAGGAAGGCACCGAACCACCATTCAGGAACGCCTACTGGGACAACAAGGAGCCAGGCATCTATGTCGACGTCGTCAGCGGCGAACCTCTGTTTTCGTCGACCGACAAGTACGATTCGGGAACCGGCTGGCCGAGCTTCTCGCGTCCGCTGGAGAGCTCGCTGATCGTCGAGGAAAAGGACTACAAACTGCTGTTGCCGCGCATCGAGGTGCGCAGCCGCTACGGTGATTCGCACCTGGGCCACGTGTTCGAGGACGGCCCGGCACCGACTGGCCTGCGCTACTGCATCAACTCGGCGTCATTGCGCTTCGTGCCCCGGGATGCGCTCGAGCGCGAGGGTTACGGCGAATACGCGAAGCTGTTCGAGTAGCGCAGCGTGCCAGTCGATATACTGCGCGGATGAACGAGCCCGTCCCGAATATCATCCGCACCCTGCCGCGTGGCGTCCTGCTGTCGGCATTGTTGCTGTTCGTCATGCTGCTGCTATCGACCAGCAGCAGCTTCCGTGATGCCGGCGAACATCGCCTGGACGAGGCCGGCAATCGCGCGATTGCCGCGTTCGCGGTCGCACGCACGATCAACGGCGTGGTTTCCGTGATCCAGGAGATGGAGGTCGGTGTGTCGCTCGGCATCAACACCACGCTGCAGCCCGGCCAGATCCTTGATCCGCTGAACGACCTGATCGAACGTTTTTCGACCGCTGCGCTGATTGCCGCGACCCTGCTGTGGGCGTTGAAACTGGTCGGCGACTTCGTCGTCACCCCTTGGTTGCCACTGCTACTTTTGGGACTGCTGGCTGCGCGCATGCTGCTTGCCCGCTGGGCACCACGCCTCGATGTCGAGACCCTGCTCACGCGCGCGGTGCGCATCGGCATCGTGATCTGGGCGTTTGCCGCGCTGACGCCCTGGGTAATCGACAGCGTGCACAGCAGTCCCGTGGTGCAGACCCACTACCACCAGGCGACCGAGGATTTCGACACTGCCGGCAGGCAGTTGCGTGGCATCGTCGACCTGGAAAGTCCCTGGGACGTAGACCGTAGCCGCCTTGGCGATCGCATGGCGCAACTGGCCGACATGGCCGACCGCCTCAGCCGGCAGGCGGTGATCGTGCTGGCGGTGTTCGTGTTCGAGGTGCTGATCGTGCCGATTGCGATCTTCTGGATCAGCTCCCGGGTGCTGCTCAACCCGCGCGCGATGGTGTTGGATCAGGCCGGCTGATGCGCGCGCTTCGGCGCTGAACGCACTGCCCGGCCTATCAGCCGCGTCGCGTTTGTCGCCAGTCGCTGTACACCACCACGGCAAGCAGTAGCAGGTAGATGCCGAATACCACGAGCATCCACTGCGCCATGGTCAGAGACAGCCACTGCCACTGCACGTCATCACAGTAACCGGTGGGGAGAAAGACCTGCGGCAACCAGCTGTCGAGCGGCGCCCATGCGGGGAACTCGGCCGAGAAGCTGCAGCCAAATGCCGTGGCCGGATCCTGCTGGATACCGACGTGCTGCAGCGCCAGGCGCAAACCCCAGCCCGCACTGATCAACCACAGCAGGTAACCAAGCACGCGGAACAGCAAGGCCCGTGGGTACACCGACCCGATAATCCCGGCCGCGAAGATGCCGAGAACCGCGACCCGTTCGTAGACGCATTTGACGCAAGGATCCAGACCCATGCCGTGCTGGAACCACAGCGCCGCTACTTCCAGCGCAAGTGCGGAAAAGGCCAGCAGCCACCAAGAACTGCGCGCGACGACCGGAAACATGCAATCAGACCTCGGGATTCAGTGACGTGGCGATCCGGCTAGCGCGGCCGGCAGGCGTGGTGTGTGGTGCTTCAACGACATTGAAGGACGACAACAAAAGTAACATAAGACAATTAAAAACAATAACTTAAAAGATGTCCTTAAGTTTGTTTCTATAAACCGTCATTCCCTTCCCGCCTGCGCGGGGATGACGGCAGAATAGTCCCATCAACAGGTGTATAGATCGCGACCCCACGACTGTCGATGGGATCTCGTGATCACTCGCCGGCAGCAAAGGTCTGCATGATCAGTTGCATCTGGTCGGCCGGAAGCTCACGCATCGGCCGTGCTGCAAGCGCCGATTCATTGCCTTCGACCACGCGTACGCTAGCCTGGTGAGCAGGCGCACTGTACTGCGGCGAACCTTCGACCATGACGATGCGCAGGTAGAGCCCGATTGCCAGTGCCAGCAACAGGACCACCACCAGTTTCGAAAACCAGCCGCTGCCGCTGGATGTGGTTGTCGTCGTCATCTTGATTCTCTCCGCTGCAAGTTCTGTTGGAATTCTCGATCCGATTATGACTCATCCGCTGGTACGACTCAGCAGCGAACCGAATATCCAAGCGACTCTGTCGCCATCCCCGCCGTCGCCGGGCAGCACGACCATGTACCAGTCACCACGTCGACCGACCACGCGTACCTCGGAGCCCTTGTCCAGGCTGGCGACGATCTTATGGCTGGTGCCCGGGCCGCCGCGCACGTTGATACGTTCACCGCGCACCTCGGCGCCCCATCCGAACCAGGATTCATAGGCGAGTTCCGGGTGATCCTCGAACAGGTTCACGGTGCGGTCACCGTTAAGGCGCAGCAGGATGTCGCGCGCGTCCTGGTGTCCGAGCCGGGCCGCCTTCAGGTACCAGTCAACGGCGCGGTTGAGATCTCTGTCGACACCATCGCCCGTGGTGTAAGCGAGGCCTACCGCAAACTGGGCATCGGCGTGTCCTTGTTCGGCAGCCGCCGTCCAGAACTCGAGCGCGCGCGACAGGTCGACCGCCAGCCCGTTGCCGTTCGCGTACAACCAGCCGACGTGATACTGCGCTTCGGCGTAACCCTGATCGGCCAATGGACGCCACTGGCAATAGGCCTCGGCGTAATTGCCCTGCATCAGCGCCTGCATGCCGGATTCGAATGCGGCCGGTTGTGAGCCGGCCCGGGCAGCGCCCGCCAGCAGCAACAGGATCACGATTGCGTGCGTCCGCATCATGTCTTCAACGCCGCCACGGCCGCCAGCACCTTGCGAGCCTTGCCCATTCCCTGGTCGAGATGCTGCTCGATCTCGGCCATCGTGATCGGTCCATCGCTCTTACCTGCCGCCCAGTTCACGCTCAGGGCCATGCACGCATAGCAGAGCCCCAGTTCACGGGCCAGCGATGCTTCGGGCATGCCGGTCATTCCGACCAGGTCGCAGCCATCGCGCTCCATGCGCCGGATCTCAGCCGAGGTCTCCAGGCGCGGTCCCTGGGTGGCACCGTATGTACCGCCTTCATGTACGGTCACGCCCGCACTTTTCGCCGCTGCGAGCAGGTCGGCGCGCAGTTCCTCGCAATAGGGATCGGTGAAATCGATGTGTGTGACGCTGGTGAGATCGGTCTCGAACAGCGTGTGGTCCCGGCCATAGGTGTAATCGATGATCTGGTCTGGCACGGCCAGTACACCCGGCGCCATCGGTGGTGTAATGCCGCCGACCGCGGCCATGCCGATGATCCGCTGCACGCCGGCTTCGCGCATCGCCCATAGATTCGCACGGTAGTTCACACGGTGCGGCGGCAGCGTATGCGAGACGCCATGACGCGGCAGAAACACCACTTCTGCGCCGTCGAAATGACCAAAGGTCAGGGGTGCCGACGGCTCGCCGTAGGGCGTGGTGATCACAGCCTGGCGATCGACCGTGAGTGCCTTGAGACGAGTCAGCCCCGAGCCGCCGATGATTCCGATCGTGTGCACCTTGCGCCGTCCCCCGCTTTATTCCGCAACGGCGTAGATGCCGTTGGCGTTGCGCCAGTAACCCTTGTAGTCCATTCCGTAGCCGAACACGTAACGATCCGGCACGGTCAGACCGATGTATTCGACCGGCGGCCGCACACCGCGATCGTGCAGCTTCTGCGCCAGCACGGCGGTGCGCACGCTGGCCGGCCCGGCCTGGCGACAGAAGCGCAGGATTGCATCCAGCGTATAGCCTTCATCGAGGATGTCGTCGACGATCAGAACATCCTTGCCGGCCAGGTCGTTGGACGGCTCGATCTTCCAATGCAGTTCCTCGCCACGGGTGCGTTCACGATACCGGCTGGCATGCATGTAATCGACCCGCAAGGCGAAATCCAGGCGCGGCAACAGCAGGCCGCTGGTCACCAGGCCCCCATTCATCACGCAGATCACGATCACATCGCCGCCCGCCATGTCGCGCCTGATCTTCGCGGCCATGTCATCCAGGGCCTGCTCGACGCTTGCCTGGTCATGCAGACAATCGGCGGTCTGCATGACCTTTATGGCTTCGTCTCGGGTATCGCTCATGACTGTGTCGGATCCAGGTTCAGTGTCAGGTTGTCACCGGCGGTCATGCGTGCCGCCAGTTCCACCGCATTGTGCCAGCGCGGCATCTCGCGCAGCCTGTCCCAGCGCTGTGCGCCTTTGCCATGCAGGCGCGCGGTCCGGGACTGCGCCACCGGGTCGTGGTAATCGGCCAGCGCATCCAGCACTTCGTCGGCACCCTTGGGATTGTTACACACCAGCACCATGTCGCAGCCGGCATGCAGGGCGGCCTCGGCACGTTCTGCATAACAACCGGCTTGCTGCGCAGCGGCCATGCTCAGGTCATCGCTGAAGATCACGCCCTGAAAACGCAGCCTGTCGCGCAGGATGTCCTGCAGCCAGAATCGCGAGAATCCTGCCGGCTGCGCATCGCAGGCGGCATAGATCACGTGCGCCGGCATGACCCCTTCGAGACCGTTGTCGATCAGGCGCGCAAACGGTCGCAGGTCGTGGCCCATGATGTCGTCGAGACGGCGCTCGTCGATCGGCAAGGCGACATGCGAATCCGCTTCCACTCCGCCGTGACCGGGAAAATGTTTGCCGACGCTGACCATACCGGCCTCGCGCGCACCTGTCATCCAGGCTCCGGCCAACTGTCCGACCTGGTCGGCACCCGCTGCAAATGCACGGTCACCGATCACGCTGCTGAGGCTGCAATCGATGTCGAGCACCGGCGCAAAACTGAAATCCACACCCACCGCACGCAGCTCTGCCGCCATCAGCCAGCCGAGCTCATGCGCGGCATGCCGTGCCTCGGCCATGTCATGCCCGCAGCGTTGCAGGATGCTGGCCGCGGCCGGCAGGCGCGTGAAGCCTTCGCGGAAACGCTGCACACGCCCGCCTTCCTGGTCGACGGCGATCAGCAGGCGCGGCGAGCGCAGCTCATGAATCTCGCGCACCAGCCGATGTATCTGCTGCGGAGATGCGTAGTTGCGGGTGAACAGAATGACACCGCCGGTCGCCGGATGACACAGGCGGGCCCGGTCCTCGGCTGTCAACTCGGTCGCAGCCACGTCGATCATGACCGGGCCATGCAACATCAACGCACCCCGCCGAATCCGGAACCTGAATACTGTCGCCGGGACTTGCCTGGATGAAGGGACTTTTGAAGATGCATAGGTACTTGTTGGCCCTGCTGATGGGATTCACTGCCGTTTCGCTGCCGATCGGCGTATTCGCTGCGGACGAGGAAAAGCCCGAAATCGAAATCGGCTACTACGCCCTCAAACCCTCGATCGTCAGCAATCTCACCGGCGGTCCGAAGTATATTCGTTGTGACATCCAGTTGATGACCGAATCCGCCTCCGAGATCCCCAAGATAGAGCTGCATGCGCCGGCCCTGCGCCACACCATGCTGATGTTGCTTGCCGGTCAGGACGGCAAGCAGCTGCAGACCCGCGAAGGCAAGGAGGCACTGCGCAAGGCCGCGCTCGCGGCTTCGCAGGAACAGCTCAAGGAACTCGCCGGCAAGACCATCATCAACGACCTGTATTTTACCGCGTACTACGTGAAGTGACGTCCAGTCGATCGCGCAGCGCATCGCCGAGAAGGTTCGCGGCCATGACGACCAGGAACAGCGCAATGCCTGGCGCCAGCACCAGGTGCGGTGCAACCAGCAGGTAACGCACACCATCACGGATCATGCCGCCCCAGGACGCTGCCGGCGGCTGGATACCCAACCCCAGGAACGACAGCCCGGCCTCGGCCACGACCGCCGCTGCAACCCCGAAACTGGCCTCGACCCAGACCGGCGCCATGAAAGCGGCAGCAGGTGCCGGCGCATGATGGACAGTGACCCCTGCCCCAGCGACTGCGCCGCGAGCACATGATCGCGCCGTTTCAACGACAAGACCTGGACCCGTACCAGGCGTGCGTAACCGACCCAGCCCATGACGGCCAGCGCAATAATCACGTTGTCCAGGCCGGGCCCGAGCATTGCCGCCATGGCGATCGCCAGCAACATGCCGGGAAAGGCCAGGAACACCTCGATCACGCGGCCGATGACGCGGTCGGTCCAGCCACCGAGGTAACCGGCCAGCATACCGACCACGATCCCGATCAGCGCCGACAGTGTCACCGTGGACAGCGCGACCAGCAAAGACACACCGGCTCCGGCGACCAGGCGGTCGAGCACCGGGCGGCCGAGGTCATCGGTTCCCAGCGGATGCTGCGGTGATGGCCGCGCAAGAATGTCCGCAAGACTGATGACGTCTGGCGCGATCGGCATCAGCCAGGCCGTCACCGCAAGTAGCAACCATACGGCGAGCACCGCAAGCGCAGCACGGATCATGCAGCGTCCCTCACGCGTGGATCGACGTAGGCGACCAGCAAGTCTGCCAGCCGGTTGCTGAGCACGTAGCTGACGGCAATCAGCAGCACCACGCCCTGCACCACCGGGTAGTCACGCTGGCGGATTGCGTCGATCAGCAGGCTTCCGATTCCAGGCCAGGCGAAGATCACCTCGGTAATGACGGCACCGGCCAGCAAGGCACCGAGCTGCAGGCCGAGCACGGTGATGACCGGTGCCAGCGCGTTCGGCAGTGCGTGTCGCAGCAGCACGGCGGGCTCACTCAGTCCCTTGCAGCGCGCGGTCTGCAGGTACGGCTGCGATGCGATCTCGAGCAGGCTGCCGCGCAGCATGCGCGTGGTGACGGCAGCCATCGACAGACCAAGCGTGAAGGCCGGCAGGACCAGGCTGCCCGGCCCCTGGGTGCCACTGACCGGGAACCAGCCGAGCGCTATCGAAAACAGCATGACCAGAAGCGGGCCGAGCCAGAAATTCGGCAACGACAGGCCGAGCAGCGAGAACACCTGCACCATCCGGTCCGGCCATGCGTTGTGAAAGCGCGCCGCGACCAGGCCGAGTGGCAATGCGATCAGCAGGACCACGGCGAATGCGGCTGCGGCCAGGGCCAGGGTCCACGGCAGTCGCTCCCACAACAGCGTGGTGACCGGCTGACGCCGGATCAGTGAGTCGCCCAGGTCGCCGCGCACCAGGTCGGCATAGAAGGCCGTCCAGCGCTCCGGCAGTGAACGGTCCAGACCCAATGCGTGGCGCATCGCGTCGCGATCGGCGGTCTGCGCCGACTCGCCGAGCACCACGTCGACCGGATCGCCGGGTACCAGGACCAGCAACAGGAAAACCAGGGTGCTGACACCGAACAGGACCACCAGGGTGTCGAGCAGGCCAAGCAGGAACCTAGGCATTCGGTTCCCGGGAGCCGTCATCGATCACGACCCGCATGCCGGCCTGCACCCGGTCGAACAGCTCGATGATGTCGGCATTGCGCATGCGCACGCAGCCATGTGACAGCGGCGTCCCCATCGGCTCCTCGTCGGGGCAGCCGTGGATGTAGATGAAGCGCCGCAGCGTGTCGCAGCCAGCACCACGATTGAACCCGGCCTCGGTACCGGTCAACCAGAGGATCCGGGTGAGTATCCAGTCGCGACAAGGATGCTGCTCACGCAGGCAGCTGTCGTAGAGCTCGCCGGTCGGGCGACGTCCGACGAATACCGTGTTGAGCGGACAACCATCGCCAATGCGCAGGCGCACCCGGTGCTCACCGCGTGGCGTGCAGCCGCTGTCGCATTGCTCGCCGGGACCGTTGAGCGCGGTGGAGACGGGCCAGCACGCCTGCACCTGGTCACGGTGCAGCAGCGACAATGACTGTCGCTGCAGGTCAATGTGGATCCAGGCTTGCGCTTCAGTGTCCATCGCTCATCACCACCTGTTCCAGTGCGAGGTAGTTGCCGTCGTAACCGGGCAGGTATCCACTGACTCCACGGCTGGCTGCAATATTGGCCTCGTACCATAACGGCACATAGACGATGTCGTCATGGATCTTCTTCTGCACCGCATGCAGCAGCGGTTTGGCCTCGCGCATCGGGCTGGCCTCGGCCCGTTCGATCAGCCGGTCGACCTCGTCCGAACGGTAGCGTCCGCGATTGGCACCGGCCGGCGGCAGCGAGTCGCTGTGAAACGCATAACGCAGGATCTCGGGGCTGTTCACGCCGACCCAGGCCAGGCTGTACAGCTGAAAGCGGCCACCCTTGATGTCACCAAAGAACGTACCCCAGTCGTAGCTCGAGATTTTCATCTCGATCCCGACATAGGCCAGCTGCTGCTGGAATACATGCGCGATGCGCAGACGCAGCGGATCGGTACTGGTCTTGTATTCCAGGCGCAGCGGATTGGCAGCATCGAACCCGGCCTGGGCCAGGAGCTTGCGTGCACGCTCCGGATCGAACGCGAACCCTGCCAGGTCGGCCGCCCCTGACCAGTGTTGCGGTCGCAGGATCGATCCAGACCTCTCGGCACGTCCGCCGAACAGGTAGCGGATGATCGCATCGCGGTCGATTGCATGCGCCACCGCGGCTCGCACCTGGCGAGCGCCCAGCTGTGGGTCAGACAGGTTGAAACCCAGGTAAGCGAATGTCGTACCCGGTCGCGTCGACAATGCCACGTCGGCCTGTCGACCGAGGTAGGCTACCAGCTCGGGCGGCAGGTCGTTCTGCACCAGGTTGGCCTCGCCACGCATCAGCTTGAGCACGCGCATGGTCGGATCCGATACAGGCTCGAACACCACGCGCTGGCCGTCACCACGTCGGCGCAGCACCAGGCCGCCGTGGCTCTCGCGCCGCACAAAGGCGAAGCTGCCGCTGCCGATCGGCGTATCGATTGCGCGCGGCAGCTCGGCGATTTCGGCAGGCAGGATGCCGACTGTCAGGCGTGTCGGAAACAGGGGATCGACGCGCGTAAGGTGGAAGTCGATGGTTTCGTCGTCGACCACGTTGATGTCGGAGATATGCGACAGCCCGCCGGCATGCGGTGATGCCAGTGCCGGTTGCAACAGGCCGCGGTAGGTCGCGTGGACATCACCCGCGCTGGGCAGCCGTCCGTCCCAGAAGCTCGCGCGCCCGGGGCGCAGCGAAAACCGGTAGTGATCCGGTGCCAGTTGTTGCCAGGTCGCCATTTCCGGCTGTGGCAGGCCATGCTCGTCGAGTCTCACCAGGCGAGCGAACAGCAGGGCATTGACCCGCTCGGAGGCGGCATCGCTGGCCAATCTCGGGTCGAGCATGGATGGCGCCGTCGCGACGGCGAACACGATTGACTGCGGAGCACGCTCGGCGCAGGCGACCAGCGCCAGCAGGAACACGGCAAGCGCCGCCCTCACCATTTGCTGAAAGGATGCCGGCTCAGGTTGCTGTTGTAATAGCGCTCGTCGGTCGAGACCTCCTCACCCAGCCAGTCCGGCCTGTCGAAGACCTCGTCGGCATGCGCCAATTCGATCTCGGCAACCACCAGTCCATCGTTCTCGCCGTGGAACTCGTCGATCTCCCACAGGTGATCGCCACGCCGCACGTGGTGCCGCGTCTTGTCGATCAGCGGGCGTAACGCCACCTTGTCGAGCATTTCCTGAGCATCAGCCAGCGGCAGCGGGTACTCGTACTCAAGGCGGTGGACGCCGTCGATCGAGTGCTTGATGTTCAGCTCGGCCCGGTCGCCCTGGATACGTACCCGGACGGCGGTACGCTCACCGCGCGAAATGTAGCCCTGGGTGAGCCGTTGGCTGTCGCTGATCTCGTTGCGCCAGGCGTCGGAAGCCGGCAGAAACTTGCGTTCGATCTCCAGCCCCATGCGTCATGCCCTCTCGAACAGCGCAATCGATTCGACGTGCGCAGTGTGTGGAAACATGTCCATGACCCCGGCACTGAGCAGGCGGTAACCATGGGTGTGCACGAGTTCGCCGGCATCGCGGGCGAGCGTCCCAGGATAACAGGACACGTACAGAATGCGTTTCGCACCGAGTCGCGCAATCAGCGGCAGAACCTCGATTGCGCCGCTGCGCGGCGGGTCGAGCAGCACCTTGTCGTAATGCTGCTGTACCCAGGGCTCGGCCGGCAGATCGGCGTACAGATCGGCCGTGTAGAAGTTTGCGTTCGTTGCGCTGTTGCGACGCGCATTCTCGCGCGCCCGCTCGACCAGCCCGGCATCCCCTTCTACACCGACCACTTCGCCGGCGTGGCGTGCCAGCGGTAAGGTGAAATTACCGATACCACAGAACAGGTCGAGCACCCTGTCGTTCGCATCGCATTGCAGGAGTTGGATCGCACGCCGGATCATCTTGCGATTGATGTCGGTGTTCACCTGGGTGAAATCACCGGGCAGGAAGCGCAGCGTGAGATCGTCGTCCGGCAACTCGTAGCGCAGGTCTATCGCGTCGCCCAGCGGGGTGACGCTGTCCGGCCCGCCAGGTTGCAGGTAGAACGCCACTGCGTTCGCCACTGCGAACTCGAGCAACTTGTCCGCATCCCCCGCCCCCAGCGGGTCGAGAATGCGCAGGATCAGGACGCAACGTTCGTCATCCATTGCCATCTCGATCTGCGGCAGGCGTCTGCTGATGCTCAGCGATTCGACGAGTTCACTGAGTGCCGGCAACAGCTCGCCGACCCGCGGATGCAGTACATGACACTTGTCCACGTCGGTGACGAAGCTCGAACCGCGTTCGCGGAATCCGACCAGCACCCTGCCCTTGCGGAATACATCCTTGACGCCCAGGCGCGCCTTGCGCCGGTATCCCCAGGGTGAGTCATTGAGCAGTGGCGGCAGCACCTCGGCGGGCTCGACCCGGCCGAGCTGCTTCAGGTTGTTGAGCAGCAGCGATTGCTTGGCAGCGATCTGTGCATCCGGATGCATGTGCTGCAGGCTGCAACCTCCGCACACGCCGTACTTGCTGCAACGTGCCTCGACCCGTTCCGGGGCCGCTTTCAGAATGGCAACCGCCTGCCCCTCGTCATGGTTGCGGCGGCACTGCAGGTAGCGGAAAGAGACCTCCTCCCCGGGCAGCGCGCCGTGAATGAAGGTCGCCTTGCCATCGACCCGCGCGACGCCACGGCCATCATGCGCCATGTCCAGAATGCGGGCCTGGAATTCGCCTTCGGGAATCCGCTGACGTCGTCTCCTTCCGCCCACTCAGTCGCGCCTCCATGCCGCAGCGAAATCGCCGAAATGGGACATCTCACGCCTGCGCAACTCGTCGCGCAGACGCACATGGACACGCTCGGTGTCGTGGCGCGAGACCTGCCCCGTCATTGAGAAGAACTGCAACGCGAGCAGGTAGGTGTTCAGTGCCGCGAGGTCACTGTAGGCCTGCACTTTCGCCGGTTCCTGCTGCAACCAGGCCGCGTAGACATCACCCTCACCGACGCCGAGCATGCCCGGAAATCCGAGCTTTCTTGCCGTGGTATCGAGGCTGGGTCGGTCACCGACGGGCGGTGCAATCAGGTCACACAGGCTGACATGGAAATCCGCGCGCTCACGAACCGCCTGCCAGTAGGCTGGCACGCTGATCCGGCCCTGCAGTGAACGGAAATGGATCATCGGCACTTCGAGCGCGACCCCGTTCCAGGACACCATGCAGCCATTGCGCAGTGCAGCTGCAAAGTAGTTCTGCAACGTCTCGCTCTCGTTGTCCGTCGCAAAGGTGTGCGAGGTGATGTGCATGGTGTCGACGGAATGCTGGATCATCGTCATGCCGGCGAGCATGCGCTGATCCCAGCGCAGGTCCTCGCTGTTGCCGGTCTGTTGCTTGCGCTGGTGGAACAGCACCTTGGAAACCGCTTTGTCGTCGAGGTCGTCCAAGCCATGAACACGGCGCGCAGTCACGACGTCCGGAACGCTGGCAGTGGCGAAAACGCAGAACCGCATGGCTGTTACTCCGAGGGGAAGATGCCGGTCGAAAGATAGCGGTCGCCGCGGTCGCAGATGATCGCGACGATGACCGCATTCTCGACTTCGCTGGACAGACGCAGCGCCGCAGCAATCGCACCGCCCGACGAAACCCCGCAGAAGATGCCCTCTTCGGCAGCCAGTCGCCGGGTCATGTCTTCGGCTTCGTCCTGGCTGACGTCCATCTCGCAATCGACCAGGGACGGATCGAAGACCTCCGGGACGTATTCGGCTGGCCAGCGCCGAATACCCGGAATCGCTGAGCCTTCCGACGGCTGCACACCGATGATCTGCGGACGCGGATTCTGTTCGCGCAGGAAGCGTGCCGTACCAGTGATGGTGCCGGTCGTACCCATGGCGCTGACGAAGTGCGTGACCCGGCCCCCGGTATCGCGCCAGATCTCGGGCCCCGTGGTCTCGTAGTGGGCACGTGGGTTGTCCGGGTTGGCGAACTGGTTCAACACCAGGCCGCGCCCTTCGCGCTCCATCTGCAGGGCGAGATCGCGCGCACCTTCCATGCTCTGCTCGCGGGTGACCAGGATCAGCTCGGCCCCGTAGGCACGCATGGCGGCACGCCGTTCAACGCTCAGATTCTCCGGCATGATCAGCACCATTCGGTAGCCGCGAATGGCCGCCGCCATGGCGAGTGCGATCCCGGTGTTGCCGCTGGTCGCCTCGATCAGCGTGTCACCCGGCCGTATCTCGCCGCGCTGCTCGGCGCCCCGGATCATCGCCAGGGCCGGCCGGTCCTTGACCGAACCGGCCGGATTGTTGCCTTCGAGCTTGGCCAGGATCAGGTTGCTGCCGGCGCCGGGGATACGCTGCAGACGGACCAGGGGCGTGTTGCCGATCGAGGTTTCTATCGTGGGGAATTCCATCGCCCGAGTTTACTCAATCGACGACATCAAAACGAGGTAGTATCCAGGTCTTGCAACCGTTTCACCCACGACCGCGCGGACTCTGGCCATGCCGATCAAGCGCCCGAAACTGCAGCGCACAGACCTCGTCTACTATCGCGCCTACCTGCTGACGCTGCTGCCGGTGTTCGCGGTCGCGCTGGGTATGGCCGCCTACCTCTGGCTGATCGCAGACCGGCCGGGAATCGCCCTGGCGTGGCTGGCGAGCCTGGCCTTTGCACTCGCGATTGCCCTGCTGCTGGCGTCCGACCGCCTGAACGCGCTCTTGCGCCCGATGACCATCGTCAACCGGGCGATGCGGCGGGTGCAGAACGGGGAACGCAATGTACGCGTCCACTGCCGCTCGGAAGGTGAAATGGGCGACCTCGAACGCGGTTTCAACGCGATGGCCAAGGAGCTGCGCTCGGCCCAGGCGCGCCAGCAGGAAAAGATCGACCAGGCGACACGCGAAGCCCAGGAAAGCATGGAGGTGGTCGAGATCCGCAACGCCGAGCTCGACTTGGCGCGCCGCCGCGCGATCGACGCCAGCCGGGCGAAATCCGAATTCCTGGCGACCATGAGCCATGAAATTCGCACCCCGATGAACGGCATCATCGGTTTCACCCACCTGCTGGAAAAAACCGAGCTGAACGAAAAACAGCATGATTTTCTCGCCACGATCAAGAAATCGGCCTCGTCCCTGCTCCGCATCGTCGACGACATCCTCGATTTCTCGCAGCTTGAATCCGGCAAACTGGTGCTCAACCACGAACCTTTCCAGCTGCGCGAGTGCGTCGAGAGCGCGATCACGCTGTGGGTGCCGCAAGTGCACGCGCGGCACCTGGAACTGGTATCGATGGTTTACAGCGATGTACCGGAATACCTCGTCGGAGACGAAACGCGCATCATCCAGATTCTGAACAACCTGATCGGCAACGCCGTCAAGTTCACCGAACAGGGCGAAATCGTGGTGCGGGTCATGGTCGACGAAGAGGACGAACACACGGCAAACGTCACTTTCGCCGTCAGTGACACCGGAATCGGTATCCCGCTCGGAGAACAACAGCGCCTGTTCCAGGCTTTCGACCAGGGTAGCACCAGCACCAAGACCAGCCGGGCGTTTGGCGGTACCGGTCTCGGATTGAGTATCTGCCACTCCCTGGCCAGCGCGATGAACGGCCAGATCAGCGTCACCAGCCGGCCAGGTGAAGGCTCGGTATTCAGAGTTACGATCAAACTGGAACTCGATGCCGATGCGCCGCCGCAACGGCACGCGCCACCGCTGAACAAGCGCGCACTGCTCCTGGAAAAGCACAACCTGTCGCGTATCGCGCTGCGTAATGCCCTGACCGATATGGGGATCGGCGTCGACGACATTGCGCGCGACGCCAAGACCGACACCCTGGACATGTCGCGCTATGCCTTGATAGTCGTCGGTTGCAGCAACGACGAGCGCGATATCCGCGAGACCCTGCAGCTGATCGAGAAATGGCACACTGCGCATGGCCTGCCGATTATCGCCCTGGTATCAAGCTCAGACGAGGAACTGCTCGCACGATTCACAGACCATGGCGCGAATGTCTGCCTGCGCAAACCGCCCCTGCGACGTTATCTGCAGCAGAGCTTGCGTGATTGCCTGAGGGGCGGACCGCCCAAAGCTGTTCCCGGAACACGCCCGCAAGGTGAGATTCAGCACGAGCCCGTCAACGAGGAGGGTCCGCTGTTGCGCGGAAAGGTCTGCATTGCCGCGGACGATCACCCGATCAACCTGCAACTGATCACTCATCTGCTGCAGGACATGGGCGCAGAGGTATTGCAGGCCGATGACGGGGATGAAGCGGTCGACCTGGCCAACCGGCACGCAATCGATATGGCGTTTCTGGATGTACACATGCCGCGCATGAGTGGGATCGAGGCCGCACAACAGATCCAGGCGGCCAGTGGCGGCAAGCCGGTCCAGATCGTTGCGTTGACCGCCGACGCTGCTGAGAAGAACCAGCGTGACATCGCCCGCGCCGGCATCCAGCGTTTCCTGATCAAACCGGTGAGCGAAAAGGATCTGCGCGCGATCGTTGTCGATCTCATTGCCGGCCGGGCACCGACGCCATACGTCAAGGCGGAAGCGAGCGCAGAAAGGCGCGACCGCCCGGTACGCGACTCCGACCAGGCCTTGCGCATCGCCGGTGGGTCGCAAGGCATCGCCGACAAACTGTTTGCGGAGCTGCGCAACGATCTTCCGGCGGCAGTCGGCGAGTTGAAACAGAAACTGGCCGCGCGTGACTGGAGTGAGCTATGGCAACTCACCCATCGCCTGCACGGTGCCGCCGCAGTGTGCGGTGTGCCAGCGCTGTACCATGCATTGGGTGAATTGCAGCCGGCGGTATCGCTCGAAGACGAAGTAATGGTCGGCGTGCTGCTCGAACGGGTGGTTGACGAGTCCCAACGGATCGTTGAGCTGTCGTCCTAGCTCGAACGGTGACCGGCAGGCTGGATCAATCGCTTCATGTCAGCCACCGCGGTATGCAACCCGGCAAACACCGCACGCCCGACGATGGCATGGCCGATGTTGAACTCGCGGATACCGTCGATAGCCGCCACCGCGCGGACATTGTGATAGTCGAGTCCATGCCCGGCATTGACCTGCAATCCGATTTCGACACCGTGGCGGACCGCATCAGCTATGGCCCCCAGTGACGATGTGACGGCTCCTGGCGTGTGCGCCTCGGCGTAGGTTCCGGTATGGATCTCGACCACCGGGGCGCCGATCTCTCGCGCAGCATCCAGTTGCGTCCGATCCGGATCGATGAACAGCGACACGCGGATACCCGCTTCGGCCAACGCCGCGCAATAGTCTTTGAGAAAGTCGATCTTGGCCGCCGCATCCAGTCCACCTTCGGTGGTCAGCTCTTCGCGGCGCTCGGGTACCAGGCAGCAATCGGCCGGACCCACGCGCCTGGCGATTCCCAGCATCTCCGCCGTGGCAGCCATCTCCAGGTTCATCCGCGTCTCCAGCACTCCGGCAATCATGTCGACGTCGCGGTCCTGGATGTGTCGCCGGTCTTCGCGCAGGTGCAGTGTTATCGCATCGGCCCCAGCCTGTTCCGCCACCAGCGCAGCCTGTACCGGCTCCGGGTACCTTGTACCGCGCGCCTGGCGCAAGGTGGCGACGTGGTCTATGTTGACGCCAAGCAGTCGTTCGTAGATGGCCATTGTTCTCCGTCGGTCGCCCTTGTCAGCTATTGGAACAGCTCGCGGCTGCGCAGTGCCTGGCCACCCAGGTGATGATCCAGCACGCGCCGCATCAGGTCGCGCGCCTCGCGCATCACGGACGCATCGTCGAATTGCCCCGATTTCAGCGCCAGCAGCGTGCTTCCGGACAGCGCCTGCGGATCGTCCGCCCCGACTTGCCGCGGTCCCGCGTCGATCTGGTAAGTGTACCTGCTATCCGTATTGACCGGCTGCCCCTGCGTGTCATGGTCGAGCAACAACCCCAAACCGAGCTGGTCGAGCAGGTGAACCTCGAAGCGGCGCAGAACCGGTTCGACCGGCGAGCTGCCCTGCAACTGGCCAAGCGACTCGGCATAGCTGTCGAACACCGATGGATACGGGTCCTGCCGAGCGGTTGACTTGAGCAGGAGTTCGTTCAGATAGAGGCCGCAATACAGGCGCCGGCCCGACAAGGCTGTCGGGGGCGCCAGGGCTTCCGCCGCGACCAGGGTGGCCACGTCTCCGCGACCTCGAAAACCGATCGTGAGCAGCTGGAAAGGATGCCGAACCGGCAGCTTGCTTTTGGCGTGCAGGGCACCGCGCGCGACACAGGCCACGCGACCACGTTCGCGCGTGAACAGATCGACGATCAGGCTGCTGTCGCGATAGCGCCGCGAATGCAGCAGATAGGCAGCCAGCCGTTCGTTACCATCCAAGAGTCAGTCCGTGTAACCCAGCGAGACCAGGCTGGCCTCGTCACTCGACCAACTCTTCTTGATCTTTATCCAGACTTCGAGGTGTACCCGGGTCTGGAAGAATTCGTTCATGGCTTTACGCGCTGCCGTAGCCGTCTGTTTCATCGCCTCGCCACCCTTGCCCAGCAGAATCGCCCGCTGGCCTTCGCGTTCGACCCAGATGACGGCACCGATGTCGTAACGCCCTTCGTGCTCTTCGAAACGCTCGATCTCGACCGTAATTGCATAGGGCAGCTCGCGGTGATAACGCCGGATCAGTTGTTCGCGCAGCAACTCGGCGGCGAAGAAACGTTCCGAACGATCCGTGATCTGATCCTCGGGGAAGATGGGCTCGCTTTCCGGCAGCCTTTTGAAGACGCTGGCGAGCAATGCCTCGGCATTGTCCCCGGCCCGCGCTGACACTGGTATTACGTCGACGAACTCGTGGCGCGCAGCCAAGTCCTGCAAGTAGGGCAACATGGAATCCTTCTGCGCGACCAGGTCCACCTTGTTGACCGCCGCGATGGCGGGAATGCCGGACCGCTTGATCGCTTCCAGCACCCGCTCGTCCTCGGCCGTCCAGGCCAAAGCCTGCACGACGAAGATCACGACATCGACATCAAGCAGTGCGGTGTGCGCGGTACGGTTCAGGTACTGGTTCATCGCCTTGCCGCCGCGCTCATGGATCCCGGGCGTGTCGACGAACACCACCTGCCCCTGCGCTTCGCTGAGTATTCCCAGTATCCGGTGACGCGTGGTCTGCGGCTTGTGCGAGGTGATCGCGAGTTTCTGTCCCAGCAGCCGGTTTAGGAGCGTGGATTTACCAACGTTGGGACGACCAATCAGAACGGCGTAGCCGGCACGGTATGTCATGTGATCTCACTCTCCAATTGCGCCAGCATCGCGCGTGCTGCCGCCTGCTCGGCCTTGCGCCGACTGCCACCCTCGCCTTCGGTGTCCGCGGCCATGCCGATCGAACAACGCACGCGAAACGTCTGGTCATGCTGGTCGCCGGCGATCTTCATGACTTCGTAGTGCGGCAGGGGTCGACCGAGCGATTGCAGGTGTTCCTGCAGTCGGGTCTTGGGATCCTTGCGCCGGATCTCGGGCGCCGGTTCGGCCAGTCGCTGTCCCAACAAGCGATGGATGAGCGCCCGAGCTTCGTCGAGCCCACCGTCGAGATACACGGCGGCGATGATCGCCTCGATCGCATCGGCCAGAATCGAGTCACGTGACTGGCCACCGCTGCGCAGTTCACCCGCACCGAGCCTGAGAATCCCGCCGAGATTGAGCTCGCGCGCAATCGCGGCCAGCGTTTCCCGCTTGACCAGGTGGGCGCGCATGCGACTGAGTTGCCCCTCGTTGGCATCATCCACGGTGCGAAACAGGGTATCCGCCACTTCGAAGCCGAGGATCGCATCACCGAGAAACTCCAGTCGCTCGTTATTGCGTGCCCCGAGACTGCGATGCGTCAATGCGCGTTCGAGCAGCCCTTCATCTTCGAACGCGTAGCCAAGCCGGCGCTGCAGTCGCTTCATGGTGGAGCAATATGCGCCGACTCTTTGAAACTCATCACAACCGCCACGTTCCCTGCCACCGGTTTGCGCACCTCGTAGTCGACCTCGATGCTGGTACCGGTTTTCTCCTTCTTGATCTTCAGCGTATCGCGATCGAAGTTGTAGACGCTGTTGATCTTCAGGCGTTTGATGAATGACTGCCGCACCTCGCCCGGCGTCATCTTGCGCACGGCACGGTCATTTTCCATGTTCTTTAGGACCTGGCGAATTGAATAATTCTCCAGGTAGGTCGGCACCATCTTGATCCCGATCAGAATGAAGAAGACGGCCACGCCGAGGACCAGGAGCCAAGAGGTCATGGTCATTCCGCGCTGATTTCGAATCAATGAAGAACGATACATAGCGATATCCCTGGGATTCATCTTCATATTCTAGCGGCAGGCTGGGCCCCTGGCTTGAAACCCGATTTAAATCAGTCGCTGATCGTCCCAATCCTGCCCGGCGCGATGAAGCCGGAGCGTTGCCAATCCCAGCTCAGCCAGACGAAAAATGCTTTCCCGACCAGGTTCTCTTCAGGCACGAATCCCCAACAACGCCCGTCGTTACTGTCATCCCGGTTGTCTCCAACCATCAGGTAATGCCCATCCGGCACTGTGACCTCGCGGTAGCCGAGGAATCCGCACGACGGACTGAAATCTGCCGCCAGCGGGTTGACCAGGATGGAATGTTCGATCTCGCCGAGCTTTTCACGGGCCTCGATCGAGCCCATCGCCCGCATACCGGAACCTTCGGGCTGGTACGGCCCAACAGCCTCCACCGGTGCCGGCTCGCCGTTGATGTAAAGGGTCTTGCCCTGGTAGCGGATCCGGTCGCCCGGCAACCCCACCACGCGCTTGATGTAATCCAGGCGGGGATTAACCGGCCAGCGGAAAACGACGATATCGCCGCGCTCGGGTTCACCGAGTTCGATCAGCTTGGTCTTGGTCACCGGCATGCGGATGCCGTAAGTGAACTTGTTGACCAGGATGAAATCACCCACCAGCAGGGTCGGCATCATCGAACCGGAGGGAATCCGGAATGGCTCGACCAGGAACGCACGCAATAGCAGGACCAGCAGAAAGATCGGGAAGAACGACCGCGCATACTCGACCGTCGTCGGCAATGGTTGTTCATCGTCGGCATGACCGCGCCTGGCGACCCGGTAGGCCAGCCAGACCACGCCCGTGATCAACGATGCCAGTGCCAGCGCCGGCTCGATGCCGAATGCGAAGACCACCCAAACCAGCAGGGCGAAGAAGATCAAAACCAATGTCGACTGCATGTTCTTTCCGGATTATTCACTCCGGCCCACGAGCGGTGCCGGACTTTCGATTTTTCGATCAGTTGTCCTTGCCGACCTGCAACACGGCGAGGAAGGCCTCTTGCGGGATCTCGACCCGGCCGACCTGCTTCATGCGCTTCTTGCCAGCCTTCTGCTTCTCGAGCAGCTTGCGCTTGCGCGTGACGTCACCGCCATAACATTTCGCCGTCACGTTCTTGCGCAGGGCTTTGACCGTCGAACGGGCAATGACCTTGCTGCCGATCGCAGCCTGGATCGCGACCTCGAACATCTGCCGCGGGATGATCTCCTTCATCCGCTCAGTCAGTTCACGCCCGCGCGATTCGGCATGGTCGCGGTGCACGATCAGTGATAACGCATCCACGCGCTCGGCATTGATCAGGATGTCGAGCTTGACCAGGGTCGCAGGCTGGAATCGCTTGAACTCGTATTCGAACGAGGCATAGCCACGGCTGACCGATTTCAGGCGGTCGAAGAAATCGAGTACGACTTCGTTCATCGGCAGCTCGAACACCAGTTGCACCTGGCCGGCCAGGTACTGCAAGTTCTTCTGTACACCCCGTTTCTCGATGCACAGGGTGATCACGTTGCCCAGGTGATCCTTGGGCACCAGGATGTGGGCCTCGATAATCGGTTCTCGAATCTCACGGTACTTGCCCGGGTCCGGCAGCATGGCCGGGTTTTCGATATGCAGAATGGAATCGTCGTTGAGAACCACTTCGTAGACGACGGTTGGCGCCGTCGTGATCAGATCGAGGTCGTATTCGCGCTCCAGGCGCTCCTGCACGATCTCCATGTGCAGCATGCCAAGGAAGCCGCAGCGGAAACCGAAACCCAGCGCCTGCGAAGTCTCGGGTTCGTAGTGCAGGGCCGAGTCATTGAGCTTGAGTTTCTGCAGCGCATCCCGGAACGGGTCGTAGTCGTCCGAGCTGATCGGGTAAAGTCCTGCGAACACGCGCGGACGTACCTCGCGGAAACCCGGCAGCGCCTTGTCTGCTTTTCGATTCTCGAGCGTCAGCGTATCACCCACCGGCGCCCCATCGATCTCCTTGATACCGGCGATAACGAAGCCGACCTCGCCGGTGCCGAGCACGGGTTTATCGAAACGCTTGGGCGAGAACACACCGACTTTCTCGACCTGGTAGGTGCGGCCGGTCGACATGATGCGCATCTTGTCCTTCGGTCGGATTTCACCGTTCACCACCCGGATCAGTGAGATCACGCCGACATAGGAATCGAACCAGGAATCGATGATCAGGGCCTGCAATGGCGCGTCGGGGTTGCCTCTGGGTGGTGGTACATTCGCCACCAGTGCCTCGAGCAGATCAGGTATGCCAACGCCGGTTTTTGCGCTGACCCGCAGTGCGTCTTTCGCCTGGATGCCGATGATCTCCTCGATCTCCTGGCATACCCGTTCGGGTTCAGCCGACGGCAGGTCGATCTTGTTCAGCACCGGCAAGACCTCGAGGCCCTGCTCGATCGCGGTGTAGCAGTTGGCCACACTCTGTGCCTCGACCCCCTGGGCAGCATCGACGACCAGGAGTGCACCCTCGCAGGCTGCCAGTGAGCGCGAGACCTCGTACGAGAAATCGACGTGTCCCGGCGTATCGATAAAGTTCAGCTGGTAGGTCTCGCCGTTCGCGGCTTTGTACTCGAGGGTGACCGACTGCGCCTTGATCGTGATGCCACGTTCCCGTTCCAGGTCCATCGAGTCCAGCACCTGGTTGGCCATTTCGCGCTCGCTGAGGCCGCCACAATACTGGATGAAGCGATCGGCGATGGTCGATTTGCCGTGATCGATGTGGGCAATGATCGAGAAATTACGGATATGGGCGAGATCGGTCATTGCGCTGGTACGGCTGGGTCCTGGAGGATGAAAAAACGGAACTTCCCACAGGAAAGCTCCGTTCAGAGGTTCTCGGCAATCGTGAACAGCTGCCAAACGCCGGAATTATAACGAATTCACAGGCTCACCGAAACACTCGGAAAGACGCCGGATATCAGGCCGGAATTCGCACACCAGGCGTTCCCCGATAAGCAGTACCGGCACCCGCAGGCCGTACGTCTCGCGCCAGGCCGGATCGCTGTCCACGTCGCGCCACTGCACCGCTGCCGCGTGTTCAGGCCAGCCGCGAAACAGGACGGCTGCCAACTCCTCGCAGAGGTGGCAGCCGTCGCGGTAGTACAGAACGGCTTCGCCGCCGCCGTCAGTCACGCAGCCGCAGCGCCATGAACATCGGGCTGTCGCCACGCTTGACCAGCACCGCCACGGTGCGCTTGTCACCCGCCTGCTCGATCAGTTCACGCAGGTGGCGGGCATTACGGACATCGACACCATCGAACATCAGGACGATATCACCACGCCGCATGCCGGCCTCTTCGGCAGGCCCAGCGGCCACCTTGCCG
>JAGRHE010000130.1 GCA_020445165.1 Gammaproteobacteria bacterium
CTCCTGGCAGGGGCACGGCCACACCTACTACCGGGTACGCGGCCCCGACACCGACGCATGGACGGTAAACGAGTGCCTTTACATGGACGGTGATCAGCCGTTCGAGGCGATCGTGCGCGAACGCGGCGAAGATGGCGTGTTGATCGAACTGGTCAACGACTATCGCTCGAGTAAGCACGCGGTCTGGGGCATCAGCGCACGCAACCGCGAGCAGAACTTCGCCCTTAACCTGCTGATGGATCCCGAGATCGATTTCGTGTCGCTGCTCGGCACTGCCGGCACAGGCAAGACCCTGCTGGCGCTCGCCGCGGGCCTGTCACAGGTACTCGACCAGAACCGATTCCGCGAAATCATCATGACACGGGTGACGGTTCCGGTCGGCGAAGACATTGGTTTTCTGCCGGGTACCGAAGAAGAAAAGATGACTCCCTGGATGGGGGCACTGATGGACAACCTCGAGGTCCTGACGCAGACCGAGGGTGGCGAATGGGGCCGTGCCGCAACCGACGACCTGTTGCGCTCGCGCATTCGCATCCATTCGCTGAACTTCATGCGCGGGCGCACCTTCCTGAACAAGTACATCATTCTCGATGAGGCGCAGAACCTGACCGCCAAGCAGATGAAGACCTTGATCACGCGCGCCGGACCCGGCACCAAGATCGTCTGCCTGGGCAACGTTGCGCAGATCGACACGCCGTACCTGACCGAAACCACCTCCGGACTCACCTACGTCGTCGACCGGTTCAAGAACTGGCCGCACGGTGGCCACATCACGCTGCTGCGTGGCGAACGTTCGAGGCTGGCCGATTTCGCGTCCGAGATCCTGTGATTCGGGACTGCCGCGAGAGCAGTCCGGACCAGCCAGAAGCGATCGTGCCGGTCTTCGATCAGCCAGGTGCCTGGGCAGCGACGTGCTCCTGCAGTGCGCGCTCGGCATCGGCAAAAGCCTCTTCCACCCCCACGAATGCGCGTTTTGCCGCACTGTAATCGCCCGCCCGGGCCAGCTTTTCCATGTCACGTGCCTTTTCCGACAGATGCAGGGCACCGACGTTTGCGCTGCTCGACTTGAGCGAATGCACCGGGTTGACCATGGCCGCGACATCGTCGCGTGCAATAGCCTCACGCAACTGGGTCATCAGTTGTGGCGCGTTGCGCAGGAAGGTGCCGAGCAGGCTGGTGTAGTCTTCCTCCATGATATCCCGTAACTCCTGCAGAACTGCTTGATCCAACACGGCTGGCAACTCCTTGGGTTGAGACATGTCCGGCATTTCACCGGGACGTGATGCTGTCGACCGGATGTCGCCGCGTCTGTCGATCCATTCACCGATACAGTTCTTCAGCTGGTCGAGTGCGACCGGCTTGGCAAGATAATCGTCCATGCCGGCGGCAATGCATCGCTCCCGATCACCGGCCATTGCATTCGCTGTCATCGCGATGATCGGCGTCGCCGGCAGGCCGCGCTCTGCCTCCAGCGCACGAATGCGACCGGTCGCCTCGAAACCATCCATTACCGGCATCTGGCAGTCCATGAAAATCATGCTGAACGCCTCCGATCCAAACCGGCTCAGCGCATCACGCCCATCAACAGCAACTTCGCAGTCGAGTCCGAACTTCGACAATGCCTTGCGCACCACTCCCATGTTGACCGGATTGTCCTCGACCAACAAGACACGGCCACTGAACGTGGGCACCGGTTCCGTCTCGACGGTGTCCTCGAAAGGCAGATCGCCGATCGATACGTTGAGATCGTCGTATACCTCGTCGATACGCAGATCGACATTGCCGAAGTGCTGGCTCTCGACATCGAACAGGCGGTGCAGCAGGCGTCGCAACGGCTCAGGCCGGAACCCATCCGCCATGACCAGCACCTGGTGATCACGCTTCAACTTGTGAGCCAGGCTTTCGGAACGCACCGCCACCACGATGTGCACCTGTTTCAAAGCCTCGCTGTCACGGATCTCGCCGAGCATGCCCGGCAGTCGGTGTTCCAGGCCGGCACCATCGATCAACAGCAGCTCGTAAGTCCAGCTCGCCCCCAACATCGCGGTGGAACGCAGCTTGGCCATTGCATCGGAAGGATCGTTGCAGCTCTCCTCGACGATGCCCCAATCAGTCAGCATCGCGGAGATCCTGGCAGCCGTCTCGGCATCATCGACCAGGCTCAACACGCGCACACCTTCCAGGTCGCGGCGCGCCGACGGAACCTCCATCACCGACTTGCGCAGCGGCACCAGGAACCAGAATGTCGACCCCTGGCCGATTGACGAACGCACCCCGATCTTGCCGCCCATCAACTCGACCAGGCGCTTGCAGATCACCAGGCCCAGGCCGGTTCCGCCGTGCTTGCGCGTGGTCGAGGCGTCGGCTTGTGTGAACGACTGGAACAGGCGATCAGCGGTCTCCGGTGACATGCCGACCCCGGTGTCAGCAACCGCAAACAACAACTCCACCTCTTTCTGGCTGGTCTGGCCGCGCGAGACCTCGATCCGGATGCCTCCCTCCTCGGTGAACTTGATCGCGTTGCTGACCAGGTTGATCAACACCTGGCGCAGGCGTATGGGATCACCGCGCACCACGCGCGGCACGTTCTCAGCCACGCTCGCACTCAGCTTCAGGTTGTGATTGCGGGCGCTGCCACTCATCAGTTCAGCCACCGCGCCGACCAGCTCGCGCACCTCGATCTCGATCGCCTCGAGCTGCAGCTTGCCGGATTCGACTTTTGCGAAATCCAGGATGTCGTTGATGATCCTTAGCAGGTGCCGCGAAGAACCCTGCGCAGTGCGCACCATGCGCACCTGCTCGGGCTGCAGGCGGGTGTCGAGCAGCATTTCAAGGATCGGCAGGATACCGTTCAGCGGCGTGCGGATCTCGTGGCTCATTGTGGCGAGGAACTCTGTCTTCGCCCGACTGGCATCTTCGGCCAGGTGCAGGATTTCCGACAGTTCCCCTTCGAGGGTCAGGCGCTGCTGCTCCGCGCCTTCCAGGGCCTGTTCCGCCTCACGCAGCTGTTTCTGCAACTCCGACGCCTCGAAGCGCGTGTAGTGGACGTCCCCCCTGGCCTGGTCGACCCGCCGGGCATAGTACGAGGCCGTCATGGCCAGAAACGCCAACGACACCCACAGACCCAGCGGCAACAGGAAGGCCTTGATCCCGTATTCCGGAAAGTAGGCCAATGCCGCAGTGAGCAGCAGTTGCACCAGCAACTGCAGCACCAGGCCCGGCATCCACGACAGGTTGGGTAGCAGAGACAACGACAATGCCAGCCACGCAATCACCAGCAGCACGACCGATGGCGATTTCGTGCCCACGGCAACCGCCGAGGCGAATGCCCAGGCAGTGCTGCTCAGTGTCATCACTGCGACCAGGGCCAGGCGCCAGCGGGTCAGCGATCGGCGACTCAACAGCTGGTTGGCGACCAGCGGACCGGCGAACGCGACGACCAGCGCCGGCGCCACGGCCCACGACAGCCAGTAACTGTCCAGACCGGTCACACCGGTCCCCAGCCAGGCAACCAGCCCGGTCAGCAACAACAGGGCTCCCCCGCACAATCCGGCCAGGCGCGCGCTGTTCTTGAAACTCTCGACACCGATCAGCGCCTGCAGCGCCGGTGCCGCAGACTGGGTGCCGTCATTTCCGGGCAAGGGTTGTGCGTCAGGCGGATTCACAATCGCGGATGTCACCACACTAGCGGGAATAGTCGAATCGAAACAGCGCGTTGGCATGTATCATTGTGGCAGACCCGCGACACATAGCATATCGTTGGCACATACCCGACCGAAGCCGGGCGGGAATGCGGTGAATACTGAAGTAAAAAACGGGGTACGGCAGGCAATGGCGCCACCGACGGGCGAATCGGACAACCACCAGGGAAGCGAACGCGACGAGTTCATTCAACAGATCCCGAAACGCATTGCGGCGATCGAGGAGATCTGGGCGAAACTCGAGACCGGCACCTGGGATCCCAGGGCACTGGAAGGACTCTACGGGCGAGTCCAGGAGATTTCCGAGTACAGCAAGGATTACTCGCTGTTCCAGCTCAACGAAAGTGTGTTTTCGCTCGAGGTCTACCTGAGTTCATTCATCGGCTCGGACATCATTCCCGATCCGTCCCAGGTCAGCGCCATTTCGGGGCTGGTGCGCGCGCTCAAGACCGCCGCCGAGGTTACCGCCGCTGACGAGCAGACCCTCGATTCGGCATCCGGCAGCGTCGGTATCTTCGTGTTGGGCGACGAACAGGGCCCGACCGGCGAGATCGTGGACGCTTTGCGTAAGCAGGGATGCGAGGTGCAGACCTACCAGGACACCCAGGCCCTGCTCAACCGCCTGAGCGCGCGACCACCGAAGGTCATCGTCGCCGATACGGCGATGCTGCCGTCGATGACGCCGCTGTCCGATGAACTCGTTCGCCTGCGCAGCCACATGTCGGTCGATATCCCGCTGATTTTCGTGAGTCGCTCCACCGCGCTGCAGCTTCGTGTCGACGCGATTCGTGCCGGTGGTGACGGCTACCTGGTCGCGCCGCTGGACGCGAAATCGGTTGCGACACGTATTCGCGGTATGGCCAGCCCCCCGCCATCCGACCCTTACCGGGTGCTGCTGGTCGAGGATGACCCGACCCAAGCGGACTTCGCCGGTTCGATATTGCGCAAGGCAGGAATTGAGGTGGTGCAGGTCACCGAACCGATCAAGGTCATCGAGAGCCTGCGCGAGTTTCTTCCGGATCTGATCCTCATGGATATCTACATGCCGGAGGTGAACGGCATCGAGCTGACCACGATCATCCGTGACCACCAGGAATTCGTCACCATCCCGATCGTGTTCCTGTCCGGCGAACAGAATACCGACAAGCAACTCGATGCGCTGAGCGTCGGCGGGGACGATTTCGTTGCCAAGCCGATCAGGCCCAAGCACCTGCTTGGCGTTGTCCAGACCCGTATCCGCCGCGCCCGACAGTTGATGAGTGCAACCGGTCAGCGGCCGAAACATGACCGTGTGACCGGGCTGTTCTCGCGCCAGCATTTTCTGGATCGCGTGGCCGGCGCCATCGATGACGGCAACAAGGAACAGCCCTCCGCTGTGCTGCTGATTCAGCCCGAGGGACTGGAGCAGTTGATGCCGAGTATCGGCGTTGGCGGCATCGACCACCTGATGTCCGAATTCGGTGGGCTGATCGCCTCGCAGCTGCGAGAGACCGACGTCGCGGCCCGGATCGACGACCACTCGTTTGGCATACTGGCGCGACGCGAAACCGAAGCGGCTTTGGCCGAACTTGGCGAGCGGATCCGTGAGCGGGTGATCAAACGCAGTGGTGACGGCACCGCCCAGCAGGGCGTTTGCGTCGGCCTTTGCCTGATCGATGGCCAGGTGGAAAATGCCAACGGCACGATCGCACGCGCCAAGGTTGCATGCGAAGATGCCCTCGCCCACGGCGGCGTCAGCGTCCACAGCGAATCCGATGTCACGGCAGACTCGACAGAGCCGCTACCAGCCGACGACGACCTGCCGCAACGCGTCAGAGCGGCGATCCGCGATGACAGCTTCGTCATCCAGTACCAACCGTTGCTCGATCTGCAGACCCGAGGCAGCGAAACCTATGAGGTCGTGTTGCGGATCGAAAATGCCCGCGGTGACCTGGTCGGCGACCGCGCGTTGCTCGACGCGGCGGAACAGGCCGGGGTCTGTTCCGACCTGGACAATTGGATCCTCGAGCGCGGAATCGCCATTCTGAAACAACGCCGCGAGTCGGGTCGGCGGACCCGGATCTTCGTCCACCAATCGGTACACAGTGCACTCAATACCGACACACCGGCATGGCTGCTCGGTCGCCTGCGCGCCAAGCAGATGGTCGGCACCGGACTGGTGCTCGATTTCCGCCTGCCGGACCTGTCACAGAACCTGAAGGCGGCGCAGCAGAACATCCGGGCGCTGCGTGAACTCGATGTCGAGGTGTCCCTGTCACGCTTCCCGGAAAAAGATGCTGCATTCAAGGTGCTGCGCTTCCTGCAGGCGAACTACATCAACATCGCTCCACGCCTGTTGAAGGCCGACCGGCATGTCATCAGCAGCGTGATTCGCCAGGCACACGATGCCTCCGCAAAGGTCATCGTGTCGAATATCGACGATCCACGCAGCATCGATCTGCACTGGTCGTCGGGCGCGGATTTCCTGCAGGGGAACTTCATCCAGCGTCCGCTGGAGAACATGGACTACGACTTTTCGCAGGTGGTTATCTGAAACCCCATGCTTAACGCCCGGCAAGCTGCGACCCTGGCTGAGCTGTACCCGGAACTCGCCGCAGACACTGCCTTTCTCGATCAACTCGCTGCCAATGCCAGTGCGGCGACACTCAAGGCCGGCCAGGCCATCTGCAGCCCGGGCGATCATTGCGAACGACTGGCGCTGGTCACGGCTGGCAGTGCGCGTGTTTACAAACTGGCCGCATCCGGACGCGAGATCACGCTGTATCGGATCGAACCCGGTGAATGCTGCATCCTCACCGCATCCTGCCTGCTCAGCCGCCGCAGCTTTCCGGCCGATGCCACCGTGGAACGCGACCTCGACGCCATCCTGATACCGGCACCGCGGGTGATCGAATGGACACGCATGCACGAGGTCTGGAGGAATTTCCTGTGGGGCCTGCTGGCCGCACGCCTCGCTGACGTCATCGGCCTGGTCGAAGAAGTGGCATTCCGACGCATGGACATGCGCCTCGCGGACTATCTGAGCAACCACGTCGAACTGCACGATGCGACGTTGCATACGACACACGGCCAGATCGCCGCCGACCTGGGCACCTCACGCGAGGTCGTCAGCCGGCTGTTGAAAGATCTCGAGCAGCGGGGACTGGTTGTCCTGAGCCGCGGCAAGATCGATATATCCGACATCGTTGGCCTGCACGACTTCCGGCAGCAATGTGATTAAGTCACTGACGGCCGAAGCGCCGCAACCTATCCTGATCGCGTCGAAGTCATATCAGCGAATTTCAGGAGCAATAACATGACCAAGAACGTCGGCAGTATCGACCGTGTGATCCGTATCGTCATCGGCGTCGCCCTCCTCGCCTGGGGATACATGACCCAGAACTGGCTGGGAGCGATCGGCATCGTTCCGCTGTTCACCGCCGCAATCGGCTGGTGCCCGGCCTACGCGCCGTTCGGCTTCAAGACGACCAAGAGCTGATTCTTGCCGTTCCGGGGGTTGCCGGCGGCAGCCCCTAGGCCGCTCTGGGTGTCATCTTCCTCGACGGCCAGGCGCGCAGCACGGCATTGACCAGCGTGGCCAGCGGGATCGCGAAGAACACACCCCAGAAACCCCACAGCCCACCGAACACCAGGATCGCGACGATGATCGCGATCGGATGCAGACTGACCACCTCGCCGAACAACAGCGGCACCAGCACGTTGCCATCGAGTGCCTGGATCACCAGGTAGGCGACCGTGACCCAGAGGAAATCCGGACCCCAACCCCACTGGAACCAGGCCACCATGACCACCGGAAAGGTGACTACGGTGGCACCGACGTAGGGAATCACGACCGACAGTCCGACCAGTACCGACAACAGCATCGCGTACTGCAGTTCAAAATAGGTGAACGCCATCAAGGTGGCCGCCCAAACGATGATGATTTCCCAGAACTTGCCGCGCACGTAGTTGGCGATCTGCTTGTCGACCTCGAGCCAGACCACGTCGGCCAGTCCTCGCTCACCCGGCATGAAACGGAAGAACCAACGCAGAATGATGTCCTTGT
>JAGRHE010000131.1:0-2517 GCA_020445165.1 Gammaproteobacteria bacterium
GTTGAATCCGATGCCGCCGAACAGCTGCTTGGCGACGACGATGGCGAACGCGCTGCCGAGCACGGTCTGCCACCAGGGCAGCAGCGGCGGCAAGGCAAGTGCAAGCAACCAGCCGGTGAGCACGGCGCTCAGGTCGATCAGGGTCGGGCCGATCGGTCGCGCGCGCAGGCGCAGCACGGCCGCCTCGGCAACCACCGCGCAGGTTATGGCCAGCGCGATGTTGATCAGCACACCCCAGCCGAAATACCAGAACATCGCCGCCGTGCCGGGCAGCAGCGCGATCAGCACCAGGCCCATCAGCCGGGTGACGCTCTGCGAGCCGCTGACATGCGGCGAACTGGTTCGGGTGGTCATCGTGTTCATTCGCTGGCCGGCTGGTCAGAGGGTGGCTGCTGTGCGGCCTTCTTGGCCGCGACGCGTTTCATTGCCGCCTCGATGGCGGCCTTTTTCGGATCACTGCCGGCGGCGGCCGGTTTCTTCTCGAGCGCTTCCTTCTTCTGACGCAGGCGCGCCTTGCGATCGGCATCGAGACGCGCGATGCGTGCCTGGCGCGCCTCGTGCCGGCGACGTGCGATGTCGGATTTGTCGCGTTCGCGTTCCTGGGTCCAGATCTCGGTCTTGGCGAAGCGGTAGTAATGGACCAGCGGAATGTGTGCCGGACATACATAACTGCAGCAGCCGCATTCGATGCAGTCGAACAGGTGGTAGTCCTGCACCTTGTCGAAATCGTGCGCGCGTGCCTGCCAATAGAGCTGTTGCGGCAGGAGTTGCGCCGGGCAGACGCGGGCACATTCGCCGCAGCGGATACAGGGGCGTTCGGCCTGCGCTGCGGGCAGTTCGTCGCTGCCGGGTGCGAGCAGGCAGTTGCCGGCCTTGGTCACCGGCACCTGTGCGTCGTGCAGCGTGAAACCCATCATCGGTCCGCCGAGAATCAGTTTGCCGAACTTGTCGCTGCGACCGCCGGCGGCCTCGATCACGGCATTCGCCGGGGTTCCGAAACGCACCCGGAAATTGCCGGGCCTGTTGATGCCGGTGCCGGTGGCCGTGACCACGCGTGAGATCAATGGTTGACCGCGCAGCACGGCATCGGCGACCGCGGCCATGGTTGCGACGTTTTGGCAGATCACCCCGATCGCGGCAGGCAGCCCGTGCGACGGTACCTCCCTGTCGGTCAATAGCTTGATCAGCTGGCGTTCGCCACCGCTGGGATAAACGCTGGGCACGACGACGATATCGGTGTCAGCGTCTCCGGCGGCAGCGAGTGCATCGCGCAGGGCCTGTGCCGCCTCGGGCTTGTTGTCTTCGATCCCGATCAGGCAACGTGCAGCACCGACCAGTTGGCGCGTGATCGCGATCCCGTCGACGATATCGCCGGCCTGTTCGCGCATCAGGCGGTCGTCGCAGGTGATGTAGGGTTCGCACTCGGCGGCGTTGACGACCAGGGTTTCGATGCGCCGCTGACCGCTGACATTGGTCTTCACCGCGGTCGGGAATGCCGCACCGCCAAGGCCGACGATGCCGGCCCAGCGGATGCGCTCGCGCAGGTCGGCGGGATCGCTGTTCCGCCAGTCCCTGATCGGCGCCGGCAGGGTGTCCCAGCGGTCCTCGCCATCGGCTTCGAGCGTGATGCACAGATCATCCAGGCCCGACGGATGCGGTATCGGTCGACGGCTGATGTCGACCACGGTGCCCGACGTGGGCGCATGTATCGGCGCACTGACATAGTCGGTGGCGCGCGCAATCACTTGCCCCTTGAGCACCCGGTCACCCGGCCGGATCACCGCTTCAGCTGGGGACCCGATGTGCTGCTGCAGGGGCAGCACCAGCCGCTCTGGCACGGCAACGTCCTGGATCGGCGTAGCGTTGGATTCTGCCTTGTGGTCGTCCAGGTGCAGGCCACCGTGAAAATGCCCGACCGGTTGCAGCTCAGCCATGTGCCGCCTCCTTGCCGGTGCGCTCTGCCGGCGAGGGCCAGCGCCAGGTCTGCGGTGTCGCTTCCAGCGGGTGCATGTGGATACATTCGACCGGGCAGGGCGGCAGGCACAGTTCACAGCCCGTGCACTCCTCGGCGATCACGGTATGCATCTGTTTGGCGGCACCCATGATCGCGTCGACCGGGCAGGCCTGGATGCACAGGGTGCAGCCGATGCACTCGGCCTCGACGATGTAGGCGACCGATTTCGGTTTCTCGGCGGCCTCTTCGTCGGCCAGTGGAACCGGATCGCGCCCGAGCAGCTCGGCCAGCGCGATCATGGTCGTTTCGCCGCCCGGCGGACACCGGTTGATCTCGGCCTCGCCGGCGGCGATGGCCTCGGCGTAGGGACGGCAGCCAGCATAGCTGCACTGTCCGCACTGGGTCTGTGGCAGCAGGGCGTCGATCTGGTCGGCGATCGGATCGCCTTCGACGCGGAAACGGATCGCCGCGTAGCCGAGCAACAGCCCGAACAGCGAGGCCAGGCCGGCGATGGTCAGGATCGCGTTGATCATTCCCCGCTCACCCGCTGACCAGCCCGGCGA
>JAGRHE010000131.1:2537-7691 GCA_020445165.1 Gammaproteobacteria bacterium
CCCATGAATGCCATCGACATCAGGCCGGCCGTGATCAGGGCGATCGCGTTGCCCTGGAAGGGTTCCGGTACATCGGCCACGGCGACGCGCTCGCGCACCGCGGCGAACAGCACCAGCACCAGTGAGAACCCGACTGCGGCACCGAAGCCGTACAGCGCCGACTCGACGAAACTGTGCTGCTCCTGGATGTTGAGCAGCGCAACCCCGAGCACGGCACAGTTGGTCGTGATCAGTGGCAGAAAGATCCCCAGCACCTGGTACAGCAGGGGGCTGGTCTTGTGCATGACCATCTCGGTGAACTGCACGACAACGGCAATGACCAGGATGAAGGCGATCGTACGCAGGTACTCCACACCGAGGGGGATCAACAGGTACTCGTTGACCAGGTAACTGCATACCGATGACAGGGTCAGGACGAAGGTCGTTGCCAGTCCCATGCCCATCGCCGTTTCCAGCTTGCGCGACACGCCCATGAATGGACACAGGCCAAGGAACTTCACCAGGACGAAGTTGTTCACCAGGACGGTGCTAACCAGTATGAGGGCGTATTCGGTCATGGTTTCCGTGAATCAACGGGCCGGCCGATCCTGGCCGGCAGCCGCATGTGCCAGAACTGTGTCTGTTTACCGCAGTGTGCCGCGCGTCGCCTTGCGCTTACGCAATCCCGTCGCCATTATGCGGCCAGCGTCGGCGGTCTCTGTCGAATGTGACAGTTTATCAATCTCGGCGCCTGCTGTCGGGTTGGCGTGTCCGCCCGGACCGGTGTCCGGGCCTGTCCGACCAGGACGCGCGCGGTGGTCCGTACCTGGCCGATGTCGGACGCCGGATCGAACACAGCCTTGGGTGCAGGTGGCCGCGCGCGACGGTCGATGTTGCATCCTGGAGACGGCGTCGGATTCGCCGGTCCAGGTATTGCGGAGGAACGATGAAGGCAAGCGATGTCCGTTTCTACGATGCCCATCCGGGCAGGGCGGATCTGCGTGCCGAGGTGTTGTCCGGCCTGGCAGCGCCGACCCGGTCGATTCCGGCCAAGTTCTTCTACGACGCGCGCGGTTCCGAACTGTTCGACCGGATCTGCGAGTTGCCCGAGTATTACCAGACACGTACCGAGGTTGGGATCTTGCGCCAGGCCCTGCCCGATCTTGCGCGCCTGGTCGGTGCCGAGTGCATGCTGATCGAGCTGGGTAGCGGCGCCAGCCGCAAGGTGCGCCTGTTGCTCGAGGAGCTGCGGCCGAGCGGCTATATCGGGGTCGACATCTCCAAGGAGTTCCTGCTCAGTTCGACCGCGACCCTGGCGCGCGACTACCCCTGGCTCGAGGTGCATGCCGCCTGCGTGGACTTCAGCAATGGCCTGGCGATTCCAGCCTGCGAGGGCGTGTCACGCAAGGTCGCTTTCTTTCCCGGTTCCAGCATCGGGAATTTCGATCCCGACGATTCGGTCCGCCTGATGCGCGATATCGGTGAAATGGTCGATGTCGGTGGCCAGCTGCTGATCGGCGTCGACCTGAAGAAGCCGGTCGACGTGCTGAATGCCGCCTACGATGACGCCGCCGGTGTGACCGCCGAGTTCAACCGCAACCTGCTGCATCGCATCCGCAACGAACTGGCCAGCGACGTCGACCCGGATGCCTTCGACCACTACGCCTTCTACAATCCGTCACTGGGACGCATCGAGATGCACCTGGTCAGCCGCAGCCGGCAGCAGGTGACGGTGGAAGGCCAGACGTTCGCGTTCGCCCCCGGCGAATCGATCCATACCGAGAACTCGTACAAGTACACGGTGGAGGGTTTCACCGAACTGGCTGCGCGGGCCGGGTTCGCGCGCCAGGCCGTCTGGGTGGATGATGCGCAGCTGTTCAGCGTCTTCCTGTTCCGGTTCGATGATGCTGCGGCGTAGCGTCATCCCCAACGGGAAGACATGCTGACGGTGTCGACCCGAACAACTCAGCCAGAGGATGAAAGGAATCCGGCATGTTGATCAGCAATATGGAATTGATACCGGGACGACGCGTGGTCGAACACCTCGGCCTGGTGCAGGGCAGTTCGGTGCGTGCCAAGCATGTCGGGCGCGACATCATGGCCGGCCTGAAGAACATCTTCGGCGGTGAGCTCAAGGGCTATACCGAGCTACTACAGGAATCACGCGAGGAGGCGATGGACCGACTGCGGCAGCAGGCCGAGGCGGTCGGCGCCAACGCGATCCTGAACGTGCGCTTCTCCACGTCGAGCATCGCCCAGGGGGCGGCCGAGATCTACGTCTACGGCACCGCGGTGCGCCTGGAGTGATCCGATGTACGACCTGATCCTGTTCCTGGTGCTGCTGGCCCTGGGCTATGGCGTGGGTCAATGGGCTGAAAAGCGACACTACCGATCGATCCGCGAGCGCGAGGCACGTCTGAACGCGTTGCCGGCGATTGCCGCGCGCACGCCACCGATGCAGCCTGAATACGATCAGGCCCTGGTGATCGGCAGCGTGGTGATCTCGGTCGACTATTTCAAACGCTTCCTGGCTGCGTTGCGCAACCTGTTCGGCGGGCCGGTAACCGCCTACGAGTCACTGCTGGACCGCGCGCGGCGCGAGGCACTGCTGCGCATGAAGGAGCAGGCAGAGGCGCTCGGTGCCGGCATGGTGTTCAACATCAAGTACGAAACCGCATCGATCTCCAAGGGTGCCGGCCAGACCATCGGCAGCATCGAGGTGCTGGCCTACGGCACTGCGCTGATCGATCGACGAAATCCGTGAAATACAGCAATCCGCAGCTGCCGGAAGGCATCAACACCAGCGATCGCCATCCGTTGAAGGAATTCTTTGTGCTGGCGGGCGGTGCCGTGTTGCTGCTGCTGGTCGCAGCCTGGCTGTTCGGTGAGTTCGGCGGTCGCCTCGCACGGCTGGTGCCGTTCG
The DNA here is from genome assembly GCA_020445165.1 of Gammaproteobacteria bacterium. Next base: position 5,440 of record JAGRHE010000131.1, read on the forward strand.
AGCACGAGATTGGCATGGTGCCCGATGGTATGTTGAGCAGCGACGCCGGCGAGGGACTGCAGCATTATGTCGACGGGCTTGCCGAGCGTGTCGGCAGCGCTCTGGAACTGCCTGCGGACATGCGCGTGACCGTGCACGTCAGCGGATCGGAGACGTTCAACGCCTTCGCGACCCTGGGTGGCAACGTGCTGCTTTTTCGCGGCCTGATCGAGAAGCTGCCCAACGAGAATGCGCTGGCCATGCTGATTGCGCACGAGATGGCACATGTCGAGCACCGTGATCCGATCGTGGGCATCGGACGAGGTGCTGCGATCCAGGTCGTCGCCGGCCTCTTGTTCGGTGATCCCAACCTGGCTGCGCTCGGCAAGGCCGGCATCTACACCCAACTGCGTTTCAACCGCGACATGGAGCGCGCGGCCGACCGTGCGGCACTGGCTGCCGTGCACGGCCTGTATGGTCATGTGGCCGGGGCCGGTGACCTGTTCAAGGTGATCCAGAACGAACGTCGCACTGCCGGTTCGGCCGAGCCACCCGCGATCTTCAACAGCCATCCGCTCGACGCACAGCGCCTGCAGGCGATCGCGGACGAGGCGCGCGACCACGACTGGGTCGACACGGGGTCCGTGACCCCGCTGCCCGCCGATTACGCGAGCTGGATGGCCGAGCTGAAACAGCGTGCCAAACAGGCGGCCGAGTAGTCGCACCGATGGCGGGCCACAGGCGTTTGGGGTCGCATGTCGCTCTGCATGAGAGAAGGCTCGCATGACGTCGAGATCGGGTCGGTTGACTGGGGGAGTGCGACGTTACCGCGTAGCGGCAATGCTGGTTGCAGCCATCCTGCTCGGCGCCTGCGCGAGCCGACCGCCGGCCGACCCGCCCGGGGCCGCTACGGTAAGCATCCTGCCGCCCGGCGCGCGCGCCGACATCGACGACCAGCGTGCCGCTTTCCGCCGGCAGCTGTGTGACTTGATGCCTGCATCGGCTGCGCCGGATGGCGGGACGTTCGGCTGCGACCGGCTGCTGGTGCGGGTCGGCGCCGAACCCGCGCTGTCGGTGCCTGTTTCGCGTGCGTCGCCCGGCCCCGCTGATGTGCACGTGATCGTTGTGCTCGGTATCGCGTGGGACTGCCTGGAAGGACTGTTCGATCCAGCGCGACTGCCGCATCGACGGCTGGCGCAACTGGGCTATGCCGTCAGCGAGATCCACGTCGATGGTCTGTCGGGTACCGCGCACAACGCACAGATGATCGCTGCCGCATTGCGGACAGTTGACACGGCCGACGACCGACGTCGTCTGATCCTGATCGGTTATTCGAAGGGGGCATCCGACATCCTCGAGGCAGTCGTCAGCGAGCCGGACCTGGCTGCACGCATCGACGCCGTGGTCAGCATCGCCGGATCGATCGGTGGCTCGCCCCTGGCCGACGAATACGGCGCCGGTTCGCTGGCCCTGCTACGTTTCTTGCCCGGTGCGCACTGCGGCCCCGGTGATGGCGATGCGCTGCACAGTATGCGTCCAGACGTGCGCCAGTCCTGGATCGTCAGTCACCGCCTTCCGGCCGCGCCGCGTTACTATTCCCTGGTGACCCTACCTTCGGACGAGCACGTGAACCCCTTACTGGCGCTGTCGCATCACCAGTTGCGCCGCATCGCCGGCCGAAACGATGGCGTGTTGCTGCCCCAGGACCAGGTGATCCCCGGTGCCGCTTTGCTCGGATACGTCGATGCCGATCACTGGTCGGTCGCCTTGCCTGTGGACAGCGGGCAGATGACGGACCCGGTACGCGACCGCCTGTGGGAGGCAGTTGTGCGCCACGTCGCCAATGATCTCGCAGGCCGCCAGGTTGCGACTGAAACGGACCGCCGTGATGCGCGCTGAGATCCGGCTCCGCTTCGCCGCCATGCTCGCCGCGGCCGTCATGCTGCTGGTTGCCGGTGGCTGCAGCACGCTCGCGCCGCACGAGCTCGCCCAACCGCTCGACCTGCACGAGATCGCCATGCAGGCGCACACCCAGCAGGACGACGATCTGCGCGTCCGGGTGGCCGTGCTGGACAACGACGAGGCCAGCCGCGTGCTCGGTGTCGACTTGGTCAGCCGCTGGGTGCAGGCGGTGTGGATCTCGGTCGAGAACTACGACAGCGTCCCGTACTGGCTGCTGACACCGTCGCTCGATCCGAACTACTTCGCGCCGGACGAGCTGGCCTATGCCTTGAGTGCAGGCGCTTCCCACGACGAGACGCGGGCATTGATGC
>JAGRHE010000132.1 GCA_020445165.1 Gammaproteobacteria bacterium
GATCTCAGCGTCCTCCGGCCGGATCGGGCGAACCGCAACATCAGTCCCGTCGGGCAGTTGCCAGGTCGTTTCCAGTTCCGGCGGATAGGGGTGGATCGCCATGTGGCCGTAGTGCGCAGTGCTGGTCTGCGGCGGGGCGACGACGATGCGCGCGTCGACGGCCACCACGCCGTTCTCGTCCACCAGCAGTGGATTGATGTCCAGTTCCTGGACCTCGGGAAGTTCGCAGGCGATCTCGGAGATGCGCTGCAGCGCGTCGGTCAGCTTGGCGATGTCGGCCTCCGGCAGGTTGCGGAAGCGCTTCAGGTAGCGTGCGGCGCGCGTGCCCCGGATCAGTTCGCGACTGAGGTATTCGTTGAGTGGTGGCAATGCGACCTGGCTGTCGGCGAAGATCTCGACCGCGGTTCCGCCGGCACCGAAGCTGATCACCGGTCCGAAAACCGGGTCGTGCGCGATACCGATCATTATCTCGCGGGCATGAGGCCGCTCCAGCATGGGTTCGATGGTCACGCCGGAAACCTGGGCATTCGGGTAGGCCGAGCGCACGCTTTCGGTCATTTCGCGAAACGCCGTGCGCACCGAGTGCGGTTCACGGATATTCAGGCGCACACCGCCGACATCGGATTTGTGGGTGATGTCGGGCGAATTGATCTTCATGGCGACCGGCAGGCCCACGCTCTCGGCCGCGATCAGCGCATCCCCGGCCGACGTGACGTTGATGCTCGGTGAGATCGGGATATGGAATGCGCGCAGCACCGCCTTGGCCTCGGTGTTGCTCAGCGTGTATCGCCGTTCGCCGAGTGCATGTTCGATGATCAGTCGGGCACCGGCGACATCTGGCTCACGGTGCTTGGACAACGGAGTCGGGGCTTGTAGCAGGGCCTTCTGGTTACGCCGGTAACAGGCCAGGTAGCCGAAGGCGTCGACACCGCCTTCCGGGCTCGTGAAGTGGGGTATACCGGCGGCAGCGAACCGGGCGCGACCTTGGTTGACCAGGTTTTCGCCCATCCAGCAGGCGAGCACGGGTTTGCCGCCCGGGTTGCAATCTCTCGCGGCCTCGATCACGCCATCGGCACAGGCTGTCGGGTCGGTCATTGCCTGCGGGGTAAGCAACACCAGCAGGCCATCGACTTTCTTGTCCGCGAGTACGATCTCGGTAGCGGCACGGTAACGTGAACTGTCGGCGTCGCCAAGGATGTCGACCGGGTCACTGTGCGACCAATGCGCCGGCAACACCTTGCTGAGCTTGTCGATGGTCTCCGGCGCGAGTTCCGCCAGTGGCACCTGCAGATCGCTTGCACGATCCGCGGCCATCACACCGGGGCCACCGCCGTTGGTCACGATCGCCAGGCCCGGGCCTTCGACCCGGGTGTTGGATGCCAGCGTCTGGGCTGCGGCAAACAGCTGGTTGACCGTCTGTACCCGGACTGCACCGGCGCGTTGCACGGCTGCGTCGAACACGTCGTCGCTGCCGACCAGGGCGCCGGTATGGGATACCGCGGCACGCGTGCCGCTCTCGTTGCGCCCGGATTTGACGACGATGACAGGCTTGAGGCGTGCGGCGACCCGCAGTCCGCTCATGAACGAACGCGCATCGGAGACGCCTTCCACGTACAGAAGGATGCTCGTGGTCTCCGGGTCGACAGCGAGATAATCGAGGACGTCACCGAAACCGATGTCGGCGGTGGCGCCAAGCGATGCCACGGCCGAGAATCCATAGCCGTTCGAGTCGGCCCAGTCGAGCAGGGCTGTGCAGAATGCACCCGATTGCGCGACCAGTGCCACTTTGCCCGACTTGACGGAACTCTTGGCGAACGTGGCATTCAGGCCGACGCGGGGACGGATCACACCGAGACAGTTGGGTCCAACCAGCGGCACATTGTTGGTGCGCGCGATGTCGACGATTTCGTTCTGTAGAGCCTGGCCGCGTTTGCCAATTTCGGCAAAGCCGGCCGACAGGACCACCGCTGCGCCGACACCGTGCTCGCCGCATTCGCGCAGTACTCCGGGGATGTGCTGGGCCGGTATGGCGATGACGACGAGATCGATGGGATGATCGATGGCGCTGATCGACGGGTAGGCGGTCAGCCCCTGGATGGTGGCGTGCTTGGGATTGACCGGGTAGATCACGCCGCTGAAGCCGCCCTCGCGCATGTTGCGCAACACCTGCGCACCGACCGAAGTCTCGCGCTCCGAAGCGCCGACGATGGCCACCGATTGAGGTTCGAAAACTTTGTTCAGGTAGTGCTTCTTCATGTCGGACGTACTGCCTCGTGTCGCAAATGAATGACCCGGTTACATGCCTATGTTGCACCGCAACAATGGTTTCGGCAATATCGGTAGAACTTTAGGAGGGCATCATGTCGATTGCATTGATCTCGCATTACGATTGTCAGCTGCACGAAATGGGGGCGCATCACCCGGAACAGCCGGCGCGACTGACCGCAATCAGCGATCGCCTGATCGCCAGCGGTCTCGACATGGTGCTGCAACACTTCGATGCCCCGCTGGCCGATCGCGATATGCTCGAAACCGTGCACGACCTGGCCTACGTGGAGCGGGTGTTTGCCACTTCCCCTGACGAAGGTCTGACCTGGATCGATGGCGAAACGGCCATGAACCCACATTCGCTGCGGGCCGCCTTGCGTGCTGCCGGTGCGGTGGCTCTGGGGGTTGACCTGGTCATGCAGGGGCGAGCACGCCAGGTGTTCTGTGCGGTGCGACCGCCGGGTCACCATGCCGAACGCAATCGGGCGATGGGTTTCTGCCTGTTCAACAACGTTGCGGTCGGTGCCTACCATGCGCTGCTTCGGCACGATCTGGAACGGGTCGCGATCGTCGATTTCGACGTCCACCATGGCAATGGCACCGAGGACATCGTCGCCGACGATTCGCGTGTGCTGTTCTGCTCGACCTTTCAGCATCCCTTCTATCCGCACTCGGGGTTCGACAGTACTGCAGCGAACGTGGTCAATGCTCCGTTGCCCGCCGGCAGTGGTAGCGCTGAGTTTCGTCAGGCTGTTCAAGAGCACTGGCTGCCGCGTCTGAGCGATTTCGCGCCGCAGCTGATCCTGGTTTCGGCCGGCTTCGATGCCCACCAGGCCGATGACATGGCGGGTATGAACCTGGTCGACGCGGATTACTCCTGGATAACGCGGCGTTTATGTGAACAGGCCGACCAGTCGGCGCAGGGCAGGATCGTGTCGACGCTCGAGGGTGGCTACGAACTGCATGCGCTGGCGCGCAGTGTCGAGGCACACCTGAAGGCATTTCTCGGCGAAAACTGAAACTGGACGAAGGTGCCTGCGATGCAGTCAGGCGGGATGGATGGCACCCAGGATGCGTTCGCCCGCGGCCGCAGTCACGGAAGGCAGGTTGCCCGCCAGTCCTTCACAGGTGCGCATCGCCAGCCACGCAAACGCCATGGCCTCCATCCAGTCCGGGTCGATCCCGTACGCGGCACTGGACTCGACCGGGCGGTTCAGCGTACGCGCCAAGTAGCGCATCAGTGCGGTGTTGTGCACGCCGCCACCGCATACCAGGATCCGAACGGCCGATGGCGCGAACCGGGTGACCGCCGCAGCCACACTTTCGGCGGTAAGCGCAAGAAGCGTCGCCTGCACATCCTCAGGACGGGCCGCTGACCCGGTGAGCCGGCGCTGCAGCCAGGCCGGGGAAAAATACTGGGTACCGGTGCTCTTCGGCGGCGACAGGTCGAAGTACGGATCGTCCAGCAGGCGTTGCAGGAGCTGTGCATCGACGGTTCCGCCAGCGGCCCATGCTCCGGCCTGATCGTAGGCCTGGTCCAGGTGATGGGAGGCCCAGTAATCCATCAGGCAGTTGGCCGGGCCGGTGTCGAAACCGATGACCGGCGCAGCGAGGTCGGCCGGGAGCACGGTGATATTGGCGATCCCGCCCAGGTTCAGCACAACCCGGTCCTCGTCCGCATCACGCAAGGTCGCGGCGTGGAATGCCGGAGCCAGCGGGGCTCCCTGGCCGCCGGCTGCAACGTCGCGCCGGCGGAAGTCATTGATGGTCCTGATCCCGGTCGCTTCCGCAATCACGTTTGCGTCGCCAAGCTGCAGGGTCGTCGGCGGTATTTCACCAGGTGCGTGTGCGACCGTCTGGCCGTGGCTTCCGATCGCATGAATCGCGCCGCTGGCAATGGCGCTGTCGTGCAGCAGGGTGTTGATTGCGGTGGCGATATGCAGACCGACTTCAGTGTCCAGTACGGCAACGGCGTGCGCGTCGAGACGGGTGCCGCCGGCAAAGGCGCGCAGACGTTCGAGCAGGCCTTGTGGCCAGGCGCTGCTAGCGGTGGTGACCAGGGAAGGGCGCGCCCCGTTGAAATCGACAACGGCAAGATCCACGGCATCCATACTGGTGCCGGACATCACACCGAGATACATCGTCAGCGCGATAATGTGGATTCGGCGCTCGCCACCATGGTTGCGGCTGGGATCGCGTCGAGCCGGGCCAGCAGAGGCGCTGCAGTCTTGCGGAAATTCCCCAGGTCGGACTTGGCTAGCGCGAGCGACTTCGGCAGCTTCACTTTGAGCGGGTCACGATGCTGTCCACCGATCCTGAATTCGTAGTGCAGGTGAGGGCCGGTTGCCAGCCCGGTCTTGCCCACGTAACCGATGACCTGTCCCTGCTTGACACGCTTGCCCGTGGCAGATCGCTTTGAATAACCGTTCAGATGAGCATATAGCGTGGTGTACTTGCTGGCGTGCTCAATGATGACGGTCTTGCCATATCCGGACTTGGTACCCCGGAAGACGATCCGGCCGTTGCCGGTGGCCCGGACCGGGGTGCCGATCGGTGCCGCGTAGTCGACGCCTTTATGCGACCGCCACTTCTTCAGCACTGGGTGCCAGCGGCGCGGGTTGAAACCAGAGCTCACGCGCGCGAATTTGATCGGTGTTCGGATAAAAGCGCGGCGTTTGCTGTGGCCATCGGCGTCGAAGTAGCCAACGTCGCCATTGCTGTCTTCGAAGCGCACAGCACGGTAGGTGGTGCCGCGGTTGGTGAACTCCGCAGCGAGAATCGGACCGTCACGGAGTTTTTCACCGTCCAGGTAGTGCTCTTCGTAAAGCACACGGAAGGCATCGCCAGCCCGGATCTCGAGTGCAAAGTCGATGTCCCAGCCGAAAATCTCGGCCAGCTCCATGATCTTGCCATCGGACAGGCCAGCATTCTGTGCGTCCACGAACAGCGACGATTCGATCACGCCGGCAGCACCGGCCACGCGCTTGTCGACATCCTTGCTGATTTCCTCGATCGTAATGTCGTCGTCGGCGATCTCGACCTGCAGGCTATGCACGCGGTTGCGATGCAGTTCCATCTTCACCAGTTCGTGTTCGTCATCGAACAGGAAACGGAACTTCTGGCCGGGGCGGATTTGCGCCAGCTTCTTACCGGATTCGCTGCTGTTGACGATGCGGTGCAGCAACGCGGCGTCCAGTTCCTGTCCGGCGAATATGCGTGCAAGCGATTCTCCCTTGGCAACCTCGTGTTCGATCCAGCGTTGTGCGACGGGTTCCGGATCCAGCGCCGGGTCGTCTTCCGGTTCTCCGGCTACCTGCTGAGTCGAGTGCGGTTCCTGCGCCGCTTCTGTTGCCGGCTCGGTCTGCATTGGGTCGGCCAGCAGGCTGTCCGCAATGACCTCGGTCTGCGGTTCCGTGACCATCGCCACGGGTTCCGGCGTTGGCGACTGGCTGAGCGCGGCGACAGGCGCATGGGCGATGGTCGCCGCTGGCGGACTGGCGGCTTCAGGCAGTGTCAGCGGCATGCTGACCGGCGCCGATACCGGTTCACCATCGGGTAGCACGCTGGCGACGCTTTCGAGGTCGAGAAATCTGACTGCCATGACAGTCGTCGCGAGGACTGTAGAGGCCAGCACGAGCTTGCCGAGGCCATTGCGACGTGCCGATCTGCGGCGTGACTTGTAGTCTCGTATCATGAGTTAGCCGGAATTACCTGAAATTGCGGTGGATTATGGCAGATTGTCGGCCGCCTGCTGTAGGAATTTAACTGTGTATTGTCGGACTGCCAAGCAGTTCAACCAGTGTGCGGCGCAAAATTCCTGTTTCTGTTACCGTATCCGGCTTTCGCGCTAGCAAAACAACGAGCGGGTAACCGGTCAGATGTCGAATAACGAAAGCCTTGAAATCATCCGGCGCGGTGCCGATGAGATCCTCGTCGAGGCCGAGTTGGAAAAAAAACTCGCGCGGGGGAAACCGCTGACGGTCAAGGCTGGGTTCGACCCGACCGCCCCCGACCTGCATCTCGGTCACACGGTTCTGATCAATAAGATGCGCCAGTTCCAGGATCTCGGACATCATGTCGTGTTCCTGATAGGCGATTTCACCGGGATGATCGGTGATCCGACTGGCAAGAGCCAGACCAGGCCGCCGCTGACCCGCGAGCAGGTGGCTGAAAACGCAAAGAGCTACACCGAACAGGTTTTCAAGATCCTCGATCCCGACCGGACCCGGGTCGTCTTCAACTCGGAGTGGATGAGTGATCTCGGCGCTGCCGGCATCGTCCAGCTGGCAGCCAAGCACACCGTGGCGCGCATGTTGGAGCGGGACGATTTCAGCAAGCGCTACAAGGGTGGGCAGCCGATCGCCATCCACGAATTCCTTTACCCGCTTATCCAGGGCTGGGACTCTGTCGCTCTGCGTGCCGACGTCGAGCTGGGGGGGACCGACCAGAAGTTCAACCTACTGGTCGGACGGCAGTTGCAGGAGGCTGAGGGGCAGGAGCCGCAGGTCGTATTGACCATGCCTATCCTGGAAGGGTTGGACGGCGTTCAAAAGATGTCGAAATCGCTGAGCAACTATATTGGCATTACGGATGCGCCGGACGACATGTTCGGCAAGGTCATGTCAATCTCAGACCAACTTATGTGGCGCTACTTCGAATTGCTCAGTTTTCGCACGCTTGGCGAGATCGAAAGGTTGGGTCAGCGGGTGGCCGATGGTGAGAATCCGCGTGACATCAAGTTCGAATTGGCCGCTGAGCTGGTCGCGAGGTTTCATTCGCCCGATGCGGCTGAGCGCGCAAGACAGGACTTCGTCGATCGCTTCCAGAAGGGTGCGATGCCGGACGAGATCGAGGTGTGCGTGCTTCAGGCTCAAGATGGCGCGGTCGCAATCGGTAATGCCCTCAAGGATTCTGGCCTCGTGTCGAGTACGTCAGAAGCGTTTCGAATGATCAAGCAGGGTGCCGTACGGATAGATGGCGAACGCCTGGAAGACCGGTCAATGACGATACCGGCCGGCACCGAAGTGGTGTGCCAGGTGGGCAAGCGCAAGTTTGCACGTATCCGGGTGCAATAATTTTCTCGCAGGCTATTGACGGGGAAAATCGGCCCCCTATAATGCGCGCCTCTTGCGGCGGCAGGGCGGCAGGACCGGTAAGAAAACTGAAAAAAACAGTTGACTGCCAAACTGAAAGCTCTAGAATACGCCGCCTCGAAACACGAAGCCAAAATGGCGAAGCGAATCGAGGCGCTGAAAAGCAACCAAAAGTGCTTGACAGTGAAAGATGAGATCAGCGAAAATTGATGGTCTCAGCGCACGAAACGCGCAACGCTCTTTAACAGTTTAAATCAAGTAATTTGTGTGGGTGCTCCGTTGATGGCTGGAAACGGT
>JAGRHE010000133.1 GCA_020445165.1 Gammaproteobacteria bacterium
CACGCCCACCAGTCATTGCAGCGCAGCGCCGCCCAGCGCGACCTGCTCGACGAGTACGCCGGTCTGCGCGGCCAGGTGCGCGACCTCGGCCAGCAGCACCGCGCCTGGCGCGAGGCCGCCGATGCACATGCCGCGCTGGTCAGCGCCGCCGCCGACCGCGCCAACCGCATCGACTACCTGCAGTTCCAGATCAGCGAAATGGACGGCGTCGTCATCGATGAAGAGGCGTTGAACGAACTGGAGGCCGAACATGACCGGCTGGCACATGCCGAACGCCTGCTCGGCGAGTCGGCGTCGGTGGTCGAACTGCTCAGCGACAGCGAACCCTCGCTGACCCAGTCGCTGCAGCATGCCATCCGCGTGCTCAATGAACTGAGCCGGATCGACCCGGGCCTGGCCGAAGCGCAGGAGCTGCTGACCACCGCCGAGATCCAGATCAGCGAGACCGTCAGCGCGCTGCGTCATTACCAGGACAGCATGGAGCTCGACCCCGAGCGCCTGCATGCGATCGACGAACGACTCGGCCGTCTGCACGACCTGGCACGCAAACACCGGATAGAACCGGCTGCCCTGGGCGAGCTGATGCAGCGACTCGACGCCGAGCTGGCAACGCTCGAACAGGCTGACAGCAATCTGGTCGCGCTGCAGAAGGATGTCGAGAAACACGCGCAGGCCTATCGCGACAGCGCACAGAAGCTGAGCAAGGCACGCATCAAGGCAGCGAAACAGTTGTCACAGACCATCACCGACAGCATGCAGACGCTTGGCATGCAGGGCGGTACCTTCCGCATCGACGTGCAAAGCGATCCCGCTCGACACGGCGCTCACGGCCAGGACCAGGTGCAGTTCCTGGTCGCCGCCAACCCGGGGCAGCAGGAAGGTGCTCTGTCGGCCGTGGCCTCCGGCGGGGAACTCTCGCGCATCAGCCTGGCGGTCCAGGTCGCGACGGCCGATTGCGGCAGCGTGCCGACACTGATCTTCGACGAGGTCGACGTCGGTATCGGCGGTGCCGTGGCCGAGATCGTCGGCCAGTTGCTGCGCCGCCTCGGGCGCGAACGCCAGGTGCTGTGTGTCACCCACCTGGCGCAGGTCGCATCGCAGGCACATCATCAACTGCGGGTGCAGAAATCGAACGATGGACGTTCGACGGAAACGCGCATCGCGTCACTCGACCCGGCCGCACGTGTCGACGAAATCGCGCGCATGCTCGGCGGCATATCGATCACCGAACAGACACGCCGCCACGCCAGCGAGATGATCGAACAGGCGCAACTCGGCGGCTGAACCCGGCCACACGCACTGGCCGAGATTCTTCGCCATTTAATTCCTTGCAATGGCCCGCCCGACAGGCTCACACTGAATACGATAACGAAGCGGAAAGCGATTGCGATCCTGAACACCGATCCGGATGTTCCTGCGTCGCGACGACTGTCCGCAAAGCCCGAGAAAAACAGATCCGCAAACAAGACGTCGCCGAAAAAGGTGAGGTTCGATAAAGCGGACGAGTGGCGCCCGGCAGAGGGGACACAGCGAGTCAACCAACAGAGCAGCAGACCCGGCGGAATGTAGTTGCCGAACCGGGTGGCACGGCATCGTTACCCGTTGCAGTGAATCCGCGGCTGCTCCTCAGGTTGATCGAACACTGCCGCGCGTCGCCTACGATAAAGGGCGGCATTTTGTTCGAAGCATTCTCTCCGACGATCTGGCTGATGGCCGCGGCCGTGCTGCTGATCGCCTATTTCGTACGCGGCCTGGCCGGGTTCGGCTCCGGCCTGATCGCCATCCCGCTGCTGGCCTTGCACCTGCCGCTGACGCTGGTCGTACCGCTGGTGGTGTTCCTCGACTACCTGGCATCAGCCAGCCACGGCCTCAGTGACCGCGCCCAGATCCGCTGGCGCGAGATCCTGCCCCTGCTGCCGTTCACGGCTGTCGGTGTCGTACTCGGCCTGTACCTGTTCCAGACGATCGATACCTTGGTGCTGGCGCACGCGCTGGGGATCTTCATCATCGCGTACGCCGTCTACACCCTGTTGGCCAGGGACAAGGAAACGCCGGTGTCTCGGCGATGGGCCGCCCCGGCCGGCTTTCTCGGCGGATTGACGGGGACCCTGTTCGGTACAGGAGGACCTTTCTATGTCCTGTATCTGAAGCACCGCGCGCTGCCCAAGACCCAGTTCCGTGCGACCTTCGCCACCATCTTTCTTATCGACGGCGCCGGTCGCCTCAGCGGCTACCTGGGCGGTGGATTCTTCGACCGTGACTGGCTGCAGCTGGCGGTGTTCGCCGTACCACTGATGGCCATCGGACTGTTCATCGGCGGCCGCGTGCACACCGGGATCGATCAACGCACCTTCCAGGTTGCCGTCAGTGTGCTGCTGATCATCAGTGGTATATCCCTGCTGCTGCGGCATTGAGTTCGCTGTCGCGCGCGGGCGCTAAAGCCGGGCCCATGCCGGGCGCTACCAGCAGGTAAGAGCCGCGCTGCTGCGGCGTCCGGACGCCGGCTCCATGTCAAACAAAGCTTCCGATCCAGGTATTGCCCTGCTCATCGTCGTGCTGCTGCAGCTGCCGTTCTGCGGCTACGCGTGGCAGGTGGCGAGTACGATGTCGCCAACCCAGCCGATCACCGAGCTGCCGGCCATGACACTGCTGATCCTGCTCGCACTGCTGGTGCTTCCGATACTCGTCCTGCACCGCCTGCGAATCGCCTGGAACCCGCCCCGCGCGCGACTGAACGAACCACTCGACTGACCGCCATCGACCGCGGCACCGCGGGTCTGCGAGAATTCGGCGATGAATCCGCAGACGCCAACCCCAGCCCTGACAGACAAGCCCGAGATCCTCGCCCCGGCCGGCGGACGTGCGCAGCTCGAGGCCGCCGTCTGGGCCGGCGCCGACGCGGTGTATTTCGGCCTCGACAGCGGGCTCAACGCGCGCGTCCGCGCCACCTCGTTCGCACTCGACGAGCTCGGCCCTACCATGGACTACCTGCACGAACGCGGCGTGCGCGGCTACCTGACCCTGAACACCCTGGTCTACGACGACGAACTCGCGCGTGCCGAATCGCTGCTGCGTCACGCGGCAGAAGCCGGTGTCGACGCGCTGATCGTGCAGGACATCGGCCTGGTCCGCCTGGCCCGCCAAGTGGCGCCGGCACTGCCGGTTCATGGCAGTACGCAGATGTCGATCACCGATACCGCGGGCGTTGAACTGGCGGCCAGCCTCGGTGCACGCCGGGTGGTCCTCGGGCGCGAGTTGTCGATCGATGAGATCGCACAGATCGTCGCGGCCAGCCCGGTCGAGATCGAGGTGTTCGTGCACGGTGCCCTGTGCGTCAGCTACAGCGGGCAATGCTTCTCCAGCGAGGCCTGGGGCGGACGCTCGGCCAACCGCGGACAATGCGCCCAGGCCTGCCGCCTGCCCTACGAGCTGATCGTCGACGGCGAGAGGCGTGACCAGCACGACCTGCGTTACCTGCTGTCGCCGCAGGATCTGATGGCGCTCGAACTGCTGCCGCGCCTGGTGCGCGCCGGGGTACACAGCTTCAAGATCGAGGGCCGCCTCAAGGGACCTGACTACGTGCTGGCGACGGTCAGCGCCTACCGCGAAACGCTCGACCGGGTCTGGGCCGATATCGGTCAAGGCGACCGGTCCAACTCGGTGACACTCGATCGCAAGCGCCGCCGCGAACTGGCACAGGTGTTCTCGCGCGGACAGAACGCCGACAACGACGGACTCACGCCCGGCTTCCTGCTCGGCCCGCAGCATCAACACCTGGTGATCGGGCGCAATCCGCGTCATCGCGGCCTGTTTGTCGGCGAGGTCATCAGCGTCAGTGAGCGCGGTGTACGCACGCGCCTGCAGGGGCCGGTCAAGCGCGGCGATGGTCTGGTGTTCGACCGTGGTAAACCGGAGCAGCGCGAATTCGGCGGCAACGTGCACCATGTCATCGACCGCGATGGCATCTCGCTGACCGAACAGAGCGACAGCGGCGAGGTCGAATTGCTGTTCGGCGATACGTTGCCGTTATCGAAGATCCATGCCGGCGACCTGATCTGGCGCACGCGCGACAGCGCGCACGACGGCATCACCCAGCTCGACCCACGCCACGCCGCACGCCCGGTCGCGGTGCGTATCGACATCGATGGTGCCATCGACGAGCCGCTGACACTTTCCCTGTCCGACCGCGATGGACCTCGGATCACGGTCAGCAGCGACATGCCATTGCAGAAAGCCAGCGGCCGTCCGCTCGACCGGGCCGCGCTGGCCAAGGCGATCGGTACGCTCGGCGACACCCCGTTCCGGCTCGATGAACTGGTGGTTGCACCGGCACTGCTGGATGCCGGCTTGTTCCTGCCGGTCGCCGCAATCAAGCAGGCGCGTCGATCGGTCGTCGAAGCGTTGCTCGCGGCACGTCGTCGACATCAGCGGGCTGCCGATCTTGCCGAACCCGGACAGCTCGCACGGCTGCTGCCGCACGCCGATCCGGTCGACCAATCACCACCTCGCCTCAGCCTGCTTTGTCGCACCCAGGCCCAGGTCGATGCCGCGCTGGCCATCACTGAGGTCGATGAGATCGTGGTCGACTTTCTCGAAGTGCATGGTCTGAAAGAGGCCTGCGCGGCCGTACGCGAGCACAGGCGCCGGCTGGTGGTCGCGGCACCGCGCATCTTCAAGCCGGGCGAACAGCGCCTGTGGCGCTACTACTGCCGGCTGCAGCCGGACGCCCTGCTGGTACGCTCAGCCGGCCTGCTGTGGACGCTGAACCAGGCCGGTGGCAGCGGCGCGCTGCTCGACGATGGCGAGACACGCATCCCGCCGCTGCACGGCGACTTCTCACTCAACGCGGCCAACCTGCTGACCGCCGATCATCTGCTCGGCCTCGGCCTGCAGCGCCTGACGTTGACGCATGATCTGAACGCCTCGCAATGCGCGGCACTCGCCCGTTCCCTGCCCGCTGCGCAGCGTGCGAAGATCGAGGTCGTTGCCCATCAGCACCTGCCGATCTTTCATACCGAGTACTGCCTGTTCGCACGCTACCTGTCGCGCGGCAACAGCTACCGCGACTGCGGCCGGCCGTGCGAAACGCACCAGGTCCATGTGCGCGACCCGGCCGGTGGCGACCACCTGGTTCAGGCCGACATCGGCTGCCGCAACACCGTGTTCAATGCCGCCGCGCAGTCGGCCGGGCCCGTGCTAAACGAACTGCGCGCTGCCGGGATCCGGCACTACCGCATCGAGCTGGTCGATGAACCGGCCGCGCAGGTCGCAGCCATCTTCAGTGCATACCAGGCAACACTGGCCGGGGAGATGAACGCATCCGCGCTGCGCGAACGCCTGGCCCGGGTCGTGGATGCCAACGGCCATGCGCAGGGAGTCGGCCTGGGTTCACTGGCAGTCCGGGTCGAGGCGCGCCGTGAAGCGATGAAGAAGCCAACCGCGCGCTAGCAGTATCTTTACCTCGCCGCTGCCAGGTGCTCACTCACCTGAGCCAGCTTCTTCGCCGCTTCGGCTTTGCGGCCTTTCGAGTAAACAGGCCTTCCGGCGACATCCGGCAATGCCAGGACCTTCTCGAAGTGGTTTTTTGCCTTGACGAAATCCTTCTGCTCCAGCCAATAGTCGGCGTAGAAATAGTTCGCATCCATATCCTGCGGCGCGATTTCGAGTGCTTTTTCCAGGTAGCTCAACGCCTTTTCAGCATCCCCGTAGCCAATCAGGCCGCCGGGCACCATGTAGTAGAAACTGCCGAGGGTCGTATACGTGGAGCCATTCAGTACTTTCGGATCGATCTGTTCCGCCTGCAGCAACAGATCGCGCCCCTGCTTCATCTGCGGCATGGCGTAGAACAGTGAGGAAACGCCGCCCATCGAACCCGCATAACCGGCTCGGATAATCGCTTCCCAGATCTTTGGCTCGGCACGTTGTGGGTACTTCTGCGTCAACCTCTCGGCCTTGGCTACCAACGACTTGAAGGCGGCTTCCTTGTCGGCGTCCGGAGTCTGGTAATTAATCGCAGCCCACGCGGTTTGCAGACCGCCCAGTTCTTCCATCAGCGCATCTGGCGACGCGGCGCCGGCGCTGGAAATGCTGAAGAGCGCGAGCAGTGCGGAGAAGAATATGATCTTGCGCATGTGTTGTTCCAGATTAGTGGTCAAGAGGCCGTGCCACAGCCGACCAGCGATTCCCTTGGATCTGGCGGTGGCGGTAGCGAAAGGGCTCAGCCGTGTTGCGGCTGTGCATTATGTGGACGCTGTCCACCGAATCCGATCAAGAGGTGCAGAAGCAGAATCGCCAGACCGAGGAGCAGGCTGCCGACCGTTACCTTCGTGATCACCTCGGTGACGAGCGCATCATGTGCCGCGGTGCGGCCCAGAGAAGGTGCCAGCAAGAACATCGACAACCAGGCAAGTGAGTACAAGCTTCCAATGCCGATCAAAGTCGCGGTAATGGCCTTGTAGCGGCGGGACATCGGAGTGGCAGCGACCAGCAGGATCATCGCGAGGGCGAAACCGCCGACACCGGTGGCATGAAAATGCGCGCGCTGCGCATAGCGCCAGATCTTCGACTCGCTGTTCTGATCATGCAGCTGAGCATGCGCGGCCACACCTTCCTTGATGAAATCCTTGACCCCGTCTTCGTTGACGCCGAATGCGACTCCCATGCCGATACCGAACAACAAAGTAAGCATCGACAGAACCAGACCAAGACGCAGCGGCGAAATATCGTTCAACATGATTAGCTCCCAATTCGAGTTGAATTGAGCCGAATGTTGACGTGAGCATCTTAACGGCAACTTAAAGTCGTCGCAGACCGTGAAGGGAACCGACGGCGCATTGGGCCTCATATCGAGATGCGTGGCCGTAGGTCGGGCTGTGTCCGACAATGGCAGGCACAGCCTGCCCTACGCCGATGCGCGGGTCGCGAATAGCAGCAGCCTCACAACTTCCCCGGACGACCCTCGGCCGCCTCAGCCGCAGCGGGATTGAAGCGCAGCTCAACGAATCGCCAGTGCGGCGCATCGACGAACTCGACCGTGACCGACGCATCGGCCTGGCAGCGCGCCATCATGCCGTCGAGAAACTCGATCGCCTCGGAATCGAGGACGGTGCCGGTCAGGTCTTCCGATTTGCACAGAAACGCGGCGTCTTCATTCGCGCTGACCACACGGTAGCGCTCGGGAAAACTGCCTTTCTCCTGGTCGTAACTGAATAGATACTTGGGCATTGCTCGTGGCCTTGGTCGATATGAATGTGCGGATGTCGCCGGATCGCGGGTCATACCTTACCCCGCATCACTGTCTTCCAGTTCCTTTTCGAGGCGACGTTCGAGTTGCTGTGGCGAACCCGTGCGACTGGCCATCAGGTCGTAGGCGACCGGCACGATGAACAGCGTAAACAGGGTAGCGGCCAGGGCACCATAAAGGATCACGGTGCCGATCACCGCGCGTGTCTCGGCACCGGCGCCACTGGACAGCAGCAATGGCAGCGAACCGGCCGCGGTGGTGATGCCGGTCATCACGATCGGGCGGAAGCGCACGCTGGTCGCTTCCAGCAAAGCGGCGTGAAACTCGCGCCCCTGGTCACGCAGCTGGTTGGCGAACTCGACGATAAGGATACCGTTCTTGGCCGCCAGGCCGACCAGCATGATCAAG
>JAGRHE010000134.1 GCA_020445165.1 Gammaproteobacteria bacterium
TGGATCACGCGTACAGCGCGGTGCCGACCTGCGTTACAACCTCGAACTGAGCCTCGAAGACGCGGTCGCCGGTACCAGCGTCAAGATCAAGGTGCCGACCTTGGTCAAGTGTGACACCTGCGGAGGAACGGGCGCCAAGAAGGGCTCGTCGCCGAAGACCTGCGGTACCTGCCAGGGTGCCGGCCAGGTACGTATGCAACAGGGTTTCTTCTCGGTGCAGCAGACCTGTCCGACCTGTCGCGGACGCGGTACCGTGATCGAAGACCCTTGCGGCACCTGCCGTGGCCAGGGTCGTGTCCAGGAAACCAAGACCCTGTCGGTCAAGGTGCCGCCGGGCGTCGATAACGGCGATCGTATCCGTCTGCAAGGCGAGGGCGAGGCCGGCGATCATGGTGGACCGCCGGGCGACCTGTACGTTCAGGTCCAGGTGCGCGAACACGCGATCTTCACGCGCGACGACAGCCACCTGTATTGCGAGGTACCGATCGACTTTCCGACCGCGGCACTGGGCGGCGAACTCGAGGTGCCGACGCTCGGCGGCAAGGTCATGCTGAAGATCCCCGAGGGCACCCAGACCGGCAAGATGTTTCGGATGCGCGGCAAGGGTGTGAAACCGGTGCGCGGTGGCCCACAGGGTGACCTGATCTGCCGGGTCGTGGTCGAGACGCCGGTCAAGCTGACCGATCATCAACGAGACCTGCTCAACCAGTTGCACAAGTCGCTACAGGGCGGTGGATCCAAGCACAGTCCGAATGCGCATTCCTGGCTCGACCGGGTGAAGAGCTTTTTCACCGATATCTGAACGCTGCCGGGGCGGTGATCGTACGCGGTGATAACATAGCGCTTTGGCCAGATGGCCGGCTTTACAGGAATGGGCATGATCCGAGTTGCAGTCGTCGGCGCCGCCGGGCGCATGGGCAAAACCTTGATACAGGCGGTGCATGCTGCTGAAGGTGTGGTGCTGGCGGCCGCCACGGAACGTCCCGATTCGAGCCTGGTGGGTGTCGATGCGGGTGAACTGGCTGGTGTCGGCAAGCTCGATGTGCTGATCTCCCACAGCCTGACCAAGGTGGTCGATGCGTTCGACGTGGTGATCGATTTCACCGGGCCGGCGGCGACCATGGTGCATCTCGATGTGTGCCGTCAGCACGGCAAGGCCATGGTCATCGGAACGACTGGCCTGGACGAGGCGCAGAAGGCAGCCATCAATGCGGCCGCGAAAGATATCGGCATCGTTTTCGCACCGAACATGAGTGTCGGCGTGAACCTGTGTTTCAAGCTGCTCGAACTGGCGGCCCGGGTCATGGGTGACGAGGCCGACATCGAGATCATCGAAGCCCATCACCGGCACAAGGTGGATGCACCATCGGGCACCGCGCTGCGCATGGGCGAGGTGGTGGCCGCTACGCTCGGGCGCGATCTCACCGACGTGGCGGTGTATGGCCGGCAAGGCCAGACCGGTGCGCGTGATCCGAAGACGATCGGATTCGAGACCATCCGCGCCGGTGACGTGGTCGGCGAACACACGGTGTGGTTCGCGACCGAGGGTGAGCGGGTCGAGATCACGCACAAGGCATCGAGCCGCATGACCTTCGCCTCGGGTGCGGTCCGCGCTGCCGCCTGGCTGGCCGGGCAGGGCAAGGGCCGTTACGACATGCAGGATGTGCTCGGTCTGCGCTGAACGGATCTGGAGTGGGCTGCGCACGATAGGTGTCGGCCTGCCGTTGCTGATCCTGTCGGCACTCGTCGGATGCGCGGGTGAGGCCAACCCCGAGACGGCCGTGCGCGAACGGCTGGACGCACTGATCCAGGCTGTCGAAAACAACGAATTCGTAGCGTTGCGTGATTTCTTCGCCGAAGCCTATCGTGATGCGCGCCACCCGGATCGTCGTTCCGCGATCCAGACGATTGCCGGTCATCGCATGCGCCATCGCGGCGTTCATCTGTTCTCACATGTCGCGTCGATAACGGTCGGCCCCGAACAAGGGCGTGCCCGGGCGCGCCTGTACCTGGCGATGACCGGCGTGCCATTGCAGTCGTTCGATGCGCTGGTGCAACTGCATGCCGACCTCTACCAGTTCGATGTGGACTGGATCGACGAGGATGACGAGTGGCGCGTTGCCGGCGCGACGTGGCAGCGGGTCGATGCGCAGGCAATTCGCGGCGCGCTTTTCTGAGTATGGGGGCTACGGGCCTGGCCCGGCTCGAAATCGATGCCGGCTCAGGTCGTCGTAGGGCAGGCTGTGCCTGCCGTGTCGGGCACAGCCCGACCTACGCCGAACAACTGATTTGGCCGCCGAACGCTGGCAAGTGCGGGTTTCCGGCTTTGTCGCCCGGCGGACAAGAAAAAGGCCGGACAAGCCGGCCTTGGTGCGAGGGCTAAACGCTGATTATTTCTTGAGCGAATCGCGGATCTCGCGCAGCAGCACGATATCTTCCGGCGGCTCGGCCGGCGCTTCTTCTTTCTTCTCTTCCTTCTTCTGCAGGTTGTTCATGCCTTTGATTAGCATGAACACCGCAAAGGCGACGATGATGAAGCTGATCACGCTGTTGACGAATAAACCGGCATTCAGCGTTACGGCTCCCGCTTCCTGGGCGGCCGCCAACGAGGCGTACGGGCCTGCAGTGGTCCCTTCCTTCAGTGTCAGGAACAGGTCGGTGAAATCGACGCCGCCAAGCAGCAGGCCGATCGGCGGCATGATCACGTCGTCGACCAGGCTTTTGACGATCGTTCCGAATGCGCCGCCGATGATGATACCCACGGCCATGTCAACGACATTGCCGCGCATTGCAAATTTTTTGAACTCTTCCATTATCGCCATGGATTCTGTCTCCCCGAGATGTGGCCTTGTCTAAGGCCCAAAGTAATGACGCCGGTTTTGCATCCGGCAGGTTTCGTCCCTATCGTCGTTCGGATACCGTCAATCGGTACTCTTGCTTTGTATCTGCAGCACTGTCGCCAGTTCTGGCGAGCATCTTAACTCTGCCGGTGCATCTTGCGTAAGGCACCAGCGCACGGCGGCGCGCAATTGCGGCAACAGGCGCTTGCGGACCTGGAGCAGCCCGCCCTGGTGGCCGGCGATCTGGCTGGCCGCATCGAGCAGCGCCTCGCGTGCGACCTGGGCGCATTCGGAACCGCCCGGCGGGTAGGCCGCCAACGCGTAGCTGCGAATCACCTGCGCCAGTTCGCTTGCCTGCGACGGCTCGCACTGCAGGGAGACCAGGCGCGTCTTCACCGGGGTGCCGTTCAACTCTGGCCGTAGACCGGCACCGCTGCACCGGTCACGCAACGCCCGGCGTCCGAGGCCAGAAACAGTACGACATCGGCCAGCGCGGCCGGCGGCACCCACTTGCTGAAATCCGAATCCGGCATGTCCTTGCGGTTCTGCGGCGTGTCGATAGTGCCGGGGAGGATGCAGTTGACGTTGATGTTGTCGAACTTGTTCTCTGCCGCGAGCGATTCGGTCAGCGTGATCACCGCAGCCTTTGACGCGCAGTAGGGTGCCATTTTCGCCTTACCCTGTTCGGCGGCGCGGGCGGCGACGTTCACGATCCGGCCGTAACCGTTTTCGAGCATGCCCGGGATCGCACGGCGACAGGTGTTGAAGACCGAACGTGCGTTCAGGTCCATCATCAGGTCCCAGTCCTTGTCGTCGGTGTTCTGTACCTTCGGTCCCATGCGGAAGCCGCCGGCGATGTTGGCGAGCACGTCGATCCGGCCGAACGTTTCGATCACGGCGCCGAGCGTGGCATCGACGGAGGTGCGATCGATCAGGTCGACCTCGAAGGCTTTGGCCGACGCCTGTCCCTGGCACTGCGCGATGGTCTGTTGGCAGCTGTCGACATTGCGGTCCAGCAAGGCAAGGTGGGCGCCGCAGGCGGCGAATGCCTGGGCCACGGCACGACCGAGGTTACCCCCGGCGCCGGTGATCACGATGACTTTCTGGTCGAATTCATGCATGTCGGTTCTCTCCGCGAAGCTGCTGATGCCGGCGCAGCCTACCCGATCACCGGCCGCGGACAAAACCACTGGTGGCGCGGCATTTGCTGCTGGCATGAAGCCTGCTTCGTTGGCAGTGGACCGACTTGGTCGAAAGGCTCGCGGAGAAGGTGATACCCATGTTTCAGCTCGCACTGTTGGCACCCGGCATGCAGGCACTGGGTCGCGGTGAGTCGGCTGTCGACGCCGGAGCAACGGGGCTGGCGGCATTGTTGCGCGGTGATGTCGAGGCCGAAGGCCTGTTTCCGGATGAGCTGCATGCCCTGCTGATGCAGTTCACGCCGGAGATGATGACCCGCCTAGACGAGCTGGTGCGAAGCGGCATGAACTTGCCGCAGGCGGCAAATCAACTCCTCGGCGATGCCGGTACCGGTGAGGCTTTCGACAGCTTTTCCGCGTTGCTGTCGCGTACATCGGAACAGCGGCCGTCGTTGGCCGGCCTGCCACAGGTGTTGGTGCCTGCGGGGGTAGCGTCGCAGGCTTCGACCGCGGCAGTCGTCGCTGCCAACACCCATGATCCGTCGTTCCCGGCCAATTTCGGGTTGCCGCCGCTGGGCGCCGTCTCGCTCGGTACGGCCGGTGTCGCCACCGGTCAGCCGACGCTGGCCTCGCAGCTGACCGGCAATCTCCTCGACATGGCGGTGGCCCAGCAGGTGGGGAGCAAGGGCTGGTCGGATGCGATCGGGGAGCGGGTCATGTGGATGATGCAGGGCGACCAGCAGTTCGCCCGGCTCAAGCTCAATCCGCCCCAGCTCGGGCCACTCGAGATCCGGGTCAACGTATCGCAGGACCAGTCCAGCGTGGCTTTCATCGCCCAGCACGCAGCGACACGCGAGGCGCTCGAAGCCGCACTACCGCGCCTGCGCGAGATGTTCGACCAGGCGTCGTTGCAGCTGGTGCGTGCCGATGTTGGCGACCCTGCATCCGGTCGCGACGGCTTCGCCGAAACATCCGGGGGATCTGCCGGCTACGGGCATGCCGATGGTTCGGGCGAGAATGGTGAGGCGGCTGGCCTGTCTGCTCCGTCCGGGCTGGTCAACGCGACCGCGCTGGTCGACCTGTTCGCGTAGAGACGGCGCGCGTACGCGCCATCAGCGTACCGCATGCCGGTTCCTTTCCTTGCTATCATGGGCGCGCATCGCACACGCCGCCGGGAATGCATGAGAGGAATTCGTCTTGGTCATCATCAAGCTGTTGTTGCTGCTGGTTTTCATGGTCGTCGGAGCAAGCTTCGCGATAATCAATGATGCGCCGGTTTCGGTCGACCTGTACTTCATTACTGCCGAGTTGCCCTTGTCGTTGCTGCTGTTGCTCGCACTCGGTTGCGGCATCCTGCTCGGTGGTCTCGCTGGCGTGGTCTATTTCATGCGGGTCAAGAAAGAGAATGCTGACCTCAAGCGCAAGACCCGGCTGGTGAACGAAGAGGTCAGGAACCTGCGTTCGATGCCAATCAAGGGACGCTGACGCGGTGCAGGAACTGCTGTTGTTGTTGTTGCCGGTAGCGGCCGCCTCCGGATGGCTGGCCGCCCGTCGCAGTGCCCAGAAGGACACGACCGGAGGCGGTTGCGAAACCAACCCGGTATATTTCCGCGGCCTCAACCATCTGCTCAACGAGGAGCCCGACAAGGCCATCGATGCCTTCGTCGAGATGCTCGAAGTCGACAGTGACACGGTCGAGACGCATCTCGCACTGGGCAACCTGTTTCGCCGGCGCGGCGAGGTCGAGCGGGCGATCCGCATCCACCAGAACCTGATTGCGCGGCCGGCGCTGACCCGTGACCAGCGCGCCCAGGCGCTGCTCGAACTCGGCCAGGATTACATGCGCGCCGGCCTGTACGACCGGGCCGAGAACCTATTCCGTGAGCTGAAGGAAACCCAGCTGCACGTGAAGCAGGCACTGAACAACCTGCTGGTGATCTACGAGAAAGAGCGCGACTGGAATGCCTGCCTGGGCGTGGCCGACGAACTCGAATCGATCACCGGCAGCAAGATGATGCTGCAGAAATCGCACTACTTCTGCGAGCTGGCACTGGCAGCGCGTGCCGAGGGGCGCGCCAACGACGCGGCGGGCTACCTGAAAAAGGCGCTGGCGACCTTCCGTGGCTGCGTGCGGGCAAATCATTTGCAGGCGCAGTTTGCCGCCGCGCAGGGCGATTTCAAGGGTGCGATCCGTACCTTGCGCCAGACCGCTGAGCAGGATGCCGATTATCTGCCCGAGGTGCTGCCGGAGATCGTCAGCAGTTTCCGCAGCCTGGGTGATGGCGCGGAACTGCGCGCGTTTCTCGAGGAAGCGGCTGCCGCCAGTCCTGGTTCGGGTGCCGAGCTGGCCATGGTCGACCTGTTGATCGAGCAGAAGGGCGAGGCCGAAGCGGCGAAGTTCCTGGCCGAGCAGCTGGCGCGGGAACCGAGCCTGGCGCTGCTCCTGCGCAGCATCGAGCTCAATGCGCGCATGCCCGAAGGTCAGTCGGTCGCTTTCCTGGAAGGCCTGCGACCGCATATCCGGCGCCTGCTCGATCAGCGCCCCGTCTACCAGTGCAGCCACTGCGGCTTTACCGCGAAGACGCTGCACTGGCAGTGCCCGAGTTGCCGGCGCTGGAGCACGATCAAGCGCCGGCCCGGCTGTGAAGCCGATTTGTGAATCATCAGGTGAGAAGACATGCGTGACACGGATCCGCGGGTGATCATCGCCCTGGATTTTGCCGACACGGCGCCCGCCATGGCGCTGCTCGAAAGACTCGATCCGGCGCAATGCCGGGTGAAGATCGGCAAGGAGATGTTCACCCGGGCCGGACCGGCATTCGTCGAACAGGTCGCTGGCCGTGGCTTCGAGATCTTTCTCGATCTCAAGTTCCACGATATCCCCAACACCGTGGCTGCGGCCTGCTCGGTTGCCGCCGATCTCGGTGTCTGGATGATGAATGTGCATGCCTCCGGCGGCCGACGCATGATGAGTGCCGCGGCCGAGCGCCTGGCCCAGCATGCGCAGCGCCCGTTGCTGATCGGCGTGACCATCCTGACCAGTCTGGGGGAAGCGGATATCGCTGAGATCGGCTATCACGGCAGTCCTGCCGAGAACGTGTCGCGACTGGCGGCGCTGGCGCAGGACAGTGGCCTGGACGGCGTCGTGTGTTCGCCGCTCGAGGTCGCGTCGTTGCGAACCGAGCGTGGCAAGGATTTCAGGCTGGTCACGCCGGGCGTACGACCCGCCGGCTCGGCGACGGATGACCAGCGCCGCATCATGACCCCGGGCGACGCGATTGCCGCAGGGGCGAGCTACCTCGTGGTCGGCCGGCCGATCACGGCACAGGCCGATCCGGTTGCAGCACTTGCGTCGATCAACGCCGAGATCGCGGCGGTCGCTACCTGAGCACCTCTCGGTGCGCCGGTTCTGCGGTCGGCGCAATTTTTACCGTTGCATAAAAAGAACCATTGCGCGGCCCCAGCGCAGGTTTGGTAGCTTTACGGGCCGATTTATAAGGTTATCCGAATATTGTTAGCCCATTGTTCGCTAAAACAATGATTTGGCTGCGTTTGTTCGAGTAACGCCATCAAGAAAGGGCAGGCCCCAGGTGGCCGCCCGTGGAATGACCCCGGAGGTTATCGCATGATCAAGCCCGTCGGCTCCGACAAACTGC
>JAGRHE010000135.1 GCA_020445165.1 Gammaproteobacteria bacterium
CGTTCTGGTGCCGATCTTCTTCGTGCTGATCGGTCTGCAGGTCAAGCTCGAGGCGTTCTTCAGTGCCGAGGTGTGGCTGCTGGCCAGTGGCCTGATCGTCGCGGCCGTCCTTGGCAAGCTGGTCAGCGGACTGGTTGCCGGGCGTGAGCTCAACCGGTTGGCGATCGGCATCGGCATGCTGCCGCGCGGCGAAGTGGGCCTGATTTTCGCCAGCATCGGCAAGGGCCTCGGCGTGATCGACAGCCGCCTGTTTTCGTCGATCGTGCTGATGGTGCTGGTTACGACCGTGATTGCCCCGTCACTGCTCAAGTGGGCATTGCGTCGCAGGGTCAGCGATAATGCGTCCTGTCGAATGGATGACTGATAATCCGCCAAGCGAGGTGAACATGCTTCTCCGAACCCTGCCTCTTGCATTGCTCACGGCGGCATTGGCCGGCTGCACCCAGGAAACCCAGAACAAGTTCGGGCGCGCGATCCAGAACTGGACCGGAACCAACGGCGTGCTCGAGGTCTATGCCGGTGACAAGGTCGTGCGGCGGTTCATCGAGGTCGACAAGCTGAGTACCGCGGTCGCGACCCAGGGCAGCGATGCACGGCCCTACCGCTTCGGCTATGGCGTGTTCGATGAAAACCTGAACATGCACAAAGACCCGGGCGAGAAGAAGGTCTATTTCGAATTCAGTGATTACTCGACGCCGTACGTGTTCTTCGAGCACCCGCATCGGTAGCCGTCCGGCTGGCGCTGTTGCCAGAACGTTGGCTATTTCTGCTCGGGCTCGTCGCCGCTGGAGTCGCAGTCGGAGCCATCGAGCAGTGCCTGCGTCGGTGGCCTGGCCTGTGACTCGAGATGCAGGTGTAGTGCGGCTTTGGCCATCAGGTGGGCGCCCACGGGCGCGGTGATGAACAGAAACAGGGTAACCAGCACTTCGTGCAGGCTGATGCCGTCATCGTGGATGCTGAAGAACACCGCAGAGCCGACCAGCAGGCTGCCGACGCCCAAAGTCGTGGCCTTGGTCGGCGCGTGCAGGCGGCTGTAGAAATCACGCAGCCGTATCAGCCCGAGTGAGCCGACCAGGGTGAAGCCGGCACCGATCAGGATCAACGCAGCGAGCAGGAATTCGGTCATCGTGTTCATGGCATCACTCGATGATGTCGCCGCGGGTCAGAAACTTGCTCAGTGCAACGGTGCCGACGAAACCGATCATCGCAATCAATAACGCGGCCTCGAAATACAGGTTGCTGCGCAGATGGATCCCCAGCAGCACCAACAGCGCCACCGTATCGACGTACAGGGTATCGAGGGCGAGGATCCTGTCGGGCGCACTGGGTCCGAGCAGCAGACGCCAGAATGCCAGCAGCAGCGCGATGCTGACCACGCCCAGGGCGATCAGTACGGCCGTGGTCAACATACTTCCAGTATCTCCTTCAGCGGTGTCTCGTAACGTTGGCGGATTGTCGCCAGCAGTTCGTCGGGCTCGGTGGTGTGCAGGCTGTGCACCACCAGGCAGCGGCGGTCGGCGCTCAAAAAGGCCGAAACGGTGCCGGGTGTCAACGATATGGTGTTGGCCAGCAGACTGATTGCAAGTTCGCTGCGCAGTTCCAGCGGCATGACCACGAAGGCGGGCTGCAGCGAGTCCTGCCGACCGAGAATCAGGCGTGCCACGGCGATATTGGCGACCAGGATGTCGTACAGCACCACGGCAACGAAGCGCAACAGCAGCAGCGGGCGGCTGACCTTGACCTCCTCCGGCCAGAAACGTGCGGTGTACAGCGGCACTGACCACCCGAGCAATGCGCCAAGCAGTAGCTGTCCGGCGCTGAGTTCGTTGGCCAGCAACAGCCAGATGATCAGCAGGATGGCCGACAGCAGTGGGTGGGGCAGCAGGCGATTCATCGTGTATTCCCATTGCCAGCGGCCTGCAGGACAGCCTGCAGATAGCTGTCAGGTTGCACCAGCTGGGTTGCGGCTGCGTGGCTGAATTCATACATCGGCCCGGCGTAGATCACCAGGGCGATACCTGCCAACATCAGTAGCAGCGGCGCGGTGACGTCAGCGAAGCGGATCTGCACGCTGGCGTCGGCGTGCGGTTGGGTGTCGAAGAACAGTTGGCTCCCCGAGCGCGCCAGGCCCATCACGCCGAGCAGGCTGGTCACCAGCAGCACGCCGAGCACCCACGCCCCCGCCGGCGTATCGAGACTGGATTGCAGGATCAGCCACTTGCCGAGGAAGCCGGACAGCGGCGGCAGACCGGTGATGGCAACCGCGGCCAGCAGGAACAGGCCGGCCAGCAATTGCCCGCGCGCCAGGCCGGGGCCGCTGACCAGCTGATCGTGTATTCCGCCACGCGCCCTGCCGACGATGTCGGCGACCAGGAACAGCGCGGCCGCAGCAAACGTGGAATGGGCGAGGTAATACAGGCCGGCGGCGACCGCATCAGCGCCACCGAGAGCGAACGCGGTGAGCAGGGTTCCTGCCGAAACCACGACCAGGTATGCCGTCTGCTGTGACAGGCGACGGCTGGCCAGCATGCCAATGGTGCCGGCGACCACGGTAGCGAGTGCCAGGGGCAGCAACCATGCGTCGATCAGGCCGGCTGCCGGTCCACTGTCAGGCCCGAACAGCAGGCTGTAGACGCGCAGGATGGCGTATGCCCCGACCTTGGTCATGATCGCGAACATCGCAGCGACCGGCGCGCTGGTGTGTCCGTAGGCACCGGGCAGCCACAGGTGGAGCGGGGCCAGCGCGGCCTTTAGCGCGAATACGACGAACAGCAGCAGTCCCGCGGCGCTCACCACGCCGAGCTCGGCTGGAGGCAGCTCGCGCAGGCGCATGGCGAGATCTGCCATGTTCAGCGTGCCGAGCACCCCGTACAGGGTGCCGACGGCGAACAGGAACAGCGTGGACCCGATCAGGTTGAGCACCACGTAGTGCAGGCCGGCACGGGTGCGTTGGCGACCGCCGCCGAACAACTGCAGGCCGTAGGAGGCGATCAACAGCACCTCGAAGAATACGAACAGGTTGAACAGATCACCGGTCAGGAAGGCGCCGTTGAGTCCGAACAGCTGCATCTGGAACAGCACATGAAAATAGCGCGCATCGCGATCGGTGCCGCGCGCCGCGTACAACAAGACACTGGCGGCCAGTAGTGCGGTGATCATCACCATCACGGCGGCCAGGCGGTCGGCGACCAATACGATTCCGAACGGGGCCTGCCAGTTGCCCATCCGGTAGACCTCGACCTGGCCGCCGCTGACCTGCTGCAGCAGCGCCACGGCGACCGCGATCAGGGCAATGCTGGCGATGCCGCCGACCAGCCGGTGACGCAGGTTCGGCGGGCCTGGCAGCAGGATCAGAACAATACCGGCGATCAGTGGTACCAGCAGCGGTGCAACGACCAGGTGACTCATCGTGGCAGCTCCTCGCCGTCGACATGATCGTTGCCCAGCTCGGCGCGGGCGCGCAGGGCAAGGATCACGACGAAAGCGGTCATGCCGAAAGAGATCACGATTGCAGTCAACACCAACGCCTGCGGCAGCGGATCGGCATAGCTGGCATCGGCCTGGATGATTGGCGGCTTGCCGATCACCAGGCGTCCCATGACGAACAGGAACAGGTTGACCGCGTAAGACATCAGCGTGAGACCGAGTACCACCGGGAAGGTCCTGGCGCGCAGCGTCAGGTAGACGCCGCACGCGGTCAGCACACCGATGACCAGCGAGATCAGCAGCTCCATCAGTCGTCGTCCTCGAGTGAACCACCGCCGGGTTGCGGTCGGGCGGCATCGTGCAGGCGTCCGAGCCGCAGCAGGATTACCAGGGTGACGCCGACCACGACCAGAAATACGCCGAGGTCGAACAGCATCGCCGATGCAAGTTCGAACTCGCCGACCACGGGCCAATGTACATGGGTGAAGGTCGAGGTCAGGAACGGGTAACCGAACACCCAACTCGCCAGGCCGGTTGCGGTGGCGATCAGCAGGCCGATACCGATCATCGGGTGCAGATGCGGTCGCATGCGTGAGCGGGTCCAGGCGATGCCGTTGGCCAGGTACTGGGTGATCAATGCCACCGCGGTGATCAGTCCGGCGATGAAACCGCCCCCGGGCAGGTTGTGTCCACGCAGCAGGATGAAGATTGCCACCAGCAGCGCCAGAGGCAGCAGCAGGCGTGAGAATGAGGCCAGGATCACCGGGTGCTCATCCCAGCTCCAGCTGCGTCCCTCGCTATCAGTTTGTGGTGCTGACAGCAGCAGGCCGTCGAGCAGGACATAGATGCCAATCGCGGCAATTGCCAGCACCGTGATCTCGCCCAGGGTGTCGAAGCCGCGGAAGTCGACCAGGATCACGTTGACGACGTTGGTACCACCGCCCCCCGGCACGCTGTTGGCGATGAAGAAGTCGGAGATGCTGCTGTAGGGCCGGGTCAGCACCGACCAGGTCAGCGCCGAGGCGCCGGCCCCGGCGGCGAGCGCGAAACCCCAGTCGCGGATGCGTCGCGCAGGACTCGATTCGAGCGGTGTCTGCGGCGGCAGGAAAAACAGCGCCAGCAGCAGCAGTACGATGGTCACCACCTCGACTGAGAGCTGGGTCAGCGCCAGGTCGGGGGCAGAAAACTTGACGAAGGTGAGCGCGACGACCAGGCCGACCACGCTCAGCATCAGCAGCGCGAACAGGCGCCTGTGGTGCACGACAACCGTGCCGATGGCCGCTGCGCACAAGGTCAACGCAGCCAGCACGCTGATCGGGTCGAGCGGCGACAGGGGTCGGTCGCCACCGAGTGGGCCGTTGCCCCAGAAACCGGCCAGAGCCAGTGCGATGCCGCCTGCGACCACGAACGCGATCATGCGCTGCAAGGCGGCACGATGGAGCAGGCCGTCGAGGCGGTCTGCGGCATTGAACAGTCGCTGCTCCAGCCACTGGTAGTAACGCTGGGCGTCGATCTTGCCGATCGTACGCTCGTGCCAAGCGATCAAGGGCTCGCGGAAGACGTAGATCACCGTGCCGGCGGCCAGTGCCACCAGGCTCATGATCAGCGCCGGATTCACGCCGTGCCAGATTGCCAGACTGTATTCGGGCAGGCCGGTCTGCAGCGTCGCCGCAGCCGCGGTTGCGAGCAATGGGCCAAAGGTCCAGGCCGGCAGAATGCCGACCGCCAGGCAGATCACGACCAGGATCTCGACCGGCACCTTCATCCAGCGTGGAGGTTCGTGCGGTGTCTTCGGCAGATCGATCGGCTCGCCGTTGAAGAACACGTCGTGGATGAAGCGCAGCGAGTAGGCGACCGCGAAGGCGCCGGCGACGGTGGCAAAGAACGGCAGCCAAAGCGCCGCGCTTTCGGTGGCGACATGAACCGTCTTGGCGAAGAACATCTCCTTGGACAGGAAGCCGTTCATCAGCGGCACGCCGGCCATCGCGGCGGCCGCGACCATCGCCAGCACCGCGGTATACGGCATGTATTTCCACAACCCGTTGAGTTTGCGCATGTCGCGCGTGCCGGCCTCGTGGTCGATGATGCCGGCGGCCATGAACAGGGATGCCTTGAAGGTCGCGTGATTCATGATATGGAACACGCCGGCGACTGCGGCCAGCGGCGTGCCGATGCCGAACAGCAAGGTGATCAGGCCAAGGTGGCTGATGGTCGAATACGCCAGCAGGCCCTTCAGATCGTGCTTGAACAACGCCGTGTAGGCGCCGAGCAGCAGCGTGATCAGGCCGGCTCCGCCGACCAGGATGGTCCATTCCGCAGAATCAGACAGAGCCGGGAACAGGCGGGCGAGCAGGAATACGCCAGCCTTCACCATGGTCGCCGAATGCAGGTAGGCACTGACCGGGGTCGGTGCCGCCATCGCGTGCGGCAGCCAGAAGTGGAACGGAAACTGGGCCGACTTGGTGAATACGCCGAGCAGAATCAGCACCAGGGCGGGGACGTACAACGGGTGCTCGTGGATCAGGTCACCCGAGCGCAGCACGTCCGACAGTTCATAACTGCCGACGATCTCGCCGAGCAGCAGGAAACCGGCCAGCATTGCCAGGCCGCCGGCTCCCGTGATCGCCAGCGCCATGCGTGCGCCCTGGCGTGCGTCTTCGCGATGCCGCCAGTAACTGATCAGAAGGAACGAGCTGATGCTGGTCAGTTCCCAGAAGATCAGGAGTTGGATCAGGTTTTCGGACAGGACCACGCCAAGCATCGAGCCCTGGAACAGCAACAGGTAGGCGTAGAAGCGCCCCATCGGGTCGCTTTCCGCCAGGTAGTACCGTGCATACAGGATCACCAGCAGGCCGATGACCAGGATCATCAGGCTGAACAGCAGGCTCAGGCCATCCAGGCGGAAGCTCAGTGCCAGGCCGGCCGAAGGGATCCAGTCGTGCCGCCACAACAGCGTCGCGCCCTGCATCACTTCGCCGATCGAGGGGGCCAGAAGCAGGAGTGCGCTCAAGGTGGTCAACGCCGCCGCGACGGCCGATCTCACGCGACCGTGACTGCCGGCCCATGCGACCAGTGCTGCGCCGATGAACGGGATGGCGACAATGAGTGCAAGTGTCATGGGGCAGGGATCACGCGCGGAAACAAAGTGTTCAGTGACACGGGAGCGCTCGATGGACGGACAGCGTTATCGGGCGTGGCGGTTATGCGCATCGTTTCTCGTTGGGGCTGGTGGCCCGGCCCGGTGATCTTCCTGATGACTGCGGCCGTAGTTTAGCAATGCTTGAGCTGCTTTGTGTCCGCAGCCGCTACAGGGTTGCGCCGTGCCGTTGGATTGTGAGCCGCGGATTCAGTATTGCGGATGGGGAGGTGCTGGAAAACCCTGTCGGGTCTGGTGGGTTGATCGATCGAGTGTTGCGGACAGCATGCCGGTGATCCTGGCCTCACCGGCGCGTACGGCCTGCACGACCTTCGGCGGACTGTGCGCCGGCCCATCAAACCAGCCTTCTGCCAGCCAAACCACAAACCCGGCGAGCAGCGCGGCACGCAGACCTTCACTGACCGGCGTGATCTTCCGGTGCATGTGCCGTGGGACGGTTTTTTCGATCCAATATCCGCTTCGCTTCCGCAGCAGGCGCATCAGGTACCAGGCGCCGACGATGATCAGCAGTTTGGATCCGAGGCCGGGGATGGCGCGCATCGCTTCGGCAATGCCGCCAAGTACCTGGCGCAACTCGCTCGCCATGCGAAAACCCATGAACAGTGCAATCAGGAGAAGCAAGGCGATCATGTCATGCAGCGAGTCGCCAAGTGCCCGGGTGCGGGCGCGCACGATGCTGAGCGCGAAAAAGGCGAGCACGGCAGCGTCGAGCAGGGTCAGTTCGGTCATGGCGCGCATTGTCGCAAAGCTGGCCGGGTGGGTCGCGCTGCACCAGTATCGGGTATCGCTAATGCCACCATTAACACGTATAATCCGCGCCCCGCACTGCTCTGTCTGCATGCCGCAACCCATACGGGTCTCCCTAGAATGTCCGAAACAGCTTCCGATTTTGCCTCGCTGGGCCTTCCCGGCAACCTGCTCGCCGCGCTTGCGGAGGTGGGATACGAATCGCCGTCGCCGATCCAGGCGGAGGCGATTCCGCTATTGCTGCAGGGTCGCGATCTGCTTGGTCAGGCACAGACCGGCACCGGCAAGACTGCGGCTTTT
>JAGRHE010000136.1 GCA_020445165.1 Gammaproteobacteria bacterium
CGCAGATCGGCCTGCCGGAACAATATCCCGGCGCGACCAATCCCTTCCCCTGGATGTCCGAAGTCCTCGACCTGAAGAAGGAGAAGAACTTCTTCGAGACCCGGGTGACCGAGTACCAGACCGGTGGTGCACTGACCTGGGATTGACGGACAATCAGTACGCCTGACCCCAGACAAGTTGCCCGCCAACAACAGCCGGTTGCGCACGCGCAACCGGCTTTGTTCATTCCGCAAGGCAGGCTAAGCTGGGGCATGAGAACGCTCGCCGCCCTGATCGTCGCCTTTCTGCTCTACCTGCTTGCCTCGACCTACCTGAATCGCGGCTACCCGGATGGCCCGACGTCGCGGACGGCAGCAGTCGAGTCCGTTGCCGTCGTTGGCCGCCATTCCCACGACCCTCAGGCCTACACTCAGGGCTTCTTTTTCCATGATGACGGATTCTTCGAAAGTACCGGCCTGTACGGCCAATCATCCGTGCGACGAACCGGTATCGACGGACAGGTCACGCGGCAGGTGATGCTGCCCGCAAATG
The DNA here is from genome assembly GCA_020445165.1 of Gammaproteobacteria bacterium. Next base: position 532 of record JAGRHE010000136.1, read on the forward strand.
TGTTCGGCGAAGGACTCACCTTTCAGCACAATCGACTTATCCAGCTGACGTGGAAGGCACGAACCGGGTTTGTCCGCCACCCGGAGACACTGGAAGTGGTCGACATCTTCGGACTACCGGGTGAAGGCTGGGGCCTGACCCACACTGCGGATCACCTGATCATGAGCGACGGAACCAATATTCTGCGATTCCTGGATCCGGAGACCTTTCATGTCTTCCGTGAGCTGCCGGTCTCCGAAAACGGCAAGGCCATAGGCCGGCTGAATGAGCTCGAGTGGGTGGATGGAGAGATCTTCGCCAACGTCTATCAAACTCCATACATCGTTCGCATCGCGCCGGACTCCGGCAAGGTCCTGGGCTGGATCGACCTGTCCCCGCTCGTAGCAGAAATGGGAAAACCGCCGGGCGTCGCCAATGGCATTGCCTACGACGCAATAAACAGGCGGCTGTTCGTAACAGGTAAGCACTGGCCGTGGGTCTACGAAGTCGCCAGAGTGCGGAACGACCGAAACCCTGACACGGCACGATACTCCATCACCCACCCTTCACCAGAGTTCTCGCGTCGGATTCAGTCTTCGCCCTCGAACGACTGCCCACTGAACAACCAGTCGTGTTCCCACAGCCACCATGCAGCCAGCACTTTGAAAAGCAACAGGTGCACAACATAAAGGATCAGGGTATGTCGCCCCATGATCATCAGGCCCGCGGACGGCAGACCGCGCAAACGCTCAGTCAATTGCGGATAGGTCCTGGCGCGAAACCGGGTCAATAGATAGCTGACCGAAACAACCCCAACTGTCACCAGCGCAACCTGCGCGAGCGGGACCTCGAGAAGATGGCCCTGCATGACGCCGTGCAGAATGCCGATCGCGATTGCAAACAGCACGACCGTACGCGGAGTGAAAGCCAGCTCATCGCGGTTTCGAACCAGGTAACCGAGCATGGCATACAGGAACGCCTGGGTTCCGTACTCGAACAACCAATTCGTCGCACTGACCAGCGCCCCGAACAGGACCGTCAAGATAATCAGTGACAGGTAGCCTTCGCCGACAACCGCCATGATCCGATCAATCAGCAGGCGCGCCAGTATAATCGTGAACAGGATATTCAAAGGAAGCAGACTTTCGCCGAATGCCCACCGCGCGATCAGCATCAGGATTGCGGCAGATATCAGCGTTGGCCCCAGGGTACGAGTCCTGGCATAGCCGACCAGGAACAACCAGACAGGAAGCGACAGTCTTCCGATCATGCGCCAACCCACCTGATCAGGGAAAAAATAGACTCCGATGTGATCGATCACCATCGTCAAAAGGGCAAAGGTTTTCAGCAGATCGTAACTGGTCAGCGCTCGCGGCAATGGCTTTCTGGAAGACTCACTAAACATTCGGCAAGACCTGTAACACTGCATTGCCAGACGTTCGCACCGTCTGGCGTGGAGTGACAAGCGCAAAAAACCCGGCGAGCCTCGCGGCCCGTCGGGTGAATTGACGGCGTCCATTACCGCCGACCAATCTGTGTACCAGACCGAAACCAGGATACCGAACGGCATCCCGGCTTCAGTCCGAACGCAGTTAGCAGATGCAGTCTTCGAACAGGTACGACAGATCGTATCCGACGATGAACGGCTGGACGTTTTCCGCCGGCGGCTGGTTGTCCGCGTCGAGGAACACACCAACAAGGTCTCCAGCTGCCGCATCGGCGACGAATCCTTCGCCGTTCGCGATTGCCGCGTCCACGATCTCCTGTGCGTTTGCCTTGGTGCCGTAAGCACCGTTGTCGTTGGACAACACGATACCACCGACCGCGCCGCGCGCTGCCAGATCCTGTCCGTCGGTCAACGCCCAGATGGCCGCCTGGATCTCGAAGTCGGTGTAGGTCTCGCCACCGGGAGTGCCGTCGCCATTATCGACTGTCTCGAACCGCTGGTTGATGATCCAGTTGATCAGGTCCAGGTTCTCCTTGGCCGTCTCGCCGTTGATACCGATCTGCGTTGCGGCAAGACCATCACCGACCGAGTCCGCATCTGCCAGTTTCACATCTGCCACCAGCTGAAGCGGGCTACCCGCCGGGGCAAAGGCATCCTGCTGAGCGATGGACGACACGGCGTCGTTGTAGCTCAGGCAGTAGGCACTGACGAACGTACCCGCCAGAATGGCACTGGCATCGATGACATTGACCGTGAAGGCATCCGGACCCTTCGTGAAATCGAAGTCCGTCAGGTCACCGTCCTGGTCCTTGTTCTCGTCACGCACCTGGTACTCGACCGAACCCGGCAGCAGCGTGAACACCTTTTCGATGGTGTCCGTGGCGCCACAGAAGGTCACGTCAACCGTCGTCGTTGCCATTCCACCGTTACCGTCATCAACGGTATAGGTGTACTGACGCGTCTCCATCTCACCCGCCAGCAGGTGACCCATCGGACCGTCCTTGCCGAAGGCATTGAAGGTCAAGGTGCCATCGGCGTTGAGGGTGACTTCGACACCATCGATCAGTTTCGGATCATTCACGCCGATAAGATCGCCGTTGATCGCCTTGATCGTGAGATTGTCGTTATCCGGATCGGTGTCGTTGGTCAACACGTCAACCGCGATCGCCTCGTCGTAGCAGATCTTGGCCTCGTCTGGCGTCGGCTCCGGCTGACGATTCGGCAGCTCAGCACCGGCGTCATTGTTGGCCGTTTCCTGACCCGGGTTGACGACGATGTTGTTGATCGCCGACGTGATCGTGTCACCGATCGCGTCGCTGTCATTGGTGTCATCACCGTTGCCGTTCGGATCGTTCGGATCCACCAGGGTCTTTCCAACCAGCACGCCGTTCGGATCCGTGAAGATCACGCCGTAGGTGCCGGCTGCCAGGCCCGAGAACGAGTAGTTGCCATTGACACCCGTGAAGGTCGTGATCCCGGTCGGGCCATTGGCATCGACCAGCTCCACCTGCACGCCCTGGATGCCCATGTCACCCGCGTCGAAGACATCGTTGTCGTTGTTGTCCATGAAGTAACGACCCGACAGCGAGCCCGGCAGGTTCTCTGCACCGGCATCGTTGTCCGGCGTGTTCTGGCCAGCATTCACCACGATGTTGTTGATCGTCGACGTGGTCGTGTTGCCAGTCGCATCACTGTCGTTGGTGTCGTCACCGTTGCCGTTCGGATCGTTCGGATCAACCAGGCTCTTGTTGACCAGCACGCCATTCGGATCGGTGAAGATCACCCCGTAGGTGCCAGCCGCCAGGCCCGTGAACGAGTAGTTGCCATTGACGTCGGTCGTCGTCGTGATCCCGGTCGGGCCATTGGCGTCAACCAGCTCCACCTGCACGCCCTGGATGCCCATGTCACCCGCGTCGTCGACATCATTGTCGTTGTTGTCCATGAAGTAACGACCCGACAGCGAGCCCGGCAGATCGCGGACACCCGCATCGTTGTCCGGCGTGTTCGCGCCCGCCACGACCTGGATGTTTTCGATCAGCGACGTGGTCGTGTTACCGATCGCATCGCTGTCGCTGGTGTCGTCACCGTTACCGTTCGGATCGTTGGCCGCAACCAACTCCTTGCCGGCCAGCACGGCGTTCGGGTCGGTGAACTGGACGGTGTAGCTGCCCGCAGCCAGGTTGCCGAAGGAGTAGGTACCGTCAGCAGCAGTTTCGACAGAAGCGACCAGGTTTCCGTCGACGTCGCGCGCCGGCGCACCGGTCGCGTCCAGCAGGGTGACGAGCACGCCGGCCACACCCGGCTCGTCGCCGTTGTTGTCGTCAACATCGTCCCCATTGGTGTCACAGAAATAACGACCCGACAACGAGCCCGCCTTGACTTCGCACAGGCCTGCATCGATGTCGGTGACATCATTGCCACCGGAAATCGTAATGGTGTCGGTCATGCCCATGCCATTGACATCGGAGTCGATGTCATCGTTGGCATTTCCGTTGACGTCCTGCAGCGTGAACTCCTGGCCGTCTGGCAAGGTGACCATGACCTTGTAGTCGCCGTCAGGCACGCTGTCGAACTTGTAGTTGCCGTCGGCATCGGTAGTCGTGGTCGCAACCACGGCGCCACTTGCATCAACCAGCTTGACCTCGACACCAGCCTTAGGCGGCTCGGCCGTGGTCGTCGTGCTGTCTTCACCTTTGAATTCGATTTTGTCGACGCGGACAAACTCGCCGCCCTTGCCATCGACCCAGAGCTGAACCTTGTCACCATGGGCGATTGCAATATCTTCCAGCGTGAACTGGGAGAAGCCATCGTGGTTGCTACCAGGACCATCGCTGTCACGATCCAGCTTGATGGTCCCGACCACCTCGCCGTTGACCTTGACCATGATAACGCTCTGGCCATCGTTCTCGTCCTGAACGAAGACTGTCAGATCGTAGGTGCCGCTCTCACCGCCGAAATCTTTCCAGAGGTCCCCATTGCCACCGGCGCACTTCAACTTGACCAGCTGGCCGCCAGAAGCCTGGGAGCCATTGACAGTGCAGAAGTTATACATATGCATACCTTCTGCTTCCATCGTGTATTCCTTACCCGGAACCACGCTGGAGGTACCGTCCAGGCCGTTGCAGTCGAGGTCGCAGAAGACACGACCGGCAATGCTGCCAGCTTCACACAGGCCAGCATCGACATCGGTCACCTTGCCACCGTCGACAATACTGATCGTGTCCGACATGCCGTTGGAATCGACATCCGAATCGACATCGTCGCTGACATTGCCGTCGACGTCCTTCAAGGTGAACACCTGTCCACTTGGCAGCGTAGCCATCACCTGGTAGTCGCCGTCTGGCAGGCCGGAGAACTTGTAGTTACCTTCGGCGTCAGTCGTGGTGGTGGCAACCACGTTGCCGTCGGCATCCAGCAGCTTGACCTCTACACCGGCTTTCGGCGGCTCGACGGTCGTAGTGACACTGTCTTCGCCCTGAAACTCGATTTTGTCGATGCGGACAAACTCGCCGTCTTTGCCATCAACCCAGAGCTGGACCTTGTCGCCGGCATTGATCTGGATGTCTTCCAGCACGAATGCGCTGAATTCACCATTGTCGTCACCTGCGCCATCGTTATCACGGTCGAGCTTGATCGTGCCAACCACGTGACCGTTGACCTTGACCATGATGGTGCTCTGACCATCGCTTTCATCCTGAGCGTAGATGGTCAAATCGTAGGTGCCGCTATCACCACCGAAGTTCTTCCAAAGGTCGCCGCTAGTGCCAGCGCACTTCAATTTCACCAGCTCGCCTTCGGAGGCCTGGGAGCCGTTGACCTTGCAGAAGTTGTACATGTTCATGCCTTCGGCTTCCATCGTGTATTCCTTGCCGGGAACCACGGTGGAGCTGCCGTCGAGGCCGTCACAATCGAGGTCGCAGAAGATGCGCCCTTCGATGCTGCCAGCTTCTTTAATGCCGGCATCTACATTGGCAATGGTCTGGCCGGCCACTACCGAAATGATGTCTGTCAGGCCATTGGCATCGGCATCCGAGTCGAAGTGATCATCGACGCCGCTATCCTTGGCCGAGAATTTGTAGCCCTCGAGTTCCGGGAACTTGACCCGGTAATCACCGGCGGCAACGTCGAACATGTAGTTGCCGTAGCTGTCGGTGACCGAAGTTGCAACCACGTTGCCAGCCAGGTCGAGCAGCTGCACGGTCTTGCCGGCAACGCCTTCGTCCCACTTGCCGGTCTCGTCGTTCCACTCGTTGTCGTTGCAGTCGGCGTCGTAGGTCAGACGCCCCTTGATCCAACCCGTCTCGGGTGCCTTGTCTCCACCACTCAGGCACTTGTAATCGATCCAGTCGCCCTTGACGTTGCATTCGGAATGCACGGTCAGCTCGGCACCATCCGCCGGCACGCGATAGCCATCACCCGTCCAGAACGTGAAGTAGTCATCGCTGGAGCCTTCCTGCTCGATCTCGATCATCACGTACCAGTTGCCGTGCTGATCATGGACCCACCAGTAGCTCTCGGCGTAGATCTGGCCGCCGTTGCCCAATTCGGAACCGCCCAGGTCGATGGCGGCGGTCTGGTAGGAACTGTCGTCGGCGTTCTCGTTCTTGTTGCTATCGCCGGACAGGTAGATGTCGTTGTCCTTGACCGTGATACAGGTCGTGGCGTAGTTCGGCATCGAAAATTTCGTGCCGCATGCGACGTTGCCGCCCAGATCGCCTTCGCTGAACGCGGTGAATTCGTAGTTCTTGGTGGAGGAGTAGTAATAGGTCATGGGATTTTTTCCTTTTATTACTTTTTGGTCGGCGTTGTTTTTTTCTGCTCGGCAACAAAGAGCGCGCAGGTCCGGGAATACCGCAAACCTGCTGCAGTCTTGTCACGCTGTCGGAACGACAGCCGGTTGATTCTGTTGATCCGGCCCGGCCGCGTACTGGTACGCGGCCGGGCCGGCGGAAGCACAATAGGAGCGGTCGCCCGCTATCAGCGCTTCGTGAAACGACGGGCGATCAGTGCGACAACACCGATACCCATCAGGGCCCAAACGCCCGGCTCGGGCATCTTCGAGCCCGTACCAGGATCGACCTGTGCAAATGCGGACTGAGCGACAATCAGCATCGAAAACAGGGATGCAGAGGTGAGGAATTTCATAAGGAGTTCTCCGTTATTAAGTTTTTGTAGCCAGCTTAAGGGCATCTCGAATAATCCCCCGATTCGGGCAGAATAACAGCGATCAAACAGGCAAAGGGTAGATCGGATGCAACCAGGGTTTTTCGACGATGAGGATCGGCTGGCGAAGCTGGAGAAACTGGGTGATCCACTGCCACGGCTGGACAGCATCGTGGACTGGCAAGCATTCCGGCCGTTGCTGAAGGTGATCCACCAGAAGCAGCGCAAGAGCAATGCCGGACGCAAGCCGCATGACGTCACGTTGATGTTCAAGATGCTGGTGCTGCAGGCCTTGTACAACCTCTCGGACGATCAGACCGAGTTCCAGGTCCGTGACCGGTTGTCGTTCCAGCGCTTCCTCGGGCTGTCGCCGGAGGACACCGTGCCGGACGCCAAGACGTTGTGGTTGTTCCGCGAGCAACTGGTGCGTCACGGCTTGATTGACAAGCTGTTT
>JAGRHE010000137.1 GCA_020445165.1 Gammaproteobacteria bacterium
CGTCGGAGAAGAAGCGGTAGCCCAGGCCCTGCAGCTGCACCCGCAGATCGCGGAAGTTATAGATGCAGCCGTTGAACACGATGCCCAGGCCGAGCTCGTTGTCGATCATCGGCTGCTGCGCATGTTCGCTCAGATCGAGTATCTTGAGCCGTTGGTGACCGACTGCGAGATGCCGCGCCTGGTAGATCCCGCTGCCGTCAGGGCCGCGAGGGAAGAGGACCCGGTTCATCCGGGCAATGTTGTCGACCGACGGGGGAGCGCCATCGAACCGGATTTCACCGCAGATACCACACATGGGTGTACAACCTGGCTGCTCTAAGTGCTTTGAAGCCTAAACAACGCATACGGCATATTCAAATGCAGGACTGCACTAAAATGGGGCATTGTGGGTCTGCGGTGCCGAATTGAGGTACAAAATACTTTGAACAAGAATGGAAATTCGACAACCACGGCGAGCATCCTGACGGCACTGCGTCGGGTGATGCGCGCGGTCGATCTGCATTCGCGGCGGCTGGTGCAGAGCCATGGTCTGACCGGCCCGCAGGCGGTGGTCATCGGTGCCGTGGGAGCGAGCCAGGGGCTTACGTCGGGCGAGCTGGCCCGGCGCGTGAATCTCAGCCAGGCGACCGTGACTGATATCGTCAAGCGACTGGAGTCGCGGGGCCTGCTTTCCCGAACTCGCGACCAGCACGACCGGCGCCGTGTGCTGATCACCACCACCGCGGCCGGCAAACAGGTCCATGACAACGCGCCGCCCCTGCTGCAGGAATCCTTCGTTGCGCGCTTCGAGGCGCTGCCCGATTGGGAACAGAACCAGCTGTTGTCGGCTGTTCAACGCATCGGCGTGCTGATGGATGCGGAGACCTTGGATGCTGGGATCTTGCCGGGGGGGAGTGATTTCGATGCGCCTGCCGGGGCCCAAGCGGGTGTGCTCCAGCCCTGACGGTCGCGGCGCAGCCACGCGGGGCCTCCCCGGGGCGCTGACCCTTGCCGGTGCCGGATTGCGGTCGCGCATTCTGTCGTCTGTCACCCGGTGGTGACGACGGCACGGGATATTGTGTAAGTTAAGCGGCACCACGCGAGGAAAGCAGGAGCCCGTGCCGGGCAGCGGGGTAGCGTTCGGAAAATAACGATAGAAGGGATTTGACTATGCAGGGGCGCAATTTTTGGGTTTTGCTTTCTCTGGTGATCCTGACACTTTCCGCATCGGTCCAGGCCGTGGTGATCGACGGAAGGGATTGGCGGCAGCCGGCTGATACGGTCGGGTTCTCCTGGGATGACCTGGCCACGATCTTCGATCCGCAGACCGGGCTGCTGCGCGATCCTTCCAATACCACCCTGACGCGCGCGATTGATGGCGCCGTGATCGATTTCGCCGGCTGGACCTGGGCCAGTGTCTACGAGGTCGGCGACATGTTCGCCGCAGCGGGGCTTCCAGGTTGCAACGATCCGTGCAGCATCCATCAGGCAAGCACGACCTGGGCCCCTGCTTTCATCGACATCGACAGTGCTGGCGCCGGTGATGATGGCCTGTTCAACGCCACCGCCGTCGTCATCATCTCGTACTCGACGGTACACGCACTCTCGCGGACTGCGATGCCCTCGATGACGGGCATGGTGTTCTCGCCCAAGGTGATGGATTTTCACCCGCAGGACATGTCCGGTATCAGGAACACGAGCGAACCGTCGGACGCCAATTTTCGAAGTTCCAACACTGGCGTATGGTTGTTCCGGGACGTGACCTCGGTGCCGGCGCCTGCCCCGATCGGCCTGTTCGCATTAGGCGCGCTGGCTTTTTGGCCGCGCTTTTCCCGTACGGGCCGGCCTCGCAGCTGACGGCGGGGCGGCGTAGCCTGCGGGCATTCAGCTTCCGCCCTGGTGCATGATCCTGTAGCCGAGCGCATCGGCGAGACGCCCGGACAGTTCAACGCCGATCTCATCCGCCGTTTTCGCAATCCCCAGCCGTGACGTGCTTGTCACCTCGAGCCCGGCGTGCCCGCATGGGTTGATACGCTGGAACGGTTCGAGATCGTTGCTGACGTTCAATGCAAGCCCGTGATAGGTGCGGCCGCGCCGCACGCGCAGGCCGAGTGACGCGATCTTGCGTCCGTCGACATAGACGCCGGGCGCATCGCTGCGTGCAACGGCGGCGATGTCGTAACCGGCCAGCAGCCCGATGATCGAGTCCTCGATCACGCTGACCAGGCCGCGGATGCCGATACCGGCCTCGCGCAGCGACAGCAAAAGGTAGATCACCAGCTGGCCAGGGCCGTGGTAGGTCACCTGGCCACCACGGTCGGTCTGTATCACCGGGATGTCGCCCGGCATCAGCAGGTGTTCGGCCTTGCCGGCCTGGCCCTGGGTGAATACCGGGGGATGCTCGACGATCCACAGTTCCGACGGTGTGCCGTCGTTGCTGGCGTCGGTGAAATCGCGCATCGCCTGCCAGGTTGGCAGGTAATCCCGCAACCCGAGTTCGCGCACCACGAGGACGGGTTGCGTGTTCACGTCACAACCGCATCAGCACCTTGTCGTGCGCGGTCAGGTCGTCGTAGATCGCGTCCAGCTGCTCGCGACTGTGCGCCTCGATCACGATGCTGACCGAGACGTACTTGCCGCCGCGGCTGGCGCGGCTGGAGATGCTGTCTTCGCGGATGGTGTCGCAATGGCGGCGGACGATTTCGATCACGACCTCGTGGAACGTGCCATCGTCGATGCCCATGGCCTTGATCTGGTAATCGCACGGGAACTCGAACCCGGGCGCCTCGTCGTTGTGCTCAGTCGTCATGACATTCCCCGCCCAGGCGCAACCGCTCCTTGCATGCCTGGTACAGCGCGTCCATGCGCTGCCACATCTCGCCGGGCACACCTTCACCGACCTGGCGCCCGTTGAGCGCAACCACCGCCGCCACCTCCCGCGTCGAACTGGTCAGCCAGATCTCGTCGGCCGTATCCAGCTCGCTCATGCCGATCGACGCCTGGGCATAGGGCAGGCCGGCATCGCGCGCCAGTTCCAGGACCAGGTCGCGAGTGATGCCGGGCAGCAGTTCGGGGCTGTCCGGCGGCGTGATCAACAGGCCGTTGCTGACGATGAACAGGTTGCTGGCGGTGCCTTCGATAGCCTGGCCGTCGCGGATCATGATGGCCTCGTCGGCGCCCTCGTCGCTGGCCTGGGCCCGCGCCAGGACATTGGCCAGCAGCGTGGTTGCCTTGATGTCGCAACGATGCCAGCGGATGTCGTCCAGGGTGATGGCGCGGATGCCACGCGTCGCGACCGCGGGATCGCGTGCCGGCAACGGCATGCTGAACGCGAACACGTTCGGCTTCACGTCCGCCGGGATCACATGGTTACGCACCGGGTAGGCGCCGCGCGTCACCTGCAGGTAGATCGACTGGTCCTGTCCCGGCAACTGCTGTGCAAGGCGTTCGAACATGGCCTGCCAGGCATCGCGGGACAGTGGGTTGTGCATGCGGATCGCCGCCAGGCTGAGGTCGAGGCGATCCAGGTGCTGGCTGACCCGGAACGGCCTCCCGCCATATGCGGGTATCACTTCATAGACACTGTCACCGAACAGCAGGCCGCGATCGGTCACCGGCACGCAGGCGCGGTCACTCGGCAGGTATTCGCCGTTGACGTAGGTGAGCAGCGGGTCGGTCATTACGCGTTCACTCCAGCATCATCAGCACGCTGTCGACTGCCTTGCGCCAGAGACCACCCTCGGCGACTTCTTCGAGTGCAACCAGGGGGCGGCGCACGATCTCGCTGCCATCGAGTTCAACGATCACCTCGCCGACCTTCTGTCCCTTGCTCAGTGGTGCCTCGAGCTGCGGCTGGATCTCGGTGCGTGCATTGAGCTTGTCGTACTGACGGCGGGGAATGGTCACAGCCAGGTCCTTGGCCAGTCCGAGTGCGACCTCTTCCTGCTCGCCCATCCAGACCCGGGTGCGGGTCAGTCGGTCGCCGGCGCCGTACAGGCGATGGGTTTCAAAGAAGCGGAAGCCGTAGTTGAGCAGCGACTGGCTTTCCCTGATACGCGATTTTTCGCTGTCGGTGCCCATCACCACGGAAACCAGGCGCATGCCGTCGCGCTTGGCCGAGGCGACCAGGCAGAAGCCGGCGGCCTCGGTGTGGCCGGTTTTGACGCCGTCGACCGACTCGTCCCGCCACAGCAGATTGTTGCGATTATGCTGGCGGATGTCGTTGTAGGTGAATTCCTTGACCGAGTACAGTTTGTACTGCTCCGGGAACTCGCGAATCATGGCCTCGGTCACCAGCACGATGTCGTGTGGCGTCGTGTAGTGTTCGTTGTCGGGCAGCCCGGTCGCATTGACGAAGTGCGTATTGTGCATGCCCAAGCGGCGGGCATGATCGTTCATCAGGTTGGCGAAGGCTTCTTCGCTGCCGGCCACGTGTTCGGCCAATGCGACGCTGGCATCATTGCCGGACTGGATGATCATGCCCTTAAGCAGGTCCTCGACCGTGACCCGCTTCCCGACCTCGATGAACATCCGCGATCCCGGTGTCTTCCAGGCCTTCTCGCTGACCAGCACCTGGTCACTCATTCTCACCGAACCGCCCTGCAATTCGCGGAACACCGCGTAGGCGGTCATGATCTTGGTCAGGCTGGCCGGCTCCAGGCGTTGCTCCGCGTCCTTTGCGGCAAGCACGGTGTCGCTGTCCATGTCGATCAGCAGGTAGCCGGTGGCGGCGACGGACGGCGGGGCCGGTGGCGCGAGTTGGGCGAGTCCGGCGCCGTTGACGACGAGGGCGAGAAAAAGAGTTATGGCGACTTTGTGCACGATACTGCTATCCCGGTGTTTTTACGATCAGGTCCGGGTCGAAGCTTACCCGGATGCGCGTGCGCTTGCCGCACGACTGGATTTGGAACGGCTCACACTGTGCCTTGGCGACAGTGGGCGTATCCGGCGAGCCTTCATTCTAGCGGCTGGCGCATGATCGGGGCAGGGTGAATTCCCTCGCCCATCGAACGGCGGGTGTCAGTCGACCACTACCAGTGGTTCGCTGATGCCGAACCCATGCATGCTGGTGGCGACCTGGTCGGCGATCTCGACCGAGGCCAGCGGTCCGACCTGCACCCGGTGAACGCGGCCGTTGCCGGTGCTCGCCGCCACCACCCGCACCGGCCGTGACAGGCCGTGTTCGAGCTTCTGGCGCAGGCGTTCGGCGTTGCTGTCGCTGCTGAAGGCGCCGGCCTGGAGGAAGATGCGTGGATTGCCGGCGACAGCTTCGGTCGTGGCCGCCACTGGCACGACCGGGCCGGGGGCAGGGCGGTTCGAAGCCAGGCGCGGCCGGGCAGACGGGGCGCGTGGATCGATCGCCTGGATCTCGACCAGCGCGGTGCCCTTGCCGAGCATGCCGATGCGTGAAGCGGCGGCGTAGGACAGGTCGATGATGCGGTTGTCGTGAAAAGGCCCGCGGTCGTTGACTCTCACCACTACCTGGCGGCCGTTCTCGAGGTTGGTAACCTGGACGTAGGTCGGTATCGGCAGGCGCTTGTGTGCCGCCGACATGCTGTACATGTCGTAGGTCTCACCGTTCGACGTCTTGCGGCCGTGGAACTTGCGCCCGTACCAGGACGCGATGCCGCGCTGCGTGAATCCCTCGCTGCTGGAAAGGGTGTGGTAACGCTTGCCGAAGACCACATAGTTGGCCGGGTTGCCGCCGCGGCTGCGCGGTTCGACGCGTGGTACGGCGTCGGGGACGTGACTGACATCGCGATGTTCACCGGGCCCATCCTGCTCGCCGGGCAAGCTCGGCAGGTGGCCGTTGCAGCCCGCGAACAACAGCGCCAGCAGGGCCAGTGGCAGACAGTGTCGGAGTCGGTATCCCTGCATGCGCTCAGTTACCTCCGGTCGCGGCGATGGTCCCAGCGTGTTGTTCACGAATCGCTTCGGCCAGCTGGTACACGGCCATCGCGTACTTGGTGCGCGGGTTGTAGCGCATGATGGCGTAGAAGTTGTCCAGGCCGATCCAGTACTCGGTACCTGCGTCGGTGTCGAAATCGAGCAGGCTGACGCGCGCGTCTGGCGGCAGCATGGCGGTGTCGATGCCGACCGCGGCGAGTTGCGCGGCTTCCAGACTCGGCCGTGCGCCCGCTTCGATCAATGCGGTGGTGTCGCCGCTCACGTTTGGCGCCGGGTAGGCCACCGGCAGGCCGCGCTGCCAGTTGCCCTTCTTGACGAAATAGTTGGCGATGCTGCCGATGACGTCGTCGGCGTTGTGCCAGATGTCGCGCCTGCCGTCGCCGTCGAAGTCGATCGCGTACACGCGGAAGCTGTCCGGCATGAACTGTGGCATGCCCATGGCGCCGGCATACGAGCCGGTCGGCATGGTCGGCTCGATATCCTCCTCGCGGGCGAAGCGCAGGAAGTGATCGAGCTGTTCGCGAAAGAACTTGCCGCGGCGTGGATAGTGGAATCCGAGCGTGTGCAGCGCGTCGAGTACGCGGTAGCCACCCGTGTGTGCGCCATAGCGCGTCTCGACGCCGAGGATCGCGACGATGATGTGGGCCGGTACTCCGAATTCACGTTCGGCGCGTGCCAGTGTCTGTGCGTGGCTGTTCCAGAAGGCGACGCCGCCCTGGATCCGCGACGGGGTGACGAAAATGTTGCGGTACTCGGTCCAGTTGAGGCGCTTCTCTGCCGGGCGCGCAATCGCCTCGAGAATCGGTCGCCGGGTCTGTGCCTTGTTCAGCGTTCGACGCAACTCTTCGGCGGCGAAGCCGTGCCGCTTGACCATGTCATCGATGAATTCGGCACGCAGCTGGTCGGGCGTCTTGGCGGTCGCGCAAGCGCTCAGGAGCAGGCTGGCGAGCAGGGACAGTAGTGGCAGTCTGTGCAGCATCAGGTCGGCAACAATCGGCGATGGGTATGGACGGACATCAGCATACCGAAGCCGGCCATCAGGGTCACCAGAGACGTTCCGCCATAGCTGACCAGCGGCAGGGGCACGCCGACGACGGGGGCGAGGCCCATCACCATCGACATGTTGACGGCGAAGAACAGAAAGAACGTGACCGCGATCCCCATCGTGACCAGTGCGCCGTAGCGGTCCTTGTTGGTCAGGGCCGAGTGCAAACAGAAGATCAGGACCAGTGCGTAGAGCGCCAGGAGCGACACGCCGCCGATAAAGCCCAGCTCCTCGGCGAGCGTGGTGAAGATGAAGTCGGTCTGCTTCTCCGGCAGGAAGTTCAGCCGGCTCTGCGTCCCTTGCATGAAGCCGCGCCCGCTCCAGCCGCCGGAGCCAAGCGCGATCTTCGACTGCGTGATGTGATAGCCCGCGCCAAGCGGGTCCGAGGCCGGGTCGAGGAAGGTGTCGATCCGCTTGAACTGATAGTCCTTCAGCAATTGCCAGGACGTGCCGCGCGAGGTGAAGACGAGGCTGACCATGCCCACGCCCGAGGCGATCACGGCGGCGAAATAGGCCCAGTGCACCCCGGCCAGGAACATGATCGCGCCGCCGCCGAATGCCAGCAGAAGGGCGGTGCCGAGGTCGGGTTGCTTCAGCACGAGGAGCATCGG
>JAGRHE010000138.1 GCA_020445165.1 Gammaproteobacteria bacterium
CGGCTGGCATGAGCTGACCCGGCTGTTGCTGCCCGGGATGCGCCGCGCCAGCAGCGGGCGGATCATCCAGAACAGCTCGGTGCTGGGCCTGGTGGCGATGCCTTATCGCGGCGCCTACAACTGTTCCAAGTTCGCCCTGGAGGGCCTCAGCGACACCCTGCGCCTGGAACTGCACGGCAGCGGCGTGCACGTCAGCCTGATCGAGCCGGGGCCGATCGTCAGTCGCTTTCGCGAGAACGCCTTCGCCAAGTTCCGGGAGAACATCGACGCCGAAAACAGCGTGCACCGTGACAGCTACCGGGCCATGGTCGCGCGGCTCGAACACGAGGGGCCGACGACCCGCTTCACTCTGCCGCCCGAGGCGGTACTGGCGAAAGTGATCCATGCGCTGGAGAGCGATCGACCGAAGGCACGCTACGCGGTGACGACACCCACCCACCTGTTCGGCCTGCTGCGCCGTCTTCTCGGTACGCGCCAGCTGGACTGGCTGCTGCGCAAGGCATCGGGCGGCGGCAGCCGCTGAGCCCGACCTTGAACAGGCCGCTCAGCGCTGTGCGAAATAGTCGTCCAGGAACTCGCCGAAGGGCTTCTGTGGCTCGGCCTCGATCCGCCGTTGCTCGGCCAGCGATGCGGCCGCCTTCGCATCCAGCTCGGCAACACGCTGTGGACTGAGTTCACGCTGCATGAAGTAGCGATGATGCTGCTGCGACAGGCGCCTTGCGAACTGGTAAAAGCCTTCGCCGCGGTCACGCATCTCCGCCAGCATGCGGGCCGAGGGTGTCAGCTCCGGGGCGCGCACCTTGGCGATCTGGTCATCGACCGCGTCCTCGAACCAGGCACCGCCCTCGATCGCGTCCAGCACCTCGCATACCGGCAACATGGACTCCAGGATCTCCAGCGCCCAGGCCCGCAGGGGCAGGCGCACACTGCGATGTTGCAGGTTGAGCTTCGGTTCGCGCCCGCGGTGGGCGACATCGAGCAAGTTGCGGTCGATCTCGCGCCGCTCACCGGCATCGATCAACGGGCTGTCAGCGAGCAGGCAGAACAACAGGAACACCTCGATGAAGCGCCCCTGGGTCTCATCCAGGCCGAGCGGATGATAGGCATTGACGTCGAGCGAGCGCAGCTCGATGTAGCGGATACCGCGTTTCTTCAGCGCCAGGCTCGGTTTCTCCAGCCTTTCAAGAATCTGCTTCGGACGCACCGTGCTGTAGTACTCGTTCTCGATCTGAAGGATGTTGGCATTGAGCTGGCGATAATCGTCGCCGTCCTTCACGCCCAGTGCGAGCCATGCATCGGCCGGCGTTTCGGTCGCCCGCAACAGGCTGTCTGCATAGCACTGCACATCGTCGTAGCAGGCCTTGATACCAAGACCTTCCTCGCGGCTGTTCTGGTAACCGATGTCACCCATGCGCAGCGACGTGGCATAGGGTGCATAGTAGGTGCCTTCATCGAACGAAGGCAGGTTGGTCGCCTGGTCGAGAAAGAACGATTTGCAAACCGCCGGCGAGGCGCCGAACAGGTACGGGATCAGCCAGCCATACCGCTGCAGGTTGCGGATCTGCGCCATGTACATCCGGTTGCGGTAGTCATCCTGCCGGCACATCTGGACGTCGATCCGGCGCAGCACGGGCCACAGTTGCTCGTTCAGCGACCAGTTGAAGTGCACGCCGGCGATCACCTGCATGACGCGTCCGTAGCGGTGTCCGAGACCGACCCGGTAGACGTGCTTCATCCGCCCGGCATTCGAACTTCCATAACGCGCAATCGGGATGCTGTCGCCACCGGCCAGAACACAGGGCATGCTGGTCGCCCACAGGATCTCGTCATCCAGACGCGGGTACACGTATGCCTGCAAGTCGGCCAGGTGATCGAGCGCTGCACCGACACTGCCCAGCGGCGGCGTGATGAACTCCATCAACGCCTCGGAGTAGTCGGTGGTGATGTCGGGGTGGGTCAACGCGGAACCGAGTGCCGGCGGATGCGGCGTCTGCGCGATACCGCCGGAGACAGCCACCCGCAGACTTTCCTTCTCCAGTCCGAAACGGGCATCGTGCAGCAGACTGACGTCGGCCTCGCCGGCGAGCCGCGCCAGGCGGACCTGAACTGATTCGAACAAGGGAATCCCCAATACCGAAGAATGTTCCGATTATAACGTCTGGATTGCGATCGGCCGCACGCTGGGCGATCATTGGCGCATGCACTACCGATCTATCCTCCTTCTGCTGGCAGCGCTGATCCTGGCATTGCCGGCCATCGCCGATCCCACCGCTTCCGGGCGCGCCCTGCGGCTTTGGGAACAACTCGAACCACGCAAGCTCAAGCTGCATTCCAAGGCGGCACTGGTGGCGGACCGGTTCGGCAACACGCTGTACGAACGACACGCCGAACAGCGCATGCCGATCGCGTCGGTCACCAAGCTGATGACGGCGATGGTCATTCTCGACCGCAAGCTGCCGATGGACGAGGTGATCACGATCACCAAGGCCGACCGCGACCAGCTGCGCATGACAGGATCGCGACTGCCTCCGGGTGCCCGCCTGACCCGGGGCGAACTGCTGACCCTGGCGCTGATGTCGTCGGAGAACCGCGCCGCCGCCGCGCTGGCCCGTACCTACCCCGGCGGCACCGAAGCCTTCGTTCGCACCATGAATGCCAAGGCCAAGCTGATGGGCATGTACGACAGCGAGTTCACCGACCCGGCCGGACTCGACGCCGGCAACCTGTCGACGGCGCGCGACCTGGCACGGCTGGTGTTCGGCGCCATGCGCTACGGCGCAATCCGCGATGCGACCACGCGTTCGTACATCGACGTGAAACCGCTGTCCAAGCGCGGGCCTCTACGCTACGTGAACACCAACCGGCTGCTGCGCAGCGACGACTGGGACATCCAGATCAGCAAGACCGGGTATATCAACGAGGCCGGACGCTGCCTGGTCATGCACACCGAGTTCAATGGCACACCGACCGTGGTCGTGCTGCTCAACTCGTTCGGCAAGCTGACCCCGTTCGGTGATGCCAACCGGGTCCGCAAGTGGATCGAAAAAGGGGTCGACCAGCATCGCCGCAAGAGCGCCATGCGCGAAGCCGGTGACGCAACCACCGGCTGATCTCCTCGCGCAGCGAGTTACTATTGCTGCATTCCGGCGGCCTGGCCGATTTCGACCCCGGTCTGGTTATCGCGCAAACTGCGCATCGCCGTCTGTATGTAAGCGATCAATGCCTGCTCCATTGACCGGGCCCGCTGTTCATCCACCAAGGGTTGATAGGCCGGCGCTGGCGACAACGCATAGCGGCCGAGTTCGAGCCGACCATCCGGCGCACGCACCAGGACCTCGTTTCCGCTGACCAGGGCCACGGTCTGATCACTGCCGGACGGCTTGATCATGCCGACACCCGGATCACCATCCGGCAACGCCAGCAGGTCACGCCCCCAACACTGGTGGACATAGGGCTTGCCCAGCAGGCCGACAATCGTCGGAACCACGTCGGTCTGGGTCGCCACGACATCGTTCACCGCCCCATAGGCCTCACGCATCCCCGGGGCAATCAGCAGCAAGGGCACGCGGAAGCGCAGCAGGTCGATATCCGACATCTGATGCGAGATCGGGAAGCCATGGTCGCCGACGATCACGAACAGCGTGTCGTCGAACCAGGGCTTGTCCTCGATGGCGGCGAAGAACTGGCCCAGTGCCCAATCCGAATAGCGCTGTGCGGTCAGGTGCTCGTCAAGATTGCCAAATCCGGTGACACGATCAACCGGCAGGTCGGCAGGCAGGGCATACGGCGTGTGATTGGACAGCGTCTGCAGCACGGCATAGAAAGGTCGGTCGCCCGGCATTTGGTCGAGTTCCTCGACGGCACGCGCGAACATGTCCTGGTCGGACACACCCCAGGTCGGGTCGATGAACACCGGGTCCTTCATGTCGTCCCGGCCGACGAAGCGCGTCATGCCCTGGTTGCGGAAGAAGCCCTCCTGGTTGTCCCAGGCGAAATGACCGTTGTAGACGTAAACATCGTTGAAACGTGCTTTGTCCAACAACACCGGCAAGCCGGAGAACTGGTGCTGCCCTTCAGGCTGCTGCATCAGGTACTCGTGCCCGGGCAGGTTCGGGAAGCAGGCCCCGGTCGCGAACATACCCTGGTGGGTATGCGTGCCATTCGAGAAGAAGTGATCGAACAACAGCCCGCGTTTGGCCAGGCGATCAAATTCAGGCGTGATCCCGGCATCGCCGCCCAGCGCCCCGGTAAAGGCACCGGAGAAGCTCTCCATGATGATCAGGACGACATTGCGCGGTGCCTTCGACAACCGGGCGGACGGTACATGCCGCCGCAGCACAGCCAGCCTGTCGGCTTCCATCAACTCATCGTCACTCGTCAGCAACATGGCGCGCACCTGCTCGCGCGCCACCGCCGGATCCACCATCTCGAGCCATGACGAGCCCTTGTCGTTGCGCACGTCCATGGCCGCCTTGGCCAGGGTATAACTGCCGTTCAACGCCAGGTGATTGGCGAACAGATGAGTGCTGTGAAACGCGTCACCCCAGCGCAGCGGCGGTCCCGAACGCAAGGTGCCACGCCCACCCCATGCGGTCAGAAAAACCATCAGCAGGACCAGCGGCAGTCTGATCAGCAGGAGACCGGAACCTTGCCCGATGGAGCGTGCAAAACGACGGTGGAACCACAGCAGCAGTGCCACGTACAGGATGCCGAGCACGGCCCACAGCAACAGGTAGCGAATGACCGGGAAGCCGTTCCAGATCATGCTGGTCACGGTCTGTGTATCCTCGCTCAGGTAGTGGAAGGCGATACTGTTAAGGCGGGTATGAAACTCGCGGTAGAACTCGATCTCGACCACGCCGGCAAAGATCACCAGCATTCCGGTGACGATCAGCCAACCCAATGCAAGCCGACGACGCCCCAGGCCACCGGGCAGCAGCAGGGCGAACACCAGCGGCAGGCCCAGCAGAGACACGACGATCAGGTCGAAACGCGCGCCGACCGCGAATGCACGCGCGAGATCGGCAAGTGGGATGTCGGCCGCGAGATCGGCATTGACCGCCAACAGTGCGGCACGCGTCAGCGCCAGCACGAGCAGCAGGGAAACGGCATAACCGAGCAGGAACCACACGTCGGCCACCACCTGGCCGACACCGCCGTCCGGTGCAGACCGACTCACATCAGATTCCTTCAAAGCGCAATACCCGGTTACGGTTCTGTTCGGCCAGGAACAAGGCGCCATCGGCACCGAATACGGCCACCTGTGGTGCGCGCAGGTTGCGCGCGAGCACCTCGAGCCTGCCGTCGCGGTAACGTAGCAGGCGGCCAAAGTTGGTGCGGTCTTCGGTGATCAGGATCGAGCCGTCGTCCAGGCAGTTGAGGAAGGCGGGTTTGACGAGACCATCAACCATCCTAAGCACCTCGCCGTGCTCTATTCGCGAGAGGTTCGGCGAATCCTTCTCGACGAACCACACGGCCCCATCGGGCGATTCACACACCCCCTCGGCATCGACCAGGTTGGACAACAGCACCTTGGCCGTACCGTTGACCGGATCGAACTGCAGCAGACGTCCGTCGCGCTTGCGATCCTCGATCAGTAGCAGGCTGCCATCAGCACTGGCGGCGATGCCTTCGGCCTGCGCCACGCTGTCGTACTGCGTGGTCACCTGTCCGTCGAACCGCGTCAGTCCATACCGACCGTTCTCATTGGTGATGTACAGGGAATCGCCGAGAAACAGCAAGCCATCCGGCTTGTTCAGTCCGCGCAGAACCACTTCGCTGCCGGTCCCGCCGAGCCGAACCAGTTCACCCTTACCACCACCTTTTTCCAGCGTGGCGAACAGTTCGCCGTGGCTGTTGAACGCGAGTGCCGATACCTTCTCCAGGTCGGTCGCGAAAACGGACCAGCCGATTCCCGGGCCGGTGTGCGGAACCCCGAACAACATCAAGCCGCCGAGCAGGACCAAAACCGACGCGGCTACCGATATGACGGCCAGTGATTTGCGTTGCACCTGAAAAACCCGTGACTGCCCGGCAGAAATCCGGGGTGACATTGCGACTCGCTGAGTCTGACTGATGCCACTTAACGCACGCTTAAGAAGGACATGCCGATCCCCCGAAGCATGCCGGCAAGTCACGCCCGGACTGGGTCAGGGGATCACCCAGGTAGAACGACAAAAAAAGCCCGGGGAAAGCCCCGGGCCTGGTCGATGACGAATCAGGCCACCCGGGTGGCCGTGCTGTCAGTTAAGTTGCGCAGTCCGCGGACGCATGGCGCGGATGTGGTCCGCAAGAATGTTGGCCGATTCCTCGAGCATGATGCGTTCGATGCCCTCTTCATCCTTGTCGCGGTCCTCGGCATCCGTTTCCTCTTCCTGTTCGAGGCTGGCCAGCGGCGGCAGGTTGCGGAAGGCACGCAGGCGGTTGCGTCGCTCCAGGCGAGCGGCCTCGCGCTCTTCCCACTCGGCGCGGCGCACCGATTCACGCAACGACACGGTCTTGTTCTCGCCGATAGCCATCAGGTCCTCCTCCTGCTCGACCAGGAAACGGAAACCGGGATTGCCGGCGATACGCTGCTGCGAGGCATTCAGAAGATCCGGCATCGCCCCATTGCTGAACTGAACGTGTGCGGCCGGCTGGATCGACGCCCAGGGCAGCGCATTGTCGAGCGAACGTTCACCGTGCTCGCTGGCACCCTTGGCGGTCGGAAACACGATGTCAGGCGTCACGCCGCGATGCTGCGTGCTGCCACCCTCGACGCGGAAGAACTGTGCCATGGTCAGGCGCAGGCGGCCGATATCGTCCCGCGAGCGCAGGAAGCGTCCCAGGTCGACCAGGGTCTGCACGGTGCCTTTGCCGAAGGTCGGTTCACCGAGGATCAGGCCGCGGCCGTAGTCCTGGATCGCGCCGGCGAAGATCTCCGAGGCCGACGCGCTGTTACGATCGACCAGCACGGCGAGCGGACCTGAATAGACCTGCTCGGGATCTGGATCGCGCTCGACCTCGACCTTGCCCGATGCATCACGCACCTGCACCACCGGACCGCGCTCGATAAACAGCCCGGTCAGCTCGGTCGCTTCCGAGAGCGAGCCACCGCCGTTGCGGCGCAGGTCGATGATGATGCCGTCGACACGCGCGGCCTGCAGCTCGTCGAGCAGCTTGCGCACGTCGCGTGTCGTACTGCGGAACTCGTCATCGCCGGCGGCCTGGCCGGCGAAGTCGCGGTAGAACGCGGGCAGCTCGATGACACCCAGCTTGACCCCCTGATCGAGCTCGATGATCTCGCTCTTGGCCGCCTTATCTTCGAGCTTGATCTCGTCACGAACCAGCACAACTTCGCGCGCGCGACCGGCAGCGCCCTGACTCTTGGGCAGGATGCTCAGGCGTACGGTGCTGTCTTTCGGGCCGCGGATCAGGTCAACGACGTCCTGCAGGCGCCAGCCGATCACGTCTTCCATCTCGCCCTCATCGCCCTGCGCAACGCCGACGATACGGTCACCGCCGCCGAGCTCACCACTGCGTTCGGCCGGGCCGCCCG
>JAGRHE010000139.1 GCA_020445165.1 Gammaproteobacteria bacterium
CACAGCCTGTTTGACGCGACCATCGCCACGTTCGACGATGACGGCGGAGCCTACAATCAGAAGGACGCCGAAGGCTTCATCAAGCTCAACGCGCTGCGCCTGCGCGTCGGTGCACGGCGCAAATAAACCACTGGGAGCAAGACCAACATGACCCTGAACCGAAAGACCTGGCTGATCGGAATGCTGCTGCTGAGCGGTGCCGTGTTTGCACTGCAGAAGGCCGGCCCCCTGCGTGGAGAGTGGACGCCTGAACAGATCGCACCCGGCGTGTACGTGATCCACGGCCCGGCCGAGCTGCCCAACCCGGCCAACCAGGGGTTCATGAACAACCCGGCCTTCATCGTCAACGACGCGGGCGTGGTCGTGGTCGATCCGGGCAGCAGCGTGCAGGTTGGCGAGATGGTGCTGGCGCGGATCGAGGCGATCACCGACAAGCCGATCCTGGCGGTGTTCAACTCGCACATCCATGGCGATCACTGGCTGGGCAACCAGGCCATCCGCGCCAGGTATCCCGATGTGCCGATCTACGGTCACGAGCGAGTCGGCCCCAAGGTACTGGCCGGTGCGGGTACCCAGTGGGTTCAGCTGATGCTGCAGCTGACCGAGAACGCCACGGCCGGCACCGAGGTGGTCAAGCCCGATCACCCGGTCAAGGACGGTGACGAGATTGCAATCGGCGGCCTGACCTACGCCATCATGAACAACAACAAGGCACACACGGATACCGACATCATGGTACTGGTCAAGGAGAAGGGCGTGATGTTCCTCGGCGACAACGCCGGTCATGGCCGGATCCTGCGCCTGGAAGGCGGCAGCTTTGCCGGCAATGTCGAGGCGCTGGAAAACGCCCTTGCGACCGGTGCTACGGTGTTCGTCCCGGGGCATGGGCCCAGCGGCGGCAAAGAGGTCGCGGAGCGCTATCGTGATTACCTGCACACCGTGTACACGACTGCGCAGCAGGGTGTCGAAGACGGCCTGACCGACTTCGAGATCCGGCCGCTGCTCGAACCCAAGCTGGGGCCGTGGGAAAAGTGGGCCGGGTTCGACATCGAGCTGGGCAAGCACATCAACGGCGCGTTCCTCGAGGCCGAGGCGGCGGCTTTTTGAGTGCATGGGTTGGGACGCAGAGTGCGCAGAGGAGCACAGAGTTCGCAGAGGATTCTTCAAGCGGTCCCAATTGCGCTGCGAAGTACGCAGACTCATTCTCGTGCACCATTTTTAAGTTGCATGCGCGACAGGCAGCAACAAAAACTCTGTGTCCTCTGCGCTACTCTGTGTCCTCTGCGTCCCAGGCAATTCTCGCAGGATCAGGTAATCGATCATGCATTACGCTGACCGTCCACTGATCGGCATCAGCAGCTGCCTGCTGGGACAGAAGGTGCGCTATGACGGCACCGCCAAGCGCGATCGCTGGATCGTCGAGCAGCTCGGCAAGTTCGTCGACTACCGGCCGGTATGTCCCGAGATGGCGATCGGCCTGGGCACACCGCGACCGCCGATCCGCCTGCTTGGCACGCCCGAGGACACGCGCGTGGTCGGCGTCGCCGATCCGTCCATCGACGTGACCGACGCGTTGGAGGATTTCGCCCTGAACAGCGCCGCCCAGATGCGCGACATCAGTGGTTACGTGCTGATGAGCAAATCGCCCAGCTGCGGCATGGAGCGGGTGAAACTGTATGCGCACAGCGGACATGCGGCGAAGAAGGGTGTCGGTGTCTATGCGCGGGTGCTGATGGAGGCGCTGCCGAACCTGCCGTTCGAGGAGGAGGGGCGGCTCAACGACGCGATGCTGCGCGAGAACTTCGTCAACCGCGTGTTCGCCTACCGGCGCTGGCAGAGCCTGCGTGCGGCCGGTCTGACGGCAAAGGGCCTGACCGATTTTCATGCGCGCCACAAGTACATGTTGATGGCGCATTCGCAGGCCGCCTACCAGCGCCTCGGTCGCCTGCTTTCGCATCTCAAGGGCGTCGACCTGGAACAGGTCGCCGACACCTACGAAGCGGAGTTCATGACCGCGCTGAAGCGACGCGTGGGACGCAAGCGTCATGTGAATGCGCTGCAGCACATCCAGGGTTATCTGAAGGACCGCATCGACGGCGATGACAAGACCGAGCTGTCGGACAGCATCGAGGCCTACCGGCGCGAGGAGGTGCCGCTGGTCGTGCCGATGAAACTGCTGCGGCATTATTTCCGCCGCAATCCCGACAACTATATCGATCGCCAGTGGTACCTGGATCCTTACCCGGAATCGCTCGGCCTGCGCAACGCGATCTGACGGTTCGAACGGCATGACTGACACCTTTGGCATCATCGTCGTTGGCGACGAGATCCTTAACGGCCGTCGCGTGGACCGGCATTTTGCGGCCCTCGGCGGCATGCTGCGCGAGCGTGGTTTCCAGATAGCCTGGCTGCGCATCCTGCCGGACGATCCGGATTACCTGGTACGCGAGTTCGGGCGCACGATGGCGGAGGAGATCCCGGTGTTCTGCTGCGGCGGCATCGGGGCGACGCCGGACGACCACACGCGCGCCTGCGCCGCGCGTGCTGCCGGCGTGGCCTTGGAGCTGCACCCGGGCGCCGTGGCCGAGATCGAGGCCCGCTTCGGTGATGAGGCCTATCCGCATCGCATCCGGATGGCCGAGCTGCCGCGCGGCAGCCAACTGATTCCGAATCCGTACAACCGGATACCCGGGTTCAGCATCGCGCGGCACTACTTCATGCCCGGGTTTCCGGACATGGCGCATCCAATGGCGCAATGGGTGCTGGACACTTACTACGCTCAGGGTGGTCGGGCCGAACGGCAACGTGCGGTGCGCGTGCTCGGTGTCACCGAGAGCAGCCTGATGGACCTGATGCAGGACCTGGTTGGGCGTTTCCCCGAAGCCAAACTGTTCAGCCTGCCGCGGCTCGGGCCGGAGTTCCAGATAGAACTGGGCTTTCGCGGCTGCGGCGATCTGGAAACACCGTTGCAGGCGCTTGTCGACGGCCTTCGCCTGCGCAAGATCCGGTACGAAGCGATCGATGCCGACGACTGAGGCTGTTGGACGCGGCTGACAGGATCCGGCGCTGGCGTCAGATCAGTCGTTCGCTTCCCAGAACGCCCGGACCCCTGTCGTATACTTTGCTGGTAATTCAGCATTGCGCGCGGACGCCGCGAGCGGGGTCGGTCCGGATGGTCACAAGCAGCAACAGTCTGCCCCTGGCAGGGCGTTCGACGGTCATCACCCCCGGTACGTCGCGCGTGACGAACCGTCCGCAACTCGATCCGGTCGACCCAAGCGATCCATTGAAGGATCCGACATCGTCCGAGTATCGCGAGTTGCAGGACCTCAAGCAGCGCGACCGCGAGGTGCGTCAACACGAGCAGGCGCATATCGCCGCCGGCGGCGCTCACGTCCGCGGCGGTGCGAGTTTCAGCTATGCGACCGGACCCGATGGGCGCCGCTACGCCACGGGCGGCGAGGTCCAGATCGATACTGCCGAGGTCAGCGGTGATCCGGCTGCGACGATCCGCAAGATGCGCGCGGTTCGTGCTGCCGCCACCGCACCCGCCGAGCCATCGGCGCAGGACCGCAGCGTGGCCGCCCAGGCCGCGCGCACCGAAGCCCGGGCGCGGATGGAGCTGCGCGAGGAACAGCAGGCCGATGAAGAACCCGCATTTGGAGCGCGCACGCGCAATGCGCTGGCGAGCTACCGAACGATCGATGGCGCGGCAGATGCTGCGCGGGTCGCCGCCAGGGTCGATCTGATCGCCTGAGCCGGATCAGAGCTGGCACTTCCCGGGCCGTCCTCGGGCGATGCCGGCACATGCGGCCCTACGTGGCCGCAACCTGACCGGATTGCACCATGTCGTGAATCCCGCCGACGAGTTCGCTGTCCAGGCCAAGGGCACGAGCCAACGAGTCGAGATAACTCTGCTCGGGCGCAGAAGGTGGCGCGACCATCAGCAGGGATGCCGTATAGACTTCAGCAGCGTGTTCGGGTGTGTCGACATCACGCGCCAGGGCGGCGATGTCGAGCGGTCTGTGATACTCGTCGAACAGAAAGGCCTTGTCGTCTGCTGGCAGATCGAGCGCGTTGATCTGGTTGAGTATGGCCTGGCTTTCCTGCGTATCGATCTGGCCATCGGCCTTCGCGGCAGCGATCATCGCGCGCGCCAGGAGCAGGCTCAGCGTGCCTGTCGCGGCCGAGTCGTCAGGCGCCGGGATGAAGGCGCGTTCGTTGACGCGTACCGCGGCATTGTTCGGCGTCGTATTTCCCTGCCGATGGTTTTGCCAGGCCTTGTAGGCAAGGCCTCCGATCAGCGCGAGGCCGCCGACCTTGAGTGCCGAGCCGGCCATCTTGCGTGCCTTCTTGCCTGACAAGGCATTGGCCAGTGCACCGCCGGCAAGTCCTCCCGCCAGTCCCCCGGCCAAGCCACTGCCGACCAACTGGTCGAGTAATCGTTTGCTGTCGATCATGCTGAAACGTCTCCTGCGGATGCCGGTCGGGTTCGGGAGGATTCGGGATGCGGTGTAGCAACTGATGCGAGTTCGCGGGCACTGGCCGCGGCCAATGCCTGTCGCAGCTGGCCTTCGAGCTGGTCGAGTTCGGCGATTGCGTGCGAGCGCGCCGCACGACCTTCGTCGGTGATGCGCAGGCTGTCTTCGATCGCCTCGATCAGTGTCCGGTTGGCTTCTGCTACGGCTTCGAGGTCGAATACGCCACGTTCGATCTGCTGGCGCGTGGTGCGATTTGCCGCGCGCAGGCCGTGGGCGTTGGCGCGCAGCAGTTCGTTGGTCAGATCGTTCGCCGCGGCGACGCTGTCGGCTGCATCGTGGGCCCGCCGAATCGTCAGTGCCTGTGCCAGTTGCTGGCGCCACAGCGGTACGGTGTTGACCAGGGTCGAATCGATCTTGCCGACCAGCGCCTTGTCGTTGTCCTGTACCAGGCGGATGCCGGGCAGGGCTTGCAGTGTCACCTGGCGCGTCAGGCGCAGATCGTGCAGGCGGCGATCGAGATCGTCGCGAGCGCTGCGCAGGTCGCGCAGCTGTTGCGCGTTCAGGGCGTTACCGGCCAGCTCTGCCTCGTGTGCACGCCTGGGGATCGTATCCTGGTCCATCTCGCGCAGCTTGGCTTCTCCCGCCGCGATGTAGGCATCGAGATGCTGCAGGTGCATGAGGTTGGCCTGGTACAGTCGGTCCAGTTTCTCGATATCGATCAGCAACTCGGTCTGGTGACGTTCCAGGCGAGACGTGACTGCGTCGATCTGGTCGCGCACCGTCTCGTAGCGTTGCAGAACAGCGGCCGCTCCGCGGCTGCGACCAAGGATCCGATCGAGCAGGCCGGGCTTACGCTCCGGATCGAGATCGCCGAGGTCGAATCCGCGCAGCGTCAACACCATCTCGTTCAGCACGTTGCCGGCCTGTCCGAGATCCTTGGCGCGCACATGTTCGAGCATGCTTTCGGATATTTTCGTCAGATCATCCTGGGCACGGCTGCCGAAGAACAGCAGCGAATGTGGGTCGTCGATATCCAGTTCTGCCAACAGGGCAGCCGGTGATCCGGTGGCTGCGGCATCCGCGCTTGTCAGTGTGATCGGCAGGGACTGCTTGCTTGCGCTATACATCGTGAACGTTCCTTACGCGAACCCTTCGCGTTGCAGTTGTTTACGCAGGACCTCTATCTGCACATCGAGGTCGGTGGCATCTTTCCTGGCCAGTTGCTGACGTTGGCTGATGAATGCCGATTCGATCTGTTCGAGCACGTTACGGAAACGATTCTCGAGCACGCCACCGGGCAGCAGGCGGTGTGTTCTGGCGTACCCCACCGCGACGCGTTCGGCACCTTCGAGGTGCACGTTCAGAAACCGGCGGCTCCGAAACACATCGTCCGGCTGTTGTGCGAGTTGCTCCAGCAGCGCACGGCCGTGATGCGCGATGCGCATCAAGCGGCCTTCCAACTCGGCATTACCGATGCTGAGGGCAGCGCGCTCGATGGCGACGATGCGCTCTTCGGCCTGTTGCAACCGCGACCGGAGCGCCGCGTCTTCGATGCGAGGTCGTGCGCTGGTGCCGCGGTCCCGCGCCGGTGGAAGGCGATAGGCGAGATGAAAGCCGGCTGCGGCGATCAGGCCGAACACGATACCGCCCACGTGACTGTGTCCCGCCACCGATGCCGCCAATGCGGTCCCGACAGATACCAGCACCAGCGCCAAATGTTGGAAAGGGAAGCGCGACACCGGCGCAAACAGCCTTTCGGGTGCGGTCAGTCGTTCGAGCATGCCGCGTCGGTTCAGTCGTGCGCCGAGCGCAATCATGGCAAACGCTGCCGCGGACACCGCCGCCGCGACGAGTTCGCCGGTCGCCAGGTAGGCAACCGCGGCCAACAGCAGCGGTGCGGCGAGGATATACAGCAGGGTGCCGCGCAAACCGATACGTCGTTTGCGCCACAGAGACAGCCGTTGTTTCGCGCCCGACAGCAGTCGTAGAGCACCGGCAGCCAGATCCGCTGCGGCAAGCGCATGTGTCGATTCAGATCGCATACCCGGCCGCCTGGCATGAAACCACGCCGATGCTCGTTACGAGCAGCAAAAGGCCAAATGTTCGCACTAACATGTCGTTCACCAGCATGAGCGCGTGCGGCATGACCGGTTCAAAGGCCGGGATCGATCGCAACGCATGTTTGAGCTCATCTGCCGGTTCTCCGTTCGCTATTCAGCATCTACATGCTGCAAGATAGCGATAGGAAGGCATCGAATAAATTCGAATTACGGTCGTTTCAACATCGGATTTTTCGACGCTCTGGTTACTGCGCGCAAACCGGCGTCCAGAAGGGTCCTGGTTGGAGCAGGGGGGGCACAGCGCAGCAGGCGCAGCAGACGGCCTTGCCGGATGCGCGGAAAATTATGAATCAGGCGTGTCGTTCGCCTGCGGCACGTCGATTCATTGCCAACTGGGAGGCTTGCGCGTGTGGCCGGCCTCGGCCAGCTTCTGCAGGTACTCGTTCCAGTAGATGCTCTGTTTGCGTCCGAGGTCGTGCAGGAAGCCCCAGTCATACAGCCCGGAATTGTGGCCGTCGTCAAAGAAGATCTTGACCGCGTAGGCACCGACCGGCTTCACCTCGGTGATGTTCACGTCCTGCTTGTCGACCTGGAGCTTGGCGTACTGGCCCCAGTGGCCGCGCACCTCGGCTGACGGTGAGTAGACGCGCAGCAGTTCGCACGGCAGTTCGAAACGCTGGCCGTCGTCGAACGCGATTTCCAGCGTGTGCGCCTTCTGGTGCACGATGATATCGGTCGGTTTGGGTGTACTGCTCATGTCTGTTTGACTCAGTAGATACGCGGCAGCAGCCGGTGGGTACGTTTGACGTAGTCCGAATAGTCTTCGAACTTCGCATGCAGGTGCGACTCTTCACGCTGCATCTTGCCGAAGATGGCGGCGCACAAGAGACCGAAGCCGATGTAGTTGGGCCACGCATGCCGGTACAGGGCGATGCCGAGCATGAACAGCAACAGGCTGGAGTACATCGGGTGACGGATCCAGCGATACGGACCGG
>JAGRHE010000013.1 GCA_020445165.1 Gammaproteobacteria bacterium
GGATCAGGGTCTCGTTGATGTCGACGCCGTAGGGAAACTCCAGCTCGATGCTGGCCTGACCGAACGACGCACTGGCCACCAGGCGTTGCAGGCTGGGGATGTTGCGCAGGAACTCCTCCTGCTCGATCAGTATCTCCTTCTCGACATCCTGCGGGGTTGCGCCCGGCCACGAGGTACGCACCGTGATCGTGCGCACATCGAGATCCGGGATCATCTGCACCGAGATGCGCAGCGCGGCGACCACGCCGATCACGCACACGATCAACACCGCAACGGTCAGCAGCGTGCCGCGACTGACGATGCGCTCGAACATCAGCGCTCGGCCCGGATGGTCACGCCCTGCCCCTGCTGCAGCGCCTCGTTGCCCTCGACGACGACGCGCTGATCGGCATCGATGCCGCTGCGCACGACCACCTGCCCATCGAACGCCAGGCCGGTCTGCACGACGCGCTCGCTGACGGTCGTACCACCAGCATCGCCTGTCGTCTCGACGACCCACACCGTGGTGCGCCCATCGGGATGGCGCAGCACGGCATCACGCGACACGACCAGGCCCTGCTGGCCGGTTCCGAGTGCCAGCGTGCCACTGGCCGACATGCCCGGGATCAATGCCAGATCAGTGGACTCCGGATAGGCACGAATCACGAATGTACGTGCACTGGGATCGCTGACCGGGATGATCTCGCCGATTCGTGCAAGCACCGCCCGGTCCGGATGGCCGCCGAATCGCAGTTCGATTCGCGCATTGTTGTCGATGCGCGGGTAATAACGCTGCGGTACCGGGATATCGATGCGCAGGCCCCGGTCCGCGATCAGCTCCAGCACCGGGTCGCCCGGTGTCACCCACTCGCCCTGCTCGGTGAGCTTGCGACTGATCACGCCGGCGAACGGTGCAACCAGGGTATGTCGCTGCAGGCGCTCTCGTTCACGCTGCTGCTCCGCCTCGCGCAGCTTCAGCGTCGCCGCGTCGGCGCGCACCTCGGAGCGACGTGCCTCGACCTCGGTTTCGGGAATGCCGCGTGATTTGGCCAAGCGCTCGGCATCGAGCAGCCGGCGGCGGGCATCGGCCAGTTCCTCGCGCGCCAGCTCGGACGACGCCGCGCTCGCGGCGAGCGCGAGCTGCGCCAATGTGGAATCCAGTTCGAGCAGGGTGTCGCCCGCCTCGACCCGGTCACCGGCGTCGACGGCGATCGTGCTGACCCGGCCGGCCACTTCCGGTGACAGACGGGCGGTACGCGGCGCGTTGACCGTGCCGCTGACCGGCACCTCTTCGACCACGGCCTGCAGGCTCGGTTGCGCGACGATCACTGGTGCCAGCGGCGCGGCTGCCAATACCTCGAGGCAGGCACACGACACTGTCAGCCAGAGCAGCAGACGCGGGCGTTGCGACGACAGCTGTCGGCATTGGCTGAAGATTCTGACCATGGTCGACAGTGTAGCCGCTACCCCGGCCCACACTGCAGCGTGATCAACCGTGCAATTCGTTTGGCTTTTGTGCCACGAATGCGGCAGCCATGATGCCAGGGCCGCAATTGGCCGCCACATCAGCCGGCCGATGCGGCTGGTATGCTGCCGAATCATTCGAAGAAAAGATTTATCAAGACAGCGCGCGCCATGTACCAAGCCCAAACGGGATCCCGGGTCTTCATCTCTTATTCGCGAGTCGATCTCGCGATTGCCCAGCGCCTGCGCGATTACCTGAACGATACCGGCCTGCAGGCCTTCCTGGATGTGCATGACATCGTCAAGGGCGAGCCCTGGCAGGCACGACTGCGCGGCCTGATCGAGCAGGCTGATGCTGTGATCTTCCTGATCAGCCCCGACTCGGTGGCATCGCAGATCTGCGAATGGGAGGTCAACGAGGCTGAACTGCACGAGAAACGCATCTTTCCGGTGGTGGCGCGCGCGACACCGAACGAGTCGATCCCGCAGCGCCTGCAGCGTCTCAATTTCACGTTTCTCGACAGCGACGGCAAATGGGAGACCGAAGGCCAGTCCCTGCTGGCAGCACTCGACGAGGACATCGACTGGGTACGCGAACACACCCGCCTGGGCGAGCTCGCTTTGCGCTGGGACCGGGCCGGCCGACCGGCACGCCAGTTGTTGCGCGGTGCCGACCTCAGCGCAGCCGAGCAATGGCGTGACCATCGGCCGCACACGGCGCCAGCCCTGACCGAACAGCACAGCCTGTTCCTGCAGCACTCGCGCGCCGGCTCGCAACGCCGCCTGCGTGGTTTGCTGGTGGCAGCATTGGTCGTGACCGCATCTGCCATCGGCCTGTCGACCTTCGCCCTTTGGCAGCGTGAGCGCGCGCTCGACAACGAGACACTCGCCGAGCGCCGTGCCGCAACCCTGGCAACCGACGTCGCGTTGAATCATGCGCAGCAGGGCTCGACCGATACTGCCCTGTTGATGCTGCTGGATGCATCGACCCGCTACGGCGACGCCGAGGTTCCCGAAAAACTGCTGCTCGGTCTGCGCCAGGTGACACGCAAGGCTGATCAGGTACGCAGCTACCGGTTTGCAGCGCGCAGCCGGGCATTTCACCTCGACAACCAGGTCGCGGTCTTCGACCCGGATGCCGGCCTCGTTCATCGGATCGATCCACTGAACGGTGAAAGGCACACGCTGGGTCGCTTCACGGACCCGGTACTGGCAGCGGTGATCACCGGTGAGGACCTGGTCTTCATCGGTGATGATCGCGCGCTATACCGCCTTCCCCTGCACGCATCGAACAGAGCGCAAATACCGCAACGGCTGGCATCACTGTCCCCCGGCGAAGACGAAAGCGGATTCGACTGGGGACCACCGAAGCTGAGGGCGACGCCGGCAGGCGAGTTGTGGGGCACGCTGGTTGCGCGGCGGCAGGCCAGCGACACGGTCGTCACGCAACTGTGGCGATGGCGCACCGGCGACCGCGATGCCACGCGCATCGACCTGCCGGATGGCCAGGGTGAAGTAGTCAGGCTGGAGTCTGATTCCGTCCTCTTCTGGGACGAGCGCAGGCAACGCATTCAGCGCCTGCACCTGGCCAGCGGCAAACTCGCCGCGATCGATGCCGGCCAGGCCGCCCAACTCGGACTGACACCCTGCCGGCAATCACTGGGCGACGTGACCGAAGCGCACACTCGCGCCTTGTTCGCGGCGCTCAGGCCCGGCCTGGAACGGACCCGTTGCGCCGGGGTATACGGCAAACTGGCCTTGATGCGGCAGACACGTGCAACCGTGCGCAACACGCTCGAGGAGTACTTCTTCCTGCCCGCCGGGGCCGACCTTGAATCCGCACGCAACGACTATTGGCTGCAGCCCGCGGTCGAACGCCTTGGTGCCGAAGGCGACACGGATCCCTTCACCTGGTTCACCGGTTCACCGACCGCCGGCCTGGTCGCCGTGTCACATGCCGACCGCATTCTGATTCTCGGTCTGCCCGACGGCCGCTACCTCAGTTCGATGCTTTACCCCGATCGCGATTTCGTCGCGCGGGAGATCGCAACGCCCGATGGCACCGACGGCGGTCGCTTTCATGCAGGCAGCCATTTCTCCTACTCGGGCAGCGACGATGGCAGGTATCGCGTCAGCGTCCTGCGCCTCGCCAAAGCACGCGCCAGTGACGACGCCGACGTCATCGAGGACAGACCGCGTCGCGCCTATTGGGGCAGTTGTGGTGTGCAGAACTCAACGCTGGGTGATGCCAGACACGTCGATGAAAAAACGTTCTCGACTGAGCATCTGGACGAAGGCAGATGGCGCATCCTGCTCGGCGACAGGCAGCTGACAGTGGCAGCCAGCGATCTTGTTTGCGCAAGTGCTGCGGAAGAAAGCGGCCTGCTCGCCGTGGTCGATGCCGATGGCGTTTCGCTGTTCCATCTCGACGCCCCCACCGACAACGACAGCATCGCACCGTTCGCAAAGATCCGCGACAGCTCCATTGCAGCGGTCAGCTTCCTTGGCACTGACCAGCGAACGCTGCTTGCCACGCATGCCTACAAGGTAACCGCCTGGAAGCTAGACGACGATACCGTCCCGACATCACAAACCGTGTTGCGCAGCAAGGAAAGATTGATGTTCGCCGAAGGTTCACCGGTCGGCCAGCGCATGCTGGTGTGGGAAGACCTGGGATCGGCAGACACGATCATACGGCTGGTCGCCGTTCCGGCAGAAGACGACGACTGGCTGCGTGACGGTCCGCACCTGTTGGTCGGAAATCCCGACATCTTCTTCGGCCCGCAGGGTGGCGTTTATCGTGTCGCCGACCATGACGTGGCGCGGCTGATGTCGCCAATTGAGTTGTCAGTGCTGACGCGCGATGCGCTCGGTGCACTGTCGCCGGACTGCCG
This sequence comes from Gammaproteobacteria bacterium, assembly GCA_020445165.1. The sequence goes on from JAGRHE010000013.1 coordinate 4,338, forward strand.
GCCGCGGACCGACACCGACTATCGCTCGTCTGCGTGCTGGCCGGAGCGGCTTTGATCGATGCAGAAACAGGCAGCCGGCTACATGCAGGCCATCGGCGTGATGGCGCTCAGCATCCGAGCGCCGGGCTGTCGCACTGCGCCTGCTCGACGGCATCGACCTTGTCCAGCGTCACCGGTACCAGCGCACGCCGGAACTGGCGCGCGATGACATCCCAACTGCGCGGCAGGGCCGATTCGCGACAACGTGAGCGGTCCAGTGCCAGAGCCTGGCCAATGGCCTGGCCGAGATCCTCGTCCATCACGCCATTGATGCCCTGATCAACGACGTCCAAGGGGCCGGTCACCGGATAGGCGGCCACCGGCGTACCGCTGGCGATAGCCTCGAGCATGACCAGGCCGAAGGTATCCGTGCGCGACGGGAACACGAACACGTCCGCCGAGGCATAGCAGGTGGCCAGTTCTTCGCCGAACTTCGCACCGACGAACACCACCTGCGGATAACGACGCTTGAGCTCTTCCAGTTGTGGGCCATCGCCAACCACCAGCTTGCTGCCGGGCAGGTCCAGATCGAGGAAGGCGTGCAGGTTCTTTTCCGGCGCGACGCGGCCGACATTCAGATGAATCGGTCGTGGCAGGTCGAATGGCTCGGCACGCTCAGGCGAGAACAAGGCAGTGTCGACGCCGCGCCCCCACACCTCGAGATGTTCGAAGCCGCGCGCCAGCAGATCGTCCTTGAGTGTCTGGGTCGGGACCAGGGTGCGCGCAGCCGGACGATGGAAGCGCCGTATCGGCGGATAACTGATCGCCAGCGGAATGGGCAGGCGCTCGCGCAGGTACTCGGGGAAGCGGGTATGAAACGAGGTGGTGAACGCGTAACCGCGCTTGAGACACAAGCGGCGCACCCACTGTCCGATCGGCCCCTCGGTGCTGACATGGATGCAATCCGGGTCGAACGCCTCGATGCGTGCCGACAGGCCGCGCAGCCAGACCGCCAGGCGGATCTCGGGATAACTCGGCAGCGGAACGGTCGGGTAGTCCGCCGGCGAGACCACCTCGACCGTGTGCCCGTCCGCATGCAGCGCCTCGACCATGGTACCCAGGGTGCGCACGACACCGTTGGTCTGCGGATGCCAGGCATCGGTCGCCAGCAGCAGCTTCACCGAAGCTCCATTTGCGTGCCGGCGTCAGGCAACGGCCCATGAGGGGCGATGCTCATGCGTTTTCCAGCGCCAGCTCTCGCGGCGTATGGTTGCGGATCGAAATGACCATGCGGTCTCCTCGCGGGACGAATGCAGATTACTGCACCTGCTTGGCAGTTTTATGACGCTGGCTGATGCGCCCCTGGCAATACAGACACGCGATCAGGCGGAAAGATCTTCCGCTGCACCATCGGACGAAGTGGCCACAGAATCCCTGTTCCGGTTCTTCGCCTCGATCCACTGCGCCATGTAGCGCGTGCTCTGCAAGCTATGGTGCTGGAGCATGGCACCGATGAAATTGTGCTGCCGGTGAACGACCAGCGACGCACGCAGTTCTGAAATTCGGACCAACAGGGAACTGCCCAGTTGGGCAGCGTCATAGTGCGTCCGCAGGATGTCCACGCCACGACATTGCGCCCGCTGCCATGCCTGCGGGTCGTGGTAGAGCGCGACCGCACGTTCGGCGAACACCTTCAGGTCGTCGACGACTTCACCGCTCCAGGGCAGACCGTCATGCATGGCCTCGGCGCCGATCGAGGTGGTGACGCTCGGCGTGCCACAGGCCATCGCTTCGACCAGCTTGCCCTTCAGCCCGGCACCGAACCGCAGCGGCGCAAGGCAGACGCGTGCACAGGTCATCACGGCCCGGGCATCATCGGCCCAGCCATGCACCAGGAAGCCCTCGCCCGGATCGTGCAGTTGCATGGCCTTGGGCGACGGATAGGCACCGTACACGGACAGCCGTGCATCGGCTTGCAGACCACGGATGGCTGGCCAGACCGTGTGCTTGAGCGCCAGCACCGCGTCCCAGTTGGGTGCGTGCCGGAAGTTGCCGATACTGATGTAGCCGCTGCGCGCGCCGAAGCCGGGAAAGTCCGCTTCAGCAACCGGCGCCAACATGAACGGCAGATGCCACAGGAGTGACGGATCGACGCCATAGTGCGTCTGCAGCAGTCCGACCTCGTAAGCGGAGATGATCAGCGACAGGTCGCAGCGCAGGATCGACGCGACTTCGCGCATCGCCAGCTCGCTGTTCAGTTCGGCTACACCGACCGGCGTGCCGGACTTGTGCGCCTGTTGGCGCGCGGCCCGCAGACAGTGCAGGTCCTCGGTATCGAGCAGACGCAAGGCTTTTGGACACTGCTGCGCCACGCGCCAGCCGAACTGCTCTTCGATCATGAAGCGATCGAACATCACCATGTCTGGCCGAAGCTGACCGACGAACTGATCGAAGCTGTGGTGATTGAGCGCGACCTGCACCTTGTGCACACCGAGCGACTCGATGTCGACCGCATGCACACTGGGTGCCGCGGCACTGGCGAAGGTCACATCCCAGCCATCGGCCAGGAACAGCCTGATCAGCTGCAGCATGCGGCTGCCGGCCGCGGACGAGGCCGGCTCGGGCCAGACATAGCCGATGATCAGAAGTCGTTTCATGGCCGCGAACGATAACACCGTAAGCGGTGGATCCTGCGCGACCGGTTTTCGATTCAGGCCACGCGTGAAAAACCGCCGTCAGCTCGGGGCAGTCTGTCTGTCCGAGACATACGCCGCGGCACCAGTTCCGGACGGCACCAGCGTCTGCAGATGATTGTCCCAACGAAACGTCGCCAAGGCATGCTGTCCTACCACCGATGCCTGCCGGTCGACCTGCAGCAACCTGCCGCCACCATCGCTGATGAAATAGCCGGCATCGTCGATGGCATCGGGACTGATGCCGCAGGCATCCGCCTGCTCGTGCGCACCGACGTACTCACCGGTTACGCTCCACAAGGTAACCAGCCCGCCACGCGGCGACGACACGGCAAAGCCGGTTCCCGCGGCATTGAAGGCGACGCTGCCACAGTAGTTTTTCAAACGACGCTCAATCGCCGCTGGCGGCGACACCATGCGCATCGCTTGCTCGCCATACTGCAACGCGATCAGTGGCGGCTGCAGCTGCGGCCGGCCTTCGAACTGCATGGCGATGGCAACATGATCGTCGGGCGAGACGTCGATATGGCGGATACTGAGCTGGTGCCATTGTTGCGCCGGTTCGAATCGCCGCAGCAGACTGCCGTCGGCGCTGTCGATGTAGGCAAGGTTCGGACGCATGCTGTCGAGGTTGGCCTTGACCCGTGGCAGGTCGGGATGGGTGCGGATACCACCGTTGGCCACGACCAGGGTACGGCCATCGGCCAGCAACCGGATCTCGTGCGGCCCGATGCCATGGCTGGGCAACTCGCCGATCCGGCGGAATTCCGCGCCGGCATCGTACACGCCGATCACGCCATCGCCCGTCGCAAAGTCATTTTCACTGCACAACAGGTGACGGCCGTCCGGTGTGAACACACCGTGTCCGTAGAAATGCCTGCCATTGGCAGCTTCGATCTTTCGCAACACGAGACCTTCGATCAGTTCCACGATCCAGACGTACTCGCCGGGACGACGTGCGAAGACCGCCGCCAGGCGCTGCGTGGGATCGACCGCGACATCGTGTCCGCGCGCCGGTAATCGTATGTCCATCAGCTGCCGCCCGCTGCTGTCGACCAGGCTCAGAAAGTGTTCACCCTGCGCATTGCTGCGACAACCGATCAGGCGCTGCGTCGCCGGAGCTGCGGCAACAGGACGCACGCCGGTCAGGAGGACGCCGAGTCCCAGGCCGATGAACTGTCTGCGATCAATCGCCATCGAGGCTGTTGAATCCCAGTGAGAGTCCCAGGGTCCCGGCCAGGTCGGCCGCGACGAGCTGCCTCAACGTCGACAGTTCCTGCTGCAGGCGCACGAGCAGCGCGCGTTGCGCAGGATCGGACACGGCCTCGGCGAGCGGCATCTGGACCGCGTCGAGTGTCGAGCGTACCTGTGCGAACGCAGCATTGATCTTCTGCTGCAGTGGCTGCCCTTCGAGCTCGGTGGCAAAGGCGTGGCGGTACAGCGCATCGCATGCCGCCAGGTTGGACGCGATCGCTGTCAGTGAACTGCCGCTGCGCCAGCCCTCCGCTCGCTGGCCGCGCGCCCTGCTGATGTCATCACCGAGCGGGCGCGCAAGCTTCTGCGTCTCGATCAGTTCGAGCTCGGTGTGCAGGCTGTTCAACAGCTGCCCTGCCAATGCCGCGTCACTGTCGAAGATGAGATTGCCGGGCCCCGGCTCTGTGAAATAGCGCAGGTAGGCCTCGTCACCCGCGGTCCAGTCGTTCACGAGGCCATCCGCCATCACATGCAGATTCGCGGCGATCGCCGTGATCACACGGCAGGTGTTGGCATCCGGCGGCACATCATCAAACAACAGCTGTTCGAGTGCACTGAAACCCTGCACGGCGACGCTCTTCTGACTGATGTCGAAATCGGCCGCCTGCAGTGCCGGATCCTCGAGCAGGCGGCGCAGGTGCTTGGATACCGTACCGCGCTTGTCCGGCCACAAGGCGAAACGGTGCTCGCGCGACAGGAACTGCACCGGGCCGAAGCGCAGGTGCTGCGCCCCCTGCCAGGCGAGAAAGGCGTCGCGAAACACCTGCCGCAGCGGTTGCATGGCAGCGGAGGATGGCGCGCCGCAGTAGCCGCTGGCGACGCCATCGAGTTCACCGGTGTGGCTGGCAAGGTTGCGGTAGGCGGGCACGACGTGATCGTCGGCGATCGCGCGGAAGTCATAGGCCTGCGCATAGCCGGCCAGCAACGCGAGCATGATCGATCTAACGGTGTACTTGAACATCAGAGACTCCGGATAAATGCGAGCAACTGCTCGCGCGAACGCCGATCGAGGGCGACCACTGCGTCACGTTGCGTCTGCGCCTCGCCACCATGCCACAGGATCGCCTCGAGCAGGCTGCGCGCGCGCCCGTCGTGCAGAAAACCGGTGTCGCCGCTCACCGCGGAGGTCAGCCCGATGCCCCACAAGGGTGCCGTGCGCCACTCGCGCCCATCGGCAATGCCCTCGGGTCGGTCGTCGGCGAGACCTTCGCCCATATCGTGCAGCAACAGGTCGGTGTACGGCGCGATGTCCCGGTGGTGTGTGGCTGGCGACGCCGTCTGGTCGCCGGTCCGATAGGCCGGAGTGTGACAGGCCTGGCAGCCGATCGTGCTGAACAGCCGCTCACCGGCAATGACATCGGGCATGTCGATCGCGCGTCGTGCCGGTACCGCGAGATGGCTGACGTATGACCCGACCAGGTCGGTCACCGTTCGATGCGCCTCCAGATCGTCGTATTGCGGGCTATTGCCGTTCGGTGCTGACATGCAGTCCGCCTGACGTCCACTGCAGTCACCCGTTGCCGCGGGATACAGCGGCACCGAAAGACCGAGATCGGTGGCAAACGCCGACTGGACCTGCTGATCGACATCCGGCATGCCGGCCTTGTGACCGAACCGTCCCAGCATCACCTGTCCGGTGGCCTCGTGCCACACACGATTGGCCCGGCCCGAGATGCCATCGCCATCGGCATCATCCGGATCCTCGCGCGCAAGGATGTCGCGTTCGCGGATCGCTTCGATCAGGCCGAGACCGATCAACTGCGGTGCCAGCCGTGGCGACAGGCGCGCCTGTGCATGCAACGGGCCATAACCCAGATCCTCGACGCGGTAGCGCGGCCGGCGCAGGGTCACCGTTTCGCCGTCGCCCAGCGTGACCGTGCTTTCCTCGAAGTCGACTGCGAGCCGATGTTCGGCGCGGTGACCGGGGATCGCCGCATCCTGCAACTGCACACCGTAGCTGGGTTCGGAGACGTTGTTGATACGGTGTGTGGCCAGCCGTTGCCGGTCGACCGCATCCTGCGCCGGGACATCGATTCGCAGCACCAGGCCGGTGCCGCCTGCGTCATCGGCCTGCATCGCGCGACCGCGACCGTTGTCCGGATGACAGGCCGCACACGAGCGCGCGTTGTACAAGGGTCCCAGTCCATCCGCCGCCTGGGTCGAGGCCGGCGCGGTGACCCACAGGCGACGAAAGATTCCACGGCCGACCATGAAATCCAGTCTCTGGTCCGCGGACAGGCCTGGTACGGATTGCGAATACAACCGCTTGCCGGCGACGGCGGACACATCCTGTGCAGCCAGTGCGGAATAGCCAGCAAACCACACCAGCGCGACAGTAAGAAGACCGTATCGGAGGAGACAGGCGGGGTACTGCATGAACGACCAAAACCGGGCTCGAGTGGCGACGGTTCCCTAGTATCTGGAGTCGCGAGCGCGTGCCAGCTTGCGGATGGTGATCGAACGCCGCACACGTGCGCCACGCAGGGCGCGGGCGATGATCCGGGCCGGCAAAGCGCGAAAGAAACGGGCCAGTGACGAGGAGATTCGGGTCATGCCACTGCGATCGATGGCTCAAGCTGCCAACGTGCGGCCTGGGCCTCATGCAGCAGCCGCTTGGCGCAGTCCTGGCAGCGGCCGCAGCAGGTCGCGACCTTCAGGCGCTGCTTCAGGCAGTCGATCGAACAGGCGCCCTGCTCGCAGGCCTCGCGGATCTGGCGGTCGGTCACCTTGTTGCAGACGCATACGTACATGGAAGCAAGTCCTCTCTCGTCTCTGATGCAGAAGATAGTGCAAGTGCGAATGATTTGCAATACCGTGAAATTCCGGAAGTGAGAATGTCTCCGATTATTCTTGTCGATCAGTAACCTACGAATTGCCCCGGGGGTATTTTCCGTCTAGGCTGGACTCTCCAGCCAGCCAGCTCCCGCCAGCATTCGGGGGCACGCCAGCCACCAAAGCAAACGCTCAGTGGAGATCCTGGTGAAAGGCAACCCCGAAATCGTGCAGTCCCTGAATGGCTGTCTCAAAGACCAACTGACCGCAATCAATCAACTGTTTCTGCATGCCCGCATGGCCAGGGACTGGGGCCTGAACGGCTTCAACGACTACGAGTACAAGCGTTCGATCAAGGCCATGAAGATGGCCGACGAACTGATCGAGCGGGTGTTGTTCCTGGAAGGACTGCCCAACCTGCAGGACCTCGGCAAGCTGCTGATCGGCGAGAACATCCCGGAAATGCTCGCTGGCGACCTGCAGATGCTCAGCGCCATGCGCAGCAACCTTCAGGCAGCGATCAAGCAGTGCGAGGAGGCCCGTGACTATGTCACGCGCGACGAACTGGGCGAGATTCTTGAAGAGACCGAGGAGCACATCGACTGGATCGAGTCACAGCAGTGGCTGATCGAGCACACCGGGCTGGAAAACTACCTGCAGTCGCAGACGGAGGGCTGAGCATGAAAGGCAACAAGAAGGTCATCAAGCAACTGCAAGGCCTGCTCAACGGCGAATTGGCCGCGCGCGACCAGTATTTCATCCACTCGCGGATGTATCGCGATTGGGGCCTGAACCGGCTCTATGAAAGGATCGATCACGAGATGCAGGAGGAGACCGAGCACGCCGACGCGCTGATCGAACGCATGCTGTTCCTCGAGTCCCGGCCCGACCTGTCAACGCCCGACCAACTGCATGTCGGCAACGATGTTCCGGAGATGCTGCGTAACGATCTTAAGGTAGAATACGAGGTCGACGAGGCATTGAAGAAGGCGATCAAGGTCTGCGAGGAAGAGCAGGACTACGACACCCGCATGATCCTGGTCAAACTGCTCGACGACACCGAAATGGACCATGCCTACTGGCTGGAGAAGCAACTCGGCCTGATCGAAAAGATCGGCCTGCAGAACTACCTGCAGTCGCAGATGGGCGACGCCAGCCCAACCTGAGCCACCGCCGCCCCACTACCAACCGCGCCAGCCGGCGCGGTTTTTTCATGCCGGCGTTTTCGTGCTTGACATGCAAATACGAATCACTATTATTGGCGAAAACAGCCAGCCGCGATAGCACCAGTTCCTCACTGATGCCACATCAGCCAGCCGTGAACCTCGTACCCGATCGACACGGTGAAAACAATGACGCGAACAACCCAGCCCCCGGCCATCTCCAGCGACGACACCCTCGACATACTCGACCCGGAAGCCCTCGAACGCGGCTTCAACAGCATGGTGCGTGCCTACCAGGCAAGTCGCTCTTCAATGATCGCCTGGTTTGTCGTGCGCTACGCGCAGGCCCTGTGTTGCCATCCCGATGCCGACGGCGGCTGTGAGCAACGCTGCGCCTGGCACCGTCTCGCCGCGCAATGGCGAATGCTGGCTCAGAGTCCCATCGATCACCTCGGCAGCCAGGTGTCGGCATGAGCGTTCGGGATGCCATAGGGCTGCGGCTGCATGCAGCCGGACCGAACACACAGACACCCGGTTCGCCATCGTTGGATGGCGCGATGGCGCTGCAACTCAATGCACACTGGCACAACATCTTGCGCGATGTCGCGGCATGTGGCCCGCTGCACACCCGCATCGACAACGGCAGCGTCAGCCTGCAGGCAGGCTTCGCGCCGGCTTCCGCCGGGGTGAACGAGCGTACCGCGCGAATCGACGCCCCGGGTATCACGCTGGCCGGGCTGACCGAATGCTGGGCCGGTGCCTCGCTCTCGCGTACCTGTCCCGGCGGTCGATTCGACCGGCTCGACATACACGACCACTACGGCAGCCGCCTGCTACGCATCTCGCTGACCATGGAGAGCAGCCGTACAGGATTCAACCCGATACTGCTGCGGCAGTGGGCAGGCAGAGGGCGCCCGACCGGTGTTATGCATGCCGAAGGACTGGTAGACCGATTGGCGCGACTCGATCAGCACGCCGGACGCCGGCTCGCCACATCGCTACAGGAGGGCTGGTACGACGCACCACACCGACGGCATCCCGGCTCGCCGGTCGACGTCTCGCTGCTGGGACCGTTCCTGGACACGCTCGGCAACCAGGCGTTTCCGCTGGAGGTGGTAATCGGCAACCGCGGCGTAATCCAGCAACATGTCGCCGCACTCTATGATTTTCGCCAGAGCGGACCGCGACTGCGGTTGCGCAACCGGACCAGTGAGATCGAAATCGACACGGACGGGATCGCCGCAGCGTTCGTCACCGACTCGATGCTGGCAGAGGGTGAACGATACCTGCGCCTGTACGACAAACAACATCGTTGTGCTGCATCGTTCGGCGTTGCCGATCCTGCCGAGGCGGCCGACCGTCAATTGTGGCGAACGCTGTTGCGGGCGCTGCGCAACTGAGCGCTACAACAGCTACCGGTTGCCGGCTGCTGACCGCGTAGTGGCTACGCGACATCGAGTGGCGAAGTTGGCGCACTAGTGGGCCAAGTGGAAAATTCTGTAACGCTCAGAGCCACAGTGCGAGTGCGAATCAAGGCGCGTTTCGCAGGCAATGGCCCCTCCCTTGTCAAGAAACGCAACACAGAGTCGCGTTCGCACAGCGGCTCCCGAAGGGCCACGCCACAAGCATCGTGGCCTGTGTTGCAGTGCTTGGAAAGGGCCTGCCATTCCCTGCGCACCGCGCCTTGCCCACAATGCTTGTGGCGTGGCTGAGCGTTACAGAACTTTCCACTTGGCCCACTAGCGGTCCTGTTCGAGCAGATGTTCGTAGCGGGCGTCGGTCAGGGTCTTCATGAACGCGACCAGTGCATCGATGCGTTTGTTGTCCAACGCCGGTCCGGTCTCCAACTCCTTCAACGAGAGGTTGTCGGCCACCTCGGGCTGACGCCATTTCTCGCCGGTCTCCGGATTGATCTGACGCTTTGAGCTCTTGCTGTTGTACTTGTTGTAGAACAGCACGACGGTGCGCAGATCCTTGAATACGCCGTTGTGCATGTACGGGCCGGTCACGGCGACGTTGCGCAAGGTGGGGGTCTTGAACTTGCCGGCCTGCTGCGGATCATCGACCGCTGGATGATCCAGCAGTCCGCGGTCGATACGATCGGGTGCACTGCCGTTAACTGCACGCACGGCCGTGTTCTGCGGTACGCCGATGTTGTGATACTCGTAGCTGCTGAAGGTCTCGCCCTCGGTTGCCGGTGTCGGTTTGAGCTGGTGGCAGATGTTGCAGTTGGTGAACTGCTGCGAGAAAAACAGCGTCATGCCGAGATCTTCCTGCGCCGTCATCTGGTACTCACCGCGCAGGTGGCGGTCGTACTTCGAATCGAACGGCGCAAAGAAGTCGGTCTTCTCGAATGCGGCGATGCTTTGCGCCATGGCCTGGTAGCCACGCTCAACATCGTTGAGCACATCGTCGCCGTAAAGGTTTCCGAATGCCGCGACGTAGGCGGTGTTTTCCTTGAGCCGATCGACGACGCTGGCCTTGTCGGGCATGGCCATCTCGATCGGATTGAGCGGCGGTCCGCCGGCCTGTCCGGCCAAGTCAGGCTCGCGGCCGTCGAGAAACTGTCCGCCGACGTAGACACCCTTGTCGTTACGATGAAATGGCGGGATGAACGCTGCGTATGACGCCGTCGGTGCGTTGCGATCACCCAACGAACTGCCATCGTCACCCAATGATACCGCCGTACCGCCGGCATTCGGGCGGGGGTCGACGAAACCGCGATCGGGCACGTGGCAGGTTGCGCAGGCCTGGCTGCGGTTCTTGGACAGGTTTACATCGAAGTACAGGGCACGCCCCAGCGCCTCAACCGAATCAAGACCGGCGGCATGCCCTGCCGCCGACAAGCCAATCGCGATGCTGGCGAGAGTACAACGGAGGTCATTATTCATGGCTGGCCATGCACATTGATCGATCGATCATGTCCCGCCCCCTCACCGGGGACGGGCCTCAAGGTTCAGTTCACTTTGTCCGGCGTGTCGAGGCTGTCCGAGCCTTCGAATGCGATCGATCCAAGACCCATCGCGTTGACCGCCTGCTCGATCGCGCGGGTCTGCGCAACCAGGGCATCGACCGCGGCCTTGACCTTGGCATTGCCGCTGGCGTTGCCCTCGCCGATCAACTGATCGTAGGCCTCGCCGGCCTGTGCCGAATCGACCAGTACCTGCATCTTGCCCAGCGTCGCGTCCAGATGCTCACGCAGGGACTTGTCCACAGCAGCATCTTTTGCTGCGACTAGGTCCGACAGGCTCGGTCCGCTCAGTAGGCTGCCGTCGACAAGTTTATAGATACCGGTATAGACATTACGGATGCCCAGCGCGTCGTTGTAGTGCGACCAGTGCGTGTTGTCGCTGAAGCAGTCGTGCTCCTCTTCGGGGTCGTGCAGCATCAGACCAAGCTTCATGCGTTCGCCAGCGAGCTCGCCGTAAGAAAGGCTACCCATGCCGGTGAAAATGGTCGCCAGGTTCTTCTGCAGGTCGCCGGTGGTGACCGCAAGCCGCGCCTCACCGCCTTCCGCCCACTGCTCGACCATCCATGCAAGGTCGTCGACCAGCAACCCGGTTGCGGCGCGCAGGTAATCGGCGCGCCGGTCGCAGTTGCCCCAGGAACAGTTGGCCGGGTCGAAATCACTGGCAGGACGTGCGCCGGCACCCGGGCCGGTGCCGTTCAGGTCCTGCCCCCACAGCAGGAACTCGATCGCGTGGTAGCCGGTCGCAACGTTGGCCTCGACCTCGTCGATCTCGTGCAACGTCTCAGCCAGCAGTTCCTTGGTGATGCGCGACGCGTCGATGGTTCGGCCACCGACCGTCAGCGTCTTGTTGGCGATCACGTTGGCCGTGTACAGCGCGTTCTCGTCCGACTCGCTGCCGTAGCTGGCCGCCGTGTAGTCGATCAGGCCCTCATCCAGCGGCCAGGCGTTCACCTTACCCTCCCAGTCGTCGACGATTGCGTTGCCGAAACGGTAGGCCTCGGTCTGTTGATAGGGATGACGCGCCGCAACCCATGCCGCCTTGGCAGCTGCCAGGTTTTTTTCGGTTGGCTCGGCCAACAGGGCATCGATCCGGCCCTGCAGCGTCTTCGCCGTGGTCAGCGAATCGCTGTACTGCGCATAGGCCAGGTCAGCGTAGTGCGTGAGCACCGCCTGCGACGTGGTCGCGAACGCACTCATGCTCATGCCCAGGCATGCCAGCGCGCTGGTCATTGCTGTCTTGATCATTGTCGCTCCTCCGGCTCGGTCAGAATTCAACGGCGAGCTGGCCGGTGATGATGTCGGTGTCGTCACCCGCGTACGACTCCTGGGTCAGGTACTCGATCGCGATGCTGGTGCCGTCCATGCTCTCGACCGTGAACGCGGCACTGTTGCGCTTTTCGGCGAAGTCCGGATCGATGGTGCCCATGTCGTCGGTTTTCTGGTGGCTCACGGCAAACACTGCAGGACGGTTGGCAAACTCGAAGTTGACCCCGGCCTCGACATTGAATGCCGATGGCTCGTCACCCGGTGCGGCGCTGAAGGAATCCGTCGCGGCAAGGTATTCGGCGATCAGGATGAAGGCACCGGCACTGAGCTCGGCACTGGCAATCCAGCCCGGAACGCTGTCATTGTTGTCATCGACACCATAGTCGACGAAGCCGTCGGTCTCGCTGATGTCGCTGAGGTAACCCAGGTGCGCGTTCAGGGCAACACCGTTGCCTTCCATCTCGGCGCCGAGCGCCGCACCAAACCGGTTGACAGCAGAGTTGCTGTTGTCACCGTCAAAGGTAAACACCGACGCCGTGAGCGGGCCGAAGTTCATGCCAAACTCGATCGCCGTGTCACCGGTTTCGCCAAGTTCGAGGGTCAGCGGGTCCGTGACCATGTTGGTCGGATACATGCCGAACGGCAGTGTGTACTGGCCGGCATTGACGAACCAGTTGCTGTCAGGATCAGCGACCGTGACCATTGCGGTATCGACATCGATGTCGCTGTTGGTGCCGTCGCTGTTGTCGGTCTCTTCTTCGAACTTGAGCACGATCTCGGCTCCGACCCAGTCGTTGACCTGGGCGGCAATGCCCAGCTCAACGGTACCGGTAACCAGGTCGTCATCGTCGTTCGCGCCGTCGGCGGAGACATGCGACGCCTCGACCTCGATCAGACCGCCGACCTCGACCTTGTTGAACCAGCCATCCCCCCTGCTGCTGCCGGCGTCAGCGGTGCCGGATTTGAGCTCGGCAATCTCGCGCTCCTTCTCGCGGATCACGGCGTTCTGGTCCTGTACCTGTTGCTCGAGCGCGCTCAGGCGGGCCTTGATGGCCGCCAACTCGTCTTCTATGCCAGCGGCATTCGCACCAGCCGACAGGCCGAGTGCGGTCGACATTGCGACTGCCAAGACGGATTTCTTCATGGGTAGACTCCCTGGATATCTTGTTGCTTTGCTTAGGGCCGGCTTGCGGTTGCTGGCCGGCCCGGTAGTCACTTGGTCAGGATCAACTTCCCCTGACGCGTAATCTGCAGACGATAGACCTGTCCCTGGTGTTCGATGTGGATACAGCGCCAACTGCCGAACAGGTCCAGGCTGCTGAACGTCGGCAAGCGGGGTGCCTCCGGGCCTGTCCCGGGCTTGTTGCTGTCGCTGGAGGGTGGCTCGGCCATGGCTCGTCGGTTGGATTCTGCTGGTTTCGACGCGTAAATATAATGAGAACCACTCGTATTCGCAATACTTTTATCATCATTAATGCGTGCCAAGAGGCACCCCATGGCATGCGCGGGCCGAGCCGGGGGAGACCGAAGGCCGCATGGCGGCAAAAGGCTGCCGCCCGCCCGCTCCCGGCATAAAGTCAGCGCGTATGCTGCCGCTGGCTTCTGCGATGGAAGCAGGTTGGCATCAACCCTGCTTTGGCACCTGCGCCATCCGCCTGTGGATGCGCGGCCCTGCATCACTTGGCCGCCCACCCGAAGACTGCTGGCAGAGCTTTTGCAGGTGTTCGTATATACGGAGGGAGACAATCATGTCCATGTCCATCAACGGCACAACATCGATGAATGCCGCCCAGGCCGCCGCACAGCGTGCCAGGGAAGTTGCGCAGGCGCGCAGCCAGGCCGCGCACAACAAGGCTGCCGAGGCAATGCCTGACACAGCGCAGAGCAAACCGCCGGAAGTCGACACCTCGAAGGAACCGGCGGCAGGTGCGTCACCCGGGATGCACAGTGCGCAGGCCGTTGCGGATAGATCGCAGGCACTGGCCGAGCGCTTCGCCGCCATTGGTACCCGCTGGAGCGAACGTTTTGCCGAGCTGGAAGCACAGGCGCGCGCGAGCGGCAACGACCGACGCGCCGATCAACTGGCCGAAATGAGCGGCAACATCGGCAACCGGCTGGACGGAATGAAAGACCGCGTCGTCTCGCTGCTGGACGGCATTTCCCAGCGCCTGGCGGAGAAGTACCCGGCCGCTGACAGCGGAACCAGCGATGCGCAGGCGCCGACGGTAGACGAGACCGCCTGACCGGACAGCGGCGCGCACGGTGGGTAAGGCCTGCGCCATGTCACAACAACGCGGATTCGCGAACCCCGTTCGCGGCGCGCCCGGCCGAAACACTGGACGATAGCGCCGCGAACCCTCAATCTCTGGGGAAAAGCGACAAGCCGGGTTCGCTCAACGTGCTCGACAAGGGACAAATCAGACAGATCCTGCTGGAGTGGCAGGGCCGCATTGGCCCTGCGGCTGACGCACGCCTGGAGAAGATGTTCGCTTCCGCCGACGAGGTGCTGTTCGACTACGCGGACAAGGCGGAGAGCAACGCGATCCAGGTCAAATTCCTTGGCGGACGACAGGAACTGTGGAGCCGCAAATCGGAAGTCGCCGTGCTGTTCCGCGACACGCTCGCAAAACAGCTGTTCCAGTTCGCCAAGCCGGCGCAGCGGCCCAATGCACCGGGATCGGAGACCCTGAGCCTGGTCAGCAAGGACTCCTTCGAACGCAGCCTGGCGCTGCAGACCATCTCCGACCAGGCGGTCGAGAAGAACCGCGAACTCTATTACGCCCTGTCACTGCGACTCGGTGCCGTCAGCGGCAACCCGGCCGTTCCTTACGAGGACCTGCCGGCCGGACCGCACCAACTGGCGGGCGTGTTCGAGCATGCCGCGCAGATCCTCAATGTCGAACGCCAGGTGCTGCTGGCGTTGTACACGCTGTTCGAACGCGAGGTGATCCGCGAATCGCCACCGTGGCACGACGAACTCAACGCGGCGCTGCGCGACAAGGGCATATTGCCGCATCTCAAGTACACGGTGAAACGCGACCCGGACCAGCTCGGCGCGGACCGTTCGCTGCCCAAGGATCCACCACAGCCCGGCGATCCCGGCGCACACGCACATGCGGGTTCGGCAGCCCCGGGAACACCCCCGTCCGCGGCACGGCATGCCGGCGCCGCCGCTTACCACGATCCCGAGCCCGGCAACCCGGGCGCCATGCCACGTGATCGCAGCCGGCCCGACACCGGTCAGAGCAATTCGCAGCTCGGCGAACAGATGCTCGGCCGTATCCGCGAGCTGTTGACCGCACGACGGGCGAATCTCAGCCGTGCCAGTGGCCAGCCGGTGCGACCGGACCCGGTGTCGCCGGCACCGGCATCGACCATCGTCAAGGCGATCGAGAGTGATCACGTACAGCAGGCGGTGCCGGTACCGAGCACGGGTGCACTCGACGACGGCGTGCGCCGGGTGATCGTCTCCAGGGAACTGCTGGAGAAGGTCCGCACCGCGCTGATGGCGCAACGCGAAATGATCAAGGACGAGGTCGGCGAGGATAAGCTCAGCCACCTCGACGAGGACACGATCGACATCGTCGGCATGCTGTTCGAGGTGATGCTCGATGACGAACGCCTGAACGACACGGTCAAGGCGCTGCTCAGTCACCTGCACACGCCGTATCTGAAGCTCGCCGTGCGCGATCGCGCGTTCCTCACCCGACCCGACCACCCGGCACGCCACCTGTTCGACAACATGATCATCGCCGGCACGCGCTGGGTCGATGAGAGCGACCTCACCCGGGGCATCTATCCGAAACTGCAGCGTGTGGTCGACCTGATCCTCAAGGCCGGCGAACACCCGCTGCAGCTGCTGCAGGAACTCGATGAGGGACTGAGTGCGGAGATCGCCCTGCGCTCGCGGCGCCAGGAAGCGCGCGAGGTGCGTACGGTCGAGGCCGAGAAGGGCAAGGCCAGGCTGGAAGAGGCGCGCGACCAGGCGGCACAGGCCACGCAGCCCTTCCTCGAGCAGGGCGAGACGCCGGCCAACTACCTCGAGTTCATTACCGGCGCCTGGTCGGACTACCTCACGCTGCTGTACCTGCGCAGCAACGGCGATACGCGCAGCGACAGCTGGCACAGCGCGGTCGCACTGTGCGGCCAGCTGCGCGCCTACGTCGATGCCTGGGTCAGCGGCCGCAAGCCAGGCAGGAACGATCTGCAGGACCTGCGTCGCGAGCTGCTGCGGCGACTGCGCGACACGATTCCACACTACGAGAGCAAGGTCGAACAGTTGTTCGAGATGTTCTCGACCAACTACAAGCTCCAGATCGTCACCCCGCCACCGGCGGCGCCAGCGCAGAAAGACGTCAGCCTGTCGCAAGGTGGCAGAGAACTGCTCAAGCGCCTGCCGAACCTGCCATCGGGCAGCTGGGTGGTATTCAAGAAGCCGGATGGGGCCGACCTGACGGTCAAGCTGTCGTGGTTCAACCCCAAGACCGAGCGCTTCCTGTTCGTCGACCAGGCCGGCGCCAAAGCGCTGGTCGTACCGCTGGCCAAGCTGGCGGACCAGATCGACAGGGACCAGGCCCATGTTCTGCACGCGACTGGCACGTCCTACGTGGAGACATCGCTGCAACGCGCCCTGAACACCCTGGAGCAACGCGCATGAACCAGATCTGCCGGGAAACGTCATATGGATAAGCGACGGCATGAGCGCATAGCGCTGGGTGAAAAAGGCTGGCAGGCGACACTGGTGGACCAGGTCAGCGGGGAAAGCCTGGGTAGCGTGATCAACCTGTCACCGGCCGGGATGATGTTGATCACCGAAAGCGAAATCGGCGTCGACAGCGTGCATCAGGTCGACTGCATCGCGTCCGGCCCGGGAGATAGCAGCGAGCGTTTCTCGGCCGGGATCGTGGTTCTTTGGCAGGTCGGGGCAAACCAGCCGCAGACCTATTGGGCCGGGCTGCAGATCATCGACATCGACCCGGCGTCTCAGGATCGCCTGGTCGCCCTGAGTGCCGACCTGGCCGCAGGCGACTGACCGCTACCCCCTGCACCCGAGCAGCACATCGCCCGGAACGTCAAGCCACCGCCGGATGCCGCCGAATCGGCGCGCAGGCACGGATCTGAGCCGGCCTGACCCCTGCACCTTCACCCGCTGCGGTTTCAGAATGGGCACGGTGCAGCCGAAAGCATACCCAGGGAGTGTCACCGAGGCCGGTTGGACAACGCAGCGGAAATGGTTGGATAATATGAAACCTTATAAGTGTCAATACTTTAACTTCTTGATGACAGGGCAGTTGTGAGCATCAATAGCGTCTACGAGCAATACTTCGGGCTGGAAGAGCAACCCTTTTCCATCACCCCGGATCCGCGTTTCGTCTACCTGAGCGAGAGCCATCGGGCCGCGCTCGAGCATCTGAAACAGGGCGCGGTGGGCGGCGCGAATGGCTTTGTACTGTTGACCGGCGACGTCGGTACCGGCAAGACCACCATCTGTCGCACCTTCCTCGAGCACGTGCCGCCGAAGACCGAGGTGGCGCTGATCCTCAACCCGGTGCTGACATTGAACGAATTCCTGCAGACCATCTGCGAGGAACTCGACCTGACCATCACCGGCAACCGCGAGTCGAACAAGAACCTGATCGATCACCTGAACCGCTTCCTGTTGCAGGTGTATGCCGTCGGCCAGAAAACCATTCTGATCGTCGACGAGGCGCAGAACCTGTCGCACGAACTGCTCGAACAGATCCGCCTGCTGACCAACCTCGAGACCAATACCGACAAGCTGATGCAGATCTTCCTGATCGGCCAGCCCGAACTGCGCGACATGCTCGAGCGACCGGACCTGTTGCAGGTGTCACAGCGAATAACCTCGCGTTACCACCTGGGCCCGCTGAACAAGGAAGAAACACGCGCCTACATCATGAAGCGCCTGGAGGTTGCCGGCACGCGCAGCATCGAGTTCTCCGGATCGGCCATCCGCCGCATCTACGCCTACACCAAGGGCGTGCCGCGCCTGATCAACGTGTTGTGCGACAAGGCACTGCTGAGTGCGTACGAGCGCTCGACCGACAAGATCAACGACCGCATCATCAAGGACGCCGAAGACCGTATACGCGGCAACTTCGAACACGAGGGTGGTGGCTGGTTCCGGGTGGCAGCCGGCTTTGGTGCGATCGCCCTGCTCAGCGCCGCCGTGCTTGGCGCCGCGTATTCACTGAACATCGCCAACCTGCAGCCGTGGGTGGACGAGCGCCTGGCCGCAGTATTCGAAGACGACAGCGTCGTCGCGAGCGTGCCCGACGGCATGTCGCTCGCCCGCACCGAACCGGCACTGCCCACCCCTACCCCGGCGCAGTCGCCCACTGAGAACATGCAGCCGCCGCCGGTCGCTGCCGCGCCCTCCAACGTGGCCGACATCACAGCGGCCAAACCGGCGCCGCAGCCAGCGGTCGCGAAAGCCGTCGAAAGCGCACAGACAGTCGCGCAGACCGCGATCACCCCGCCATCGGTGGAACCTGACAGTGCGGTCACTGTCGCCGATCCGCAACCACCCGCGGACACCGCGACCGACACGATTGCGGGTATTGATGACCGGATGGACGAGGCACCGCCGGCAGCCATCACCGACGATGCGACCGCAGCAGCGGCGGAAGCAGTGCGTGAACCGGCGGTGGCGCTCACCGAAACAGACGGCCCAGCGACGCCCGTGTCAGCGGCCGGCACGGCGTCGCCACCGGTTGCCGAATCCAGGCAATCCGCGCTGGAACAGGTGGCCGACACACAAACGTCCGGCATCACCGAAACGGCACCAGTCGATACGGTAGACATGGATCGCGAGCAGCTCGCCCGGCAAGCGCGCAGCGCGGCGCTGGACGATGAGCCGCGCAGCGTGCTCAAGCAGACCTCAGACGCTCTGCCTGAGCCCCCGGCCGCTGCGATTGAACCTCGGCAGGACGAGCCGGCGGCACCATCCGCGCCGGCGGGAGACACCGGGCTGGCCACTGATGACCTGAGCGCCACCGCCGAAAGCGAGCTGTTGGCCCGGATCGAGCGCATGGAATCCCTGCAGGATGCCACCCGATCCGATCTGCGGGCACTCGACGAAACCGCCGAAACCGCAGCCGGCAACCCGCAGCGTGCGGTGAGTGCAGCGCAGCAACCGGCCGTGACGGCGCGCACTGAACCTGCGCCACGCTTCGCGATCGCCGAACCCGAGGCGAGCGAGCCTGCAGCCACGGCGCGGGCCAGCACCGGCGGCAGTCCAGCAGCGACGGCATCGGCGGCGCCTGTCGCCAGCCCGGCCAAGCCGGAACAGGTCGCCAAGGCCGAACCGGCAAAAGAGGTCGAGACCGCGCCGGCACCGGCAGCACAACCCAGTCCGGCGACAAGACCCGCCGTCGCGGCACCAAGAGCGGCACCGCGACCACGCGCCAACCGTCCCGTGCAGACATTGACCGATTACACGCAGAAGGCTGCCGAGCGCAAGCTGCTGTCGATGTGGGGCGTGGATAAGGAACCTCCGGCAGGTGTCGGCTTCTGCCAGTTCGCGCAGCGCAACGGGCTCAACTGCCTCAACGAGGAACGCGGCCTGCCCTTCCTGTACGTTTACAATCGGCCGGCCATGATCTCGATGAAGATCGATGACGTGTATTCGTACGCGGTCGTCACCCGGGCGAGCCCGGACAACATCGTAGTCGACGTGCTCGGACGCGAACACGCAATTCCATCCAGCGTGCTGCCGAACATCTGGGATGGTCGGTCCCTGATCCTGTGGCGCGGCAGCGAAGAGTTCAACGGTGAGCTGGTGCAGGGCGACAGGGGCCGCCCGGTCGAGTCACTGCGTCAGCTGATCGACAAGATCGAAGGTACGAACACCACGGGCAACGTCTATGATGCCGAGCTCGTGGCACGGGTTAAGAAGTTCCAGAGCGATGCCGGCCTGAAACCGGACGGGATCTTCGGTCCGCGGACCCACATGGTGATGCAGAACAAGCTCGCACAGCTGGAAAAGAAATGAGGCACGGACAGGGATCCGTGCAAAGCGTCGCATTCCAGGCAGCGGAGGTAGACCGCCCGTGTCGCGCCTGCTCGATTCGCTGAAAAAGGTCGAACAGGAACGCCCGGCCGACACGCCGGCGGTGCCTGCCGGCCAGCCCGGCCTCAACCCTCGCGCAAAACCTTCCGCCCTATCCCGCAATCGCATTATCGGGTTGGCATTGCTGGCTGCAGTGATTCTCGCTGCGATAGCGCTGATCCTGCTTTACTGATCAGCCAGCACATCTGGCATGCACGTCGGGCACAGCCCGACCTACAGGCTTGCGACGATGTGCCCTTCGCCCGACCCAAGCGGCCTGTCCGCTACGTAGCGTAGGGCAGGCTGCGCCTGCCTCTCCCGGATGCCGCCCTCCCTGCACGCAAGCAACTGCTTGCCTTTCGCCAGGCCTGGCGGTTATCGAGCGACATACCGGTAAGCAGGAAGAGAAAGTCGGCGGAGGAATGACCGCATCCGCCGGCCCTGCATGGGCCGGCGGATGGTCGCGGATCAGTAGAAGCGGATCGGCATTGACACGTTGAAGCTGTAGTCCGGCGCATCGTCGGTCAGGCCAATACCGGCACTGAACGACAGCAGCGTGGTGCGCGAGACCGAGCTGGAGAAACCGATCAGGAACTGGCTGCTGTTGGCCGCCGTGCCGTCGATCTCGTTGCCATTCAGCTTGGTCTCCTGGCTGAATGCCTGCGACAGCGTGAACGACAGCGACGTCGACGGGCTGGCGGCAATCGAGGTGCCCAACGACAGGGCGAACTGGTCACCCGGCTGGATGTTGTCCTTCTCCAGTGTCTTGGTGTACGAGAAAGACGCGGTGAACGCGAGTGGATCCTGACGCTTGAGTGCCGTCAAGGAGGCGCTGATCTCATCGAAGCCGATACCGAGCGACACGCCGTTGTCGACCCGGTCACCGGTCGAGGTGTTCCAGGACACGCGACCGATCAGGTCAGGCATCCAGCCCTCTTCACGCATCAGCGTCTTGGCCAGGCCGATCGACACGTCGCCAATCGAAGAACCGGTTGCGTCCGTTACCGTGGTACCTGCCGGTGCGACACCCTGGAAGCGTACGGTTTCCTGGTTCACGACACGGTAGGGAAACGACAGTTCGAGCTGGCTCTCGTAGGGCAGGCCGATGCGCGCACCGACGCCGAAACCGAACGAGTCACGTTTGGAGCGCGTGGTACCGACATTGACCAGGTTGCCACCGCCGATGTCTGCGTACAGCGGCGTCGTCGAATCGCTGCGCGCATATGAGAAGAACGGCTCGACCTCGTAGACCCCCTGCGGCAGCAGCAGGGCGCCCTGGTTGGTCAGGGTACGCTCGAGAGCGCGCTCGGCAGCGAACTCGTCGATCTCGACCGCGCCCGGGCCACCGGACTTCTTCTTGCCGTCGAAGGCAGCAACCTGCTGCTTGGGCTCGCCCTTGGCGCTCAGGTCCGCCAGCTTACCCTGCAGGTCATCGATCTGCTTCATCACGATCGCGCCATCGGGTTGGGCGTCGACCCAGACCACCGTGTCGCGCAACTTCGCCTCCATCTGCTCGACACGCTTGAGCAGCTGCGCAATCACGGCATCACGCTTTTTCAGCTCCTGCAGCAGAATTGCGTCCGAATCCTCGGCAGCCAGCAGACGATCGCCGGATACGATGAGGAAAGTCGTCGCGAGTGCCAACACGATGCGCTTTTTCACAATGGACATGCTGAAGATTCCTTGCTCAACCCTTGGTAGTGAAGCCATTACAAGCCGGTCCGGTCATATTGACGGCGGCGGTTTTTTCTGGTGCGCGAAATTTTACCACGATATGCGGTGGAATTGCCCCAGGCCCTGCTCCCGGATCAGTGCCACTGCATCCGCCGCCGCACCAGTGCAAGCAGCCACAGGCCCAGCAACAGGGCGAACAGGGAAGCCGGTTCGGAAACCTGCGCGACCGCTACGCGTTCACGCGCAGAGGACAAGCCAACCATGGGATCCGCCGGCTGGTGGACCAGGTCCATCCCGTAAAAGAACGCCGGATCGGAGGCAGAAATCGACAGCGGCATGAGTTCATTCTGCGCAATCGGCATCACCGGGCCATTGAGCGTGGCAGCCGTATCCGCTCGTGCGGGCTGATTGAGCACCAACAGCGTCAGCGATTGCGCATTGGCAGTCAGGTCAAGCATGCCGCCATCACCGAACCAGTCCAGATCATTTCCGAGCAGTTGGTATTGGTCGATGTCGGCCGGGAAATTGCGCGCGCCGTGGTTCGGATCATCGAAGAAGCCGATGTACCAGTTGACGTCATCACTGACCTGAATGTGGTCTGCAATCAGGAATCGGAAGGCATCACCGGCATCCGGCCAATAGTTGGCCCCATCGATGAAGGCGAAGAACACGTTGCCGAAATCCAGGTTTGCGATGCCGTTGACCACCATGAGGTCGAAATCAATACCCGCCTCGGAGCCACGAATCTCGATCAGCAGGTTGCCGACATCGCTCAGCGTGAAGCCATCCAGGTACGCGGTTCCCGGCGAATTGCCGGGCGAGAACACGCTGTCCGCGGGCGTCGGATCCTGCTGTGTCGTTGAATCCTGCTGCGCCGTCGAGTCCGGCTGCACCGTCATTGCCTGGCCGGGCGCCTCTGAAGTGACCAGCAGGGCCCTCTGAGCGGCGCTCGCAGGCGGCGGTGCAACCGGGGCCGGTGCTGGCGTGGCACCGCCAGAGCCTGCGATGGGTTGTCCGTAGGCGTCGTAACGCTGACTGTCCTGCGCTGCCAGTGCTTCGAGATCAACCGCCGGAGAGGTCTCGACGTAGATGCGGGGGACAATGATGGCGGCTTCGGATTCCTTGTGTTGCGCATTGCCGGCCGCTTCGCTACTGGCGAATGACAGCAGCGCATCGACCGAGGTGTCGAAGCTCGTCTCCATCCAGGCATCACCGAGGCTGTCCGGGATATCGAGGCCGATGAACAGCTCCGGGATGAACAGATCGTAGTTGCCCATCCGCTTGCTGAAACGGTCGAGCCAGGTCGAGCCGTTACCTTCCTGCCAATCGAGATTCAGCAAGGGCGCGAAGAGGTTGAACCCCTGTTCCGCGATCAACTTGTCGTCGAACTTGAGCGTCGGCAATGCCGCCCAAAACAGAACATTACCGTCGGGACCGACCATACGTATCTCGTTGCCGATGAAGTAACGGTCTTCGCCCAGTGCGCCGGCATAGACCAGCGGATCGATTTCCAGGTGTCCACCGGCGAGCGGATCGTGCCGGTACTGGCCGGCAACCCATCGCTGGGCGTCGTTGGACAGCACATTGATGGGGATATGATCGAAGGTCAGGCTGCGGGTGGCGGCATCCCAGTGCGCTGCCGCATCGTTGCCGACCGATCCTGCCTGCTCGGCGACCCGAGTCACCGCGCTGACCGGCGCCTCGATCGAGTACTCGGCGTGCGATACCTCCAGCCCGAGATTGACCACCGGCAGCCCGTAGACCGGATCGATGAACTGGCTGGTCAATGGAATCTCGACCACCGGTCCGGCGCTGATGCCGCTGTTCGGGTTGTCACCGATGATCCCGGTCAGCCAGTCGCGTATCGCAGTCGAGCCCGGCAGGTCATAGGTGGTGATCACCTGCTGACCGTTCTGCGACAGGATGCTGAAGCCGACCATCGTGCTCAGCTCCTGTGCGGCATTGCCGTCGAGCGGCTTCTGCGTGACCGTCGCAAGGTGGTGCACCACGGACAGGGCGCTGGTCGGCTCGGTACGCACGGCAAGGCGATCGATCTGCCAGGCGAGATCGAGCGAGGCACCCGGCATTCCCGGCACGGCGAGCACGTTCTCGAACCCGACCAGGCTGCTGGCCTTGCCCCACGCGCCCAGCGGCGTGTCGGTGAGTGCTTCGGCGTAGGTGAAATGATCCAGGAAGATGCTCGTGATGTGCTGCGTCGTCTCGGCCGGGCCACCGTCAACCAGCAGCTCGGTACGCTCGATCGTGGCCTGCGCACTGGAGTCGGCGATGTGACTGCTCAGGCGCCTGTCACCATCCAACACCGAGGACGCCTTGGTCTCCGCGTCGGATACGGCATACAGGAAAGCCGCCGCGTTCGGAACGACAAACACGCCGTCCAGTCCGGCGTGTACTGCAATCCTGCTCTCGGTCGACGCCAGTGGCGCCGGGGCGGCCGAGTCCGGAATCAGTCCGGGAGGGGGTTCGGTGTTCGGATAGGCGGCGACCCAGGCTGCCGCGAAGTCGTCCCACGATCCGGTGTATGTCGGGTAGGTGCCAGTCGAGGGATCGATGATCTCGGATACGATTTCGTTCGACCCGGTCGGCTCGCTCGCCGTGGTCGCCGGGCCCGCGGGCTGCGCCGGCGCCGAGCCACCGCTGACCGGGGCGGGGTCTGCGGCGGGCTGGCTGTACGTGTTTTCGCTGCCCTGTGGCGGCCCGGTCGCTGGCGGCGTGGTCACCGTCGACGCTACGACAGGTGCGGGTGACTGCGAGGCGTTCACCGGCTCCGTGGCCGGCACGACGGCAACCGCGGCGGGCATGACCGGCGGCGGTTCGTTCACGACTGTCGTCGTATCACCACTGGAAAGCGTTGCCTGTTCGACGCTGGCTTGATTGGCAGCCGGAGTCTCACCGGCCGCCGGCTCGACAGCCGGCGTCGGCTGCGGCGCAGGCACGGACTGGGCAACAGGCCCCGGCTCGACAGCAGGCTGTGTCGCAGCAGCCGGCGACGCCGTGTTCGCCGATGGCGCCTGCGGGTCAAGTGCCTGCGTCGACGGCGCTGCTTCGCCGGGCGGCGTAGTGGTCGTAACGGCGGGCTGGACGGCAACCGCTGCGGTGACTGGTGGCACAGCCGGGGTACTGGCCGGTGCGACCGGTTCATCGCCCGACGTGGCCTGGTCGGTGGCCGCGACCGGGGCAGAGGGCGCCGCCGTGTCGCCACCTGAAACAGGTCCATCGGTTGCCGGCAGATTGTCACCGGACAGCAAGTCCTGGGCGCCGGCACCACCGGCTGCAGCCGCAGAAGGCGCCTGCTCAGCGCTTGCCTCCACCACTGCGTCTGAATCCGAGCCGCCTCGGGGCAGCGCGATGTCAGGCAACAGGTCTGCGGCACTGCTGACGGTGCCCGGTCCACCTGAAGCCGACTGTGATGGATCGCCCGCGACACCGGCTGGAACGGACTGGGTCGTATCCGGATCGGCTGCCGGCAACGAGATCCCGGGCAGCAGATCCTGTGCCGACGTGGATCCATTCCCGCGATCGCCAGTGGCGGCGGTAGGTTCGACGTTCGCGGGCGCCCCGGACGACGCGACCGGGGCCGAGAACGGAAGCAGGTCAGCGGCACGATTGGAACCGGTGTACGGCATCGTGCCAACGTTGCCCGACACATCAGGCAGACTGGGCGCCGACCGGCCCGGCGATGCCAACGGCAGCAACTGGCTGGCGCGGTTGCGCGGGATTGTGCCGCCGTTGACCGGCGTCGGGTTCGCCGTCGGCACACTGTTGCCCGGCGTGCTGCCGCCACCCGGTAGAGCGGCGGGATTGCCCCGCCCCACGCTGGCCGGAAGTGGGGCCACAGGCGCGCCGAACCGGTTCGCCTGGTCGGGGTCACGCCTGGAGGTTGCGGGTTTGGCAGACCCAATGCCGGCGATGACCACAGCAGGATTGGCGGCGACCATTGCCGGCCGGTCTTTTTCCGGCACTACAACAGCACCGGGTTCCGCGTCATCGACGGCAGGCGCTTCATCGGCCTCGGTGGGCAACGTTTCCGAGGTGGCCGAATCGGCCGGGCCGGTCGCCGCGGTCGACGCGTGGCCGGCAAGCGGCGGAACCTCCGCGATCAGCCCCGCCTCACTGGTCGCGACATTGACGACGACAGCAGCACTCCCGGGCGCTTCCGTGACGGTCGACAAATCCGATCGCGAGGCCGGCAAATCCAGATCCGGCAGTGGGCCAAAGCCTGCCTGCTTGGCGTACCAGAGACCACCGGCGACCGCAGCGGCAAGCAACAGCGCCAGCACGGCAAGCAGGGTCGCGCGCCGCTTCGGCATCTTCTGCGTCGTCACTGCCGTCCCGGGACCGCTCATCTGCCGATTCGGGTCGTCGGCCTGCACTGCACCGGCATATGCACCCGGCACCGCCGACGTTGCATTGCCGGCGCGTACCACGGTGTCGCTGGCCGAACCGGACAGGACGACCACGTTCTCGAACGGCCGCGAGTCTGGCGCATTGCGCGTTCCGGTCACGACCACCTTGCCACGCCGTTGTTGCCTGCCCCCCTCCCCGGAGGACGACACGGCATCGACAGCAGGTTCGGCGTCCGACATGCGTCGGGCGCGCGCCTGCTCGGCCTTGCGGTAGGAGTCTAGTAAGCGGGACATGCCTTGGCCGTGCGGCAGCGGGCCTGGGTAAGGCCGCTGGTGATTCCTACCGTGCGCGGTCTGCTGGCCGGATCAACGGAGCGCACACACGGCCGTCCCGACACCACAACCCGCAGACGGAATCCCCCGGAGATGATTTGCGTTTCCTGGCTCATGCTGCTCCTGCTGCCACCGCCCCTGACCAGATCTCGCGACGCCTGGATGCTGGATGGCCTCGCACCAGATGCCTGAGCGCGAAGCCCGGTGAATATACTCAGACTTTAAATAAACTAAGCACACGCTGTGCCAGTCAGGCAATAAACCATGATTATCAATTACTTGTCGACGCACCCACAAACTTCCACCGGGGCCAGCCATGGCAACTGTAAAATTGGTTTTACATCGTCATTGGAGCTTGCCCGGTGCCCGGTCGACCAGGAGCCCAGTATGCGGGCTACCGGCATCGTGCCACGGCGACATCCCTGCCCTGTAATCCATCGGCAATAACGACCTTTTCTGCACATCGTTACGTCGTCACACTCGCCCCGTTCCGCCCCGGACATGCGCTGACCTCTTGCGGCCTTTACGACCCAAACGCCTGAATTAAGTTGAATTTTTTTACACAATGCCGCCGTCAACAGATCGCCGGCCCGCGAGCACAGCGTCCAAATGACTGAATATCATGGATATTTAATACTCTGGCACGCTCCCTGCTTCGGTGCTCACACAAATACCTCAACCGAGTCCGGGCGTTGCACCCCAACTGCACCCGGCGGATGTTGACGAGGGCGAACGATGAAACTCAACACGCAAATGATTATTACGCTCGTGCTGGCACACTCCGTGTCGCTGGCAACTGCTGCCGATGGCCCACTCCAGCTCGACGAGTACGGCTTGGATGCGGTGACGGCCGGCTCGACCAACCCGGTCGTCCCGACTCACACGTCGTCTGCAGCACTCGCACTGCAGAACCTGCCGTCGTTCTACTCGCCGTTCACCTCGCCTTCGACCGGCAGCACAACGACGTTGCCGGCCGGCTCGGCCTCCGCCGCGCTGGCGTGGCTGCAGTCTCTGCAGAACGGTGGCGGCTCGACCTCGGGCACCGGCACCACTTCGGGTACCGGGTCGACCTTCAATTCCAATTCCGGGACGGGCTCGACACTGACGTCCGGGTCGGGCGGCGGTTCCGGTGATTCCCAGGACGAAGAAACAACATCGTCGGGCGGCAGCAACGCAGCCAACGACTTACTGGCCAACCTTGGCCAAGGCGGCGGCATCGGCAACAACACCAATCCCGGCGGTGGCTCGACCACACCCGTGGTCACCACCATCCCAAATGCCGGGACGATTGACTACACGGGCTCGGCGGCAGGCGCCTCCACCTTTACGATCTACACGCCCCAGGCACCCGTCGGACACCTGCGCGACTTCTTCCACCACAGCGTGCAAAACCAGTGGTGATGCCAGCGCTGCGCTCAAGCGGCATCCACATGTGATATCAGCGCAACGGGACCGACATGGTCCCGTTTGCTTATGCGGCTTCAGCAATGCGCGCACACAAGGACGCTGGCGACACCATGGATATCGCGCGCATATTTCTCATTCGGCAGGCACGCAACGCAGATCGATGGCACGCGTCGATTCACCGCTTTACAGCGAACTGTCAGTTCACTGCCCAATCCGAACCTCGATTACGACAGCATGATCCGCTGCTCCAGCGCGCACATTCCGACGCACCCTCCCGGGCAAGTACCGTTTGACGACGCTGCGCCATTTCGATGGCGCCGGCCTTGCTCTTGCTGCACAGCGATCAACTTGGATTTCGGTTGTCGATATTCTTTACATCTGTGCATATCCACAAACCAATGAGCAAATACCTTGTCATGCAAATCACTGATTCCCAGTTATTTTTTTAGGCTGGCATGGTGAGTGCATATTATTGAAGCAAGAACAATACATACCGACGTTTCACGAAAACGGAGCTTCACTCCACGTGAAATATTAAGAAGAGGGACGACCAGTGAAGAAACCCGCCGCTATTTTCATTACCGCACTCATCGCTGCACAGCCTTTTGCGGCATCAGCTGACGAGGCTGCAGGTCCGATCGAACTGAACGAAATGGGCCTGGATGCCGTGACCGCAGGTTCGATCTCGGTACCACCTTCGGCCGCAGTCAACGTGCTGTCCGACGCTACTGGCGACTTCGCCATGACCAGCACCAGTTCCGGTACCTTCATCAAGCACACCCCGGTGTCGCTGATGTTCGGCTATGCGCCCGTCTGGGTCACTGCGCAACGCGGAACGGCCACTGCGACCAGTACCGGCGCGACCGCAGACCAGTCGACCAGCATCGCAACGACCCCGGAAGTCGCAACTGCGGCAGCCATCAACCCGTACGCGGCGACGATCAACTGGACGCGCAAGATTCTCGGTACCGAGATCTCGGCATTCGCGCAGGTCGCACCGGGCGGCCCACTGCTTGATTTTTTCCATTACCGACGTAGCAACATTCGCTGACCGCAACGATGGACAACCTCTCTCTGGACGAGACAGCGAAGATGATCGGTTCAACACCGGTCAGCGGCGCAGTAAAGGGGTCCGAGGGAGCAACGGTTTCACCTGAATGTTGCGTCAACCGACGGGCATTCGGGGGAATAACGACCCATTTGTAAGATGGGTGAAGTACCCTTCCTGAGTTTAGAAGCGAAGGGAATTTAGAAAGTATGCAATATGGAGCATTAATCATGAAATTTGCACTCACATTGACCGCAGCATCGATCATCGCCTTCTCGTCGTTCGCATCGGCC
>JAGRHE010000140.1 GCA_020445165.1 Gammaproteobacteria bacterium
CATCGGAAAATCGGTCGCCTTCTGGATGTCCTTGACCGTGATCAGGCCGCGCAGCTCGAAGTTGTCGTTGACGACCAGCACCTTCTCGATCCGGTGCTGGTGCAGCTTGGCGACCACCTCTTCGCGGCTTGCGCCCTCGGGTACCGTGACCAGGCGCTCCTTGGGGGTCATGATCGAACCAACCTTCTCGTCCAGGCGGGTCTCGAAACGCAGATCGCGGCTGGTGACGATGCCGACCAGCTCGTTGCCGTCCACCACCGGCACGCCGGAGATATGATTGGAACGCGTGAGGGCCAGCACTTCGCCGATGCTGACGTGTGGAGATACCGTAATCGGGTCGTGGATCACGCCACTCTCGTAGCGCTTGACCATGCGCACCTGGGCCGCCTGGGCGGCTGCGTCCATATTTTTGTGCACCATGCCGATGCCGCCGGCCAAGGCCATCGCGATCGCCAGCCTGGCCTCGGTGACCGTGTCCATTGCGGCCGAGACCAGCGGGATATTGAGGTCGATCTCGCGGGTCAGCTTGGTCGCCAGGTTGACGTCTTTCGGCAGCACGTCCGAACGCGCCGGTACCAGCAGCACATCGTCGAAAGTCAGGGCTTCTTGGTCTTGAGCGAGGCGCATGCGGCACATCCAGGTTGGCGGTGAGAATAGCCGGGCATTATAGGATTTGCACAAAAGCCGGTAAACTGCGCGCCAGCCCGAAACCGGTCCGATTCCCGCGCGGCCGGCAGTGTCTTTCATGATCCCGATCGCAGCAGGCCAGCGCATGACAAGCCCGTCCGGCGGCAACCGTGATGTCTACTCGATCAGCCGTCTCAACGCCGAGGCGCGCGCAGTGCTCGATGGCAGCTTTCCGCTGCTGTGGGTCGAGGGCGAGATCTCGAACCTGGTTGCGGCACGCTCCGGACACCTTTATTTCAGCCTGAAGGACGCCCATGCGCAGGTGCGCTGCGCCCTGTTCCGCGGCAAACGTCAGCTGTTGCGCTTCAATCCCGCCAATGGCGATCTCGTGTTGGCAAGGGTGCGGGTGAGCTTTTACGAGCCACGCGGCGAATTCCAGCTGACGATCGAGAGCCTGGAACCGGCCGGTGCCGGCGACGCACAGCGGGCGTTCGAGGAGCTCAAGCGCCGGCTCGACGCCGAGGGCCTGTTCGACAGCACGCGCAAGCGCACGCTGCCGACCCACCCGCGCCGCATCGGCGTGATCACCTCGCCAAGCGGCGCCGCGATCCGTGATGTACTGCACGTACTGCGCAGACGCGCGCCACAGATCGCAGTCACAATCATTCCGGCTCTCGTCCAGGGGCGTGACGCCGCCGCAGACCTGCATGCGGCATTGCAGACGGCAATCGCGCGCAACGACTGCGACGTGCTGCTGCTGACCCGCGGTGGCGGCTCGATCGAGGACTTGGCCGCGTTCAACGACGAGCAGCTGGCTCGCGCGATTGCCGCATCACCGATCCCGGTGGTTAGCGCGGTCGGCCACGAGATCGATTTCACGATTGCCGACTTCGTCGCCGACCGCCGTGCACCGACCCCGTCGGCCGCGGCCGAACTACTGAGCCCGGACAGCGACGCCCTGAGTCGAGTTCTCGCCCGCCTGCAGCAACGCGTACTGAGCGCCATGCAACGCCAGCAGGCCGCCCACCAGCGCCAGCTCACGCTGCTCGACGCACGCCTGCGCCGTGCGGCACCCGCCAACCGGCTGCGCCAGCAGCAGCAGCGCCTCGACCGGCTCGACCTGCAGTTGCGCCGCATCCTCGAAAGCCGCCTGGGCCGCGAACGCCAGCGCCTCGCCGCAGCCACCCGGCAACTGCACCTGCTCAGTCCACAGACGCACCTGCAACAGCTTGGGCAACAACTGCAGCGACTGGACGGACGATTGCACCAGGCCGCACGGACCGCCATCGAGCGGCCACGCGCACGCCTGGAGGCCGGCATGCGCCAGCTCAATGCCGTCAGCCCGCTGGCGACGATGCAGCGCGGTTACAGCGTGCTGCGCGATCCCGCCACGCAGCGCGTGATCACGCAGGTCGCACAGGTGTCAGCGGGAGACAGTGTGCAGGTTCTGCTGGTGGATGGCCGGCTGGATGTGGTGGTACAAAAGGTGAGTCCAGACGAGAGAAGCGGATAGCCAGGCCATCCTTCAGCCAGGGATCCCTATCGAATCCAACCAGATCTCGCAGTCCCTGAACCTGACAAACTCAGGCCAGATAGGGAGTTCTCATGGAGCTGCTCCGGTTATCGGAATCCAACTTTGCCCGACTGCCAACGCCGATATCATGTCTACTTGCCCCCTTCTGGCGCCCCGGACTAGGCGACGCTCGTCATGCGCACCCGACCTGTGGCGCTGCAAATCGCTGGCGCTGATTCCAGACCACCTTTCTGCCAATCAAATGACGGGGCAAGACCTCAACTCTCCATCAGACTAACCGATAACTTCTCAGGATCATCGAATGCTTGCGTCGACCAATGGAGAACCTCATTCATTTCATCTATGCCAGCCGTGTCAGCGGACCGCTGGACGAAACCACGGTTCGCGACATCCTGCAAACCGCCAGGACCAATAACCGCGAACTCGGGGTGACGGGCATGTTGCTTTATGCGGATGGCTCATTCTTCCAGGTACTCGAGGGCGAAGAACACGTCATCGAGGACCTTTTCGACCGCATCAGTCGCGACAACCGCCACCACCAGGTCGTGCAGATCATCAGCGAGCCAATTGCCGAACGGCAATTTGCAGACTGGAGCATGGGCTATGCCGCAATAACCGGTAACGACCTGAACCAGATCGAGGGCATGAATGATTTTTTCGGGAGTCGCACATGCCTGGCTGAGGTCGACGAGGGGCGCGCCAAACTGCTGCTTGATGCTTTTGCCAAAGGTCGCTGGCGGCTGGTGGCGTGAATCGCACATCCTTGGCTTCGCGAGCTTTCGAACCGATGAGAGAAGGCAGCCGATTCCATAACATCGCGTTCACGCATGCTTTCCAGGCCATCGTTGACACATCCGAGTCAAAGGTGTCGTCTTACGAGGCGTTGATTCGCGGCTCGAACAACGAATCCGCTGGACACGTATTCAGCCAGGTCCGACCCGATGACATGGTGTGGTTCGACCAGGTGAGTCGGGAGAAGGCACTGCTCACCGCCGCACGGCTGGGCATCGATTGCGCGATCAATCTGAATTTTTTCCCCAGCTCGGTACTCTTCAACAACGGCACGCTACTGGAAAGGACCGTGCAGACCGCGATGGATCTCGGCATTGGCGCGGAGCGGCTGGTCGTCGAGCTCACCGAAGCTGAACTGGTCAGAGACACCGAACCTTTACGCGCAATCCTGAATAACTTTCGACGCAAGAAGGTTGTGATCGCCATCGACGATTTCGGTGCCGGCTATTCCGGGCTCAACATGCTTGCCGAAATCCACCCGGACATCATCAAGATCGACATGGCTTTGGTGCGCGATATACACAAGCGCGGTGCGCGTCAGTCAATCGTGCACGCAATCCACAGCGTGTGCCTGGATCTCGGGATTCGGGTAATCGCTGAAGGAGTCGAGACCGTGGCGGAATTCGACTTCCTCAGGAGTATTGGTATTTCCTTGTTTCAAGGCCACCTGTTTGGCAAGCCTTCCTTCGAATCGCTTTCGGCTGTGCATTTTCCGACGTTTCCAGCTACCTGAGCTACATGGCTTCGTCTGCTGCCACCCGTTGCATTGGGGCGCACTCTCCGACTCGAACTACCTCCTGCTTCCACTCCTATTTCTTCTTCCCAACAAACCGCATCATCCGCCCGCGCTTCTTGATCTGGCGATCGGACAGCTTGTTGCGCTTGCCGGCATAGGGGTTGGCACCGGTCTTGAACTCGATCCGCAAGGGCGTACCGCGCAGGTGCAGCACACTGCGGAAGCGGTTCATCAGGTAGCGTTGGTAGGCGGCGGGCACCTGTGCTGTCTGGTTGCCATGCACGACGATGATCGGCGGATTCTTGCCACCCTGGTGTGCATAGCGCAGCTTGATGCGCCGCCCCTGCGCCAGTGGCGGCTGATGCTCCATGACGGCATCTTCGAGGATGCGGGTCAGTTCAGGTGTTTTCAGATCCACCATCGCCGCAGCATAGGCAGCATCGACGGCTTCGAGCAGGTGCCCGACGCCGCTGCCGTGCAGCGCCGAAATAAAGCGCCAGTCGGCAAAATCGAGAAATGGCAGCCGGCGCTGCATCTCGGTCTTGATCCGGTCGCGCGCATCGCCGCTCAGACCGTCCCACTTGTTGATCACCACCACCAGCGCACGACCGCTGTCGACCACGTGTCCGGCAAGTCCGGCGTCCTGGTCCGAGATGCCCTGCTGCGCGTCGAGCACCAGCAGCACGACGTTGGCCTGCTCGATCGCCTGCAGCGTCTTGATCACGCTGAACTTCTCGATCGCCTCGCTGATCCGGCCACGACGCCGAACACCGGCGGTGTCGATCAGGGTGTAGGGTTTGCCATCACGGCTGAACGGGATATAGATGCTGTCGCGCGTGGTGCCCGGCTGATCAAAGGCGACCACGCGTTCTTCGCCCAGCAGGCGGTTGACCAGGGTCGACTTGCCGACGTTCGGGCGTCCGACCACGGCGATCTGGGTGCCCGGCAACGGCGAGTCGTCGGTTTCTTCTCCGATCGACGGCAGGGACTCGAGCGCCCCGTCGATGAGTGATGTGACGCCGCGACCGTGGGCCGCGGCGATCGGCACCGGCTCGCCCAGACCGAGGGCGTGGAAATCGCCGCTGATCGCGTCGTAATTGAGGCTCTCGGTCTTGTTGACCGCGAGCACGATTGGCTTGCCGGTACGGCGCAGCCCTTCGGCGATCACCTGGTCACCGGCAGTGAGCCCGTCACGCGCATCGAGGATGAACAGCACCATGTCCGCCTCGCCGATCGCGTGCCGCACCTGCTGCTCCATCAGCACGTCGATACCGACCTGGTCACCGCTCAAGCCACCGGTGTCGACCACGACGTAGGGGCGGCTGCCGATCCGCCCGACGCCGTACTTGCGGTCGCGGGTCAGGCCGGGCTGGTCGGCGACCAACGCATCGCGCGTGCGCGTGAGCCGGTTGAACAGGGTCGACTTGCCGACATTGGGGCGCCCCACCAGGGCGATGACCGGAAGCATGGATGGTACTCAGCGCGGCAGCGAGATCGCGGCCAGTTCGCCACCGTCGCCCTGGACGTAGAGCACATCGCCGACCACGCGCATGCCGGTCGTGATCGTGTCACTGCCGACCCGGGTACGCGCGACGAAGCGGCCGTCGACACGGCTCATCCAGTGCAGGTATCCCTCGAAGTCGCCGACAACGACGTAATCGCCGAGCACCGCGACATTCGACAAGCGACGATTGGCGAGCGCCTCCTGGCTCCAGTTGACACCACCGTTGCGGATATCCAACCCCCACACCGTGCCGTCTTCGTCACTGACGTAGAGCCCTTCGGCATCGGCTGCCATGCGACTGTAGGCAGACAGTTTATGCCGCCAGGCAATGCGCCCGCTGCGCTGCTCGATCGCGGCGACCTCGCCCTGGTAGGTGGCGACGAACACACCGCCACCGAGCACCAGCGGATCGCCGTCGATGTCAGCCAGGCGCTGCAGTTCCGAGCGACCGCCGGGCACCGTGACACTGGTATCCCACAGCACGCTGCCATTGTCGGCGCGCAGCGCCAGCAGGCGACCACCCGCCATGCCGACATAGACCGCACCACCGACCAGGACCGGTGAACTGGTGCCACGCAGGGTCAGGGTCGGCACCTCGCGCTCATAGCGCCAGCGCTCGACACCACTGGCCGCTTCCAGGCCAAACAGCTTGCCGTCAACCGCGTGCACCACGACCACACCCTGGCCGACGGCCGGCACCGACAGGATCTCGCTGGACACCCGCGTGCGCCAACGTTCTGCACCGGTGTCGGCCGCAAGGGCGATGACCTCTGCCTCGCTGGTGCCGAGCACGAGCAGTCCGTCGGCGACGCCCGGACCGCCGGATACCGGCGCATCGAGGTCGGTCTGCCACAACGCCGCCCCCGTGTCCGAATCAATCGCCTGCACCCTGCCCTCACCGTCGGCGACATAGACCACGCCACCGACGATCTGCGGTTCGAGTGCAAGACGTTGCTCGTCGGTTCCACCACCGACATCGCGTGACCACAGCAAGCGCGGCTGGACGGTGGTTTCGAAATCGACCAGCTCGGCCGGCTCGATGACACTGTCGCTGCCGAACCATTCCGTCGGATCGGCGAAGGTGCCGCAGCCGCTCAGCAACAGGGCCGCAACCAGGGGAAACGCGCGTTGCATGACTGCGAACATCAGGATGCCGCCGCGTCGCCGCCGACGTCGACCAATTTCATGCGCACCAGGGTTTCGTCCTGGATACCCTTGACCAGGGCCTCCTGGTACGACTCGCGTGCTGCCTCGGTGTTGCCGCGTGCAACCTGCAGATCGCCCTGCAACAGCGCGAACTCGCCGGCGAATGCAGGCAGCGGCGGCTGCGCGAGCAGACCATCCAGCGCCTCCAGCTCTTTCATGTCCAGCAGCAGCTGGGCAAGACGCAGGCGGCCGACTTCACGCAGCGTCGCCTCGGGTGCCGAATCGGCCACCCACTGCAGGTGGTTGCGGGCAACCGACTTCTCCCCGCGCTGATACGCCAGCTTGGCCAGTTCGAGCGCTGCAAAGCTCGCGTAGGCGCTGCCACTGAATTCGCCGATGATGCGCTTGCCATCCTCCAGGGCCTTGTCGAAATTACCGGTCAGCACCGACTGCCGCATGGTGTCGAACGCAATCGATGCCGTCTCACCCTGGTTGCGCTGCCAGCCCTGCCAGCCCTGCCAACCACCAATCACCAGGAAACCGAGCACGACACCGCCGATCACCGAGCGGCCGTTCTCCTTCCACCATTTCTTTATCGCCTCGACCTGTTCTTCTTCAGTCTGGTAGGTACTCATCAGTATTCCTCTCCGGATATCACGGGGCCGTTCAATGCCCCAGGCGCTCGGCCAGCGTCGCCGCAACTGCGTCGCGCGCCAATTCAATCTGTGGTTCGTCGGTGCGCAGCGGTTTGAGCACCACCTTGCCCGCTTCGATTTCGCTGTCGCCGATCACCAGCGCATAAGGTGCGCCACTGCGGTCGGCCCGTTTGAACTGTGACTTCATCCCGCCGCCGCCGCAATGCACGACAATCTCGCGTCCGGGCAGCGCATCGCGCAGTTGCTCGCCCAGGACCAGGCCCTCGCGTTGGGCAGCGTCACCCATCAGCACCAGGTAGACGTCGGCGGCCACTGCACCGGCAGCCGGATCGGTCTCTTCCAGGATCGCGACCAGCCGTTCCAGCCCCATGGCGAAACCGACCGCAGGCACCGGCTTGCCACCAAGCTGTTCGACCAGGCCATCATAACGCCCACCCGCGCAAACCGTACCCTGAGCGCCGAGCCGATCGGTCACCCACTCGAACACGGTACGCGAATAATAATCGAGCCCCCGCACCAGGCGCGGATTGA
>JAGRHE010000141.1 GCA_020445165.1 Gammaproteobacteria bacterium
AAGCAGATGGCGATCGACGCCGACCTCAACTCGGGGCTGATCGACCAGGCCGAGGCACGCCTGCGCCGCGACGAGATCGCGCGCGAGGCCGACTTCTACGGCTCGATGGACGGTGCCTCTAAGTTCGTACGCGGTGACGCGGTGGCCGGGATCCTGATCCTGGTGATCAACATCATCGGTGGGCTCGCGATCGGCATGGGTCAACACGGCCTCGATCTGGCGACCGCACTGCGCAACTACGCCCTGCTGACGATCGGCGACGGCCTGGTCGCCCAGATCCCGTCGCTGCTCCTGTCGACCTCGGCGGCGATGATCGTGACCAGGGTCTCCAGCGCGGAGGACCTCGGCAGCCAGGTCTCGTCGCAGCTGCTGAACAGCCCGCGTGCACTCGCGATCACCGCGGCGATCCTGGTGATGCTGGGTCTGATCCCGGGGATGCCGAACCTGGTCTTCCTGCTGCTCGGCGGCGCGGTCGCGGGGCTCGCGTACTCTATCGCCAAGCGCGACCTCACGGGCCCGGTCGAAGAGCCCGAGACCGCCGCACCTATGGCCGTCGCCGAGGGCGGCGGTGAGGTGCGCGAGCTGACCTGGCAGGACGTGCAGCCGGTCGACGTGATCGGACTCGAGGTCGGCTACCGGCTGATCCCGCTGGTCGACCGCGACCAGGGCGGTCAGCTGATGAACCGCATCAAGGGTGTGCGCAAGAAGCTCTCGCAGGAGCTGGGTTTCCTGGTCCAGTCGGTGCACATCCGCGACAACCTCGACCTGTCGCCGAACGCCTACCGCATCACCCTCAACGGTGTACCGGTCGGCGAGTCGGAGGTCTATGTCGACCGCGAGTTGGCGATCAACCCCGGCAAGGTGTTCGGCGAACTGCGCGGCACCCCGACCAAGGATCCGGCCTTCGGCCTCGAGGCGGTCTGGATCGATGGCGGCCAGCGCGACCAGGCGCAGACCATGGGCTACACCGTGGTCGACGCGAGCACCGTGGTCGCGACCCACCTCAGCGAGCTGTTGCAGTCGCATGCCCACGAGTTGCTCGGCCACGACGAGGTGCAGCAGCTGCTCGACAACCTGGCCCAGTCGGCGCCCAAGCTGGTGGAGGATCTGGTGCCCAAGCTGCTGCCGCTGGCGGTCGTGCTGCGCGTGCTGCAGAACCTGCTGCAGGAGGGGGTCCCGATCCGAGATATGCGGACCATTGCCGAAACCCTGGCGGAGCAGGCGACCAAGAGTCAAGATGCCGGCACTTTGACGGCAGCCGTCAGGGTCGCCCTGGGTCGCTCGATCGTGCAGCAAGCTATTGGTCCTATTGGAGAAATTCCCGTCGCCGTGTTGGAACCTGGATTGGAACGCCTTTTGCAGAAGACCTTGGCAAACGCAGGAGAGGATGGCGCCGGCGTCGAACCCGGGATGCTCGAGCAGTTGCAGCGGGCCCTGCAGGAGACGGCGCGCCAGCAGGAGATCAGCGGCCAGGAGTTGGTGCTGCTGGTGGCCGCGGCGATCCGGCCCTGGATGGCCAGGTTCGCCCGCCACAGCGTCCCCGGGATGCGCGTCCTCTCCTACAACGAGATACCCGACAACCGGCAGATCAAGGTCGTGAGCACGATCGGCCGGAACGCGACAGAGGGCTGAGGACCGCACGCCGGTCCCGCCGATTGACGAGGACCGCGCGACATGAAGATCAAGCGTTTTGTTGCCCAGGACATGCGCCAGGCCCTGCGCATGGTGCGCGAGACCCTCGGCGAAGACGCCGTGATCCTATCCAACAAGTCGGTCGAGGGCGGTGTCGAACTGACCGCGGCGGTCGACCTGGTCCCCGATGCGACACCGGACACCCTGGATCGACGCATCCCTGAGCCCTCGATGCCTGCCGCGGCGCGTCCGCAACAGGCCTCCGCCCCCAGCTCCGCCGTCGTCGCGAGCGACTCGCTCGACGACCTGCGGCGCGAGATGCACAGCCTGCGGCGCTGGATGCAGGCCGAGCTGAGCGGCATGAGCTGGTATGACCTCGGGCAGCGCTCGCCGCACTCGCAGGAACTCCTCGGGCGCCTGATGGGGCTCGGCCTGAATGCCGCACTGGCGCGGGCCCTGGCGGAGCGCGTGCATGATGTCGACGACGTCGAGCAGGCCTGGCGCAAGGCCCTGTACCTCCTCGCGACCGAGGTCCGCATCGCCGACTCCGACATGCTCGAGCGCGGTGGCGTCGTGGCCCTGGTGGGTCCGACCGGGGTCGGCAAGACGACCACGATCGCCAAGATGGCCGCGCGCTTCGCACTGCGTCACGGCCACCGCGGCGTCGCGTTGATCACGACCGACAGCTACCGCATCGGCGCGCGCGACCAGCTGCAGACCTATGCCCGGATCCTCAATGTCCCGGTGCGCACCGCCACCACCCGCGAGGAGATGGATGCCGCCCTCAACGTGCTGGGCGACCGCCGCCTCATCCTTATCGATACCGCCGGCATGGCGGCCGCCCACGAGCGCATCGCCG
This sequence comes from Gammaproteobacteria bacterium, assembly GCA_020445165.1. The sequence goes on from JAGRHE010000141.1 coordinate 2,492, forward strand.
ACCAGCGCGAGACCCTGGCCGCTGCCGGCCCGGGGCTGACCACGCTGTTGACGCTCTCGGCGACCACCGAGACCGCGGCGTTGCAGCGGGCCCTGCGCCTGTTCGCCGAGTTCCGGCCGCAGGCCTGTGTGCTGACTAAACTCGACGAGGCGGCCAGCCTCGGCGGCCTGTTGTCCGCGTTGATCCAGGCCGGTCTGCCGACCGCGTTCGTCGCCGACGGCCAGCGTGTCCCGGAGGACCTGCAGGCGGCCAAGGCGCACCCGTTGGTGACACGCGCCAGCGAGCTGTTCGCGGAGAACCCGACCGAACTCGACCCCGGTTACCTGGCCCTGGCCCTAGGGGGAGCCCATGCCCATGCCAACGCTTGACACCACGTCGGACCAGGCCGCAGGGCTACGTCGGATGAGCAATCCCAAGCCGGTGAGGGCAGTCGCCGTGACCGGGGGCAAGGGGGGTGTCGGCAAGACCAACGTCTCGGTCAATCTCGGTGTGGCGGCCGCCGAGCTCGGCCAGAAGGTGATGCTGCTCGACGCCGACCTCGGCCTCGCCAACATCGACGTCGTGCTGGGTCTGCATCCGAACTACGACCTGTCGCACGTGATGCGCGGCGAGCGCACGCTCGACGAGGTGCTGATCGAGGGGCCCGCGGGCATGAAGGTGATCCCCGGTGCGTCCGGGGTGAAGGCGCTCGCGGACCTGAGTGCGGCGGAGCACACCGGCCTGATCCGCGCGTTCAGCGAGGTCGCGGCCGATACCGAGCTGCTGATCGTCGACACCGCGGCCGGGATCTCCGACACGGTATTGAGCTTCTCGCGTGCGTCGCACGAGATCCTCGTCGTGGTCTGCGACGAGCCGGCGTCTATCACCGATGCCTACGCGATCATCAAGCTGCTGAACCGCGACTACGGCCATCAGCGCTTCCGGATCCTCGCGAACATGGTTCGCAGCGCCCAGGAGGGGCGTGAGTTGTATAACAAGATGTGCCGCGTCACCGACCGTTACCTGGATGTAACGGTCAGCTTCATGGGGGCGGTGCCCTACGACGAGAGCCTGCGCCGGGCGGTGAAGGCACAGCGTCCCGTCGTGCAGGCGTTCCCGCGTAGCCGCGTAGCGCAGGCGTTTCGAAACCTGGCGAAGAAGATCGAGACATGGCCGCAGCCAGGCGGTGCCAATGGACAGGTGCAGTTTTTCGTCGAGCGCCTGATTAAGTATTCCAGTGACTATGGGGAGATGGTGCTGTGAGCAACCTTGCGACATACAGTGCAGTACAACAACAGGGTTTCGATGATCTGGTCACCCGGCACGCGCCGCTGGTCAAGCGCATCGCCTACCACCTGAGCGGGCGTTTGCCGAATACGGTGCAGATCGAGGACCTGATCCAGGCTGGCATGATCGGCCTGATCGAGGCGAGCCGAAACTACGATCCCAGCCAGGGGGCGAGTTTCGAGACCTATGCCGGCATCCGTATCCGCGGATCGATGCTGGACGAGATCCGCCGCTCCGACTGGACACCCCGCTCGGTTCACCGCAAGGCACGCATGGTCGCAGAGGCAATGCGCGAGATCGAGAACGCCGAAGGCCGCGATGCACGCGATGTCGAAGTGGCCGAGTCGTTGGGCATGTCGATTGATGATTATCACCAGGTTCTGCAGGACGCCTCCGGTGCGCGCATCTTCAGCTACGAGGAATTGAGCGAGGTGGGCGAGGTCGTACCGCAGGAAGGCTCGTTGGCGCGCCCGCGCAACATACTCGAGGAAGGTCCGTCGCGTGGCCTCGAAAAGAGTCATTTCCGCGAGGCGCTCGGCGATGCGATCGCCAGCCTGCCCGAGCGTGAGCGGTTGGTCATCGCCCTGTATTACGACGAGGAACTGAACCTGCGCGAGATCGGGCAGGTGCTGGGTGTCAGCGAATCGCGTGTTTGCCAGATCCACAGCCAGGCGGCACTGCGATTGCGTTCGCGACTGTCCGACTGGTTGTCCGACGACGACCTGTAACGCGCCAATTACCGGAAATTACCCCCTACGGTTTTTCGCCGTGCTGCCGATACGCCGGTTGACTTCATATTACGGGGTGCGACGGATGCCCCAGTGCAAGGTTCGGAGGTTGCTTTGGACAAGAACATGAAGATCCTCATCGTCGACGATTTCTCAACGATGCGTCGGATAATCAAAAATCTGCTCAGGGATCTTGGTTTCACGAATACCCAGGAGGCTGACGATGGATTGACCGCGCTGCCAATGCTGCAGAGCGGGAACTTCGAGTTCCTCGTCACCGACTGGAACATGCCAGGGATGCAGGGGATCGACCTGCTCAAGGCGGTAAGGGCGGATGAAAAGCTCAAGAATCTGCCGGTGCTGATGGTGACCGCGGAATCGAAACGCGACCAGATCGTCGAAGCGGCCCAGGCCGGCGTGAATGGCTATGTGGTCAAGCCGTTCACCGCAGGCACCCTGGAAGAAAAGATCAACAAGATCTTCGAGCGCGTAGCAGCCTAGGCAACATGGAGTCCGCGATGGCAGATCCTGCAGTGCAGCCAGATGAGAAACTCGAACTGGCCCGGTCACTGGTCAGCCACCTGGAATCAGGCAACGACGATGGCGCAGTTTCGGCGATCGCCGCACTGGCCGGTTTTCGCGACAGCCTGTTGTTCCAGGAAGTGGGACGCCTGACGCGCGAACTGCACGACTCGATCAACGGCTTCGTCATGGATGCACAACTGGCCAACATCGTGCATCACGAGATGCCGAACGCGGCCGAGCGGCTGCGCTACGTGATCAAGACGACCGAGCAGGCCGCCAACACGACGCTCGGCGCCGTCGAGGACAGCCTGCCGTTGGCCGATTCCCTGCGCAACGATGCCCGCCACCTGGGTGATCAGTGGGCGCGGTTCAACTCGCGCCAGTTGACGGTCGACGACTTCCGCGAGTTGAGCACGGAACTTTCACGCTTTCTCGAATCGACCCAATCCAACACCGAGCAGCTGCACAACAAGCTCTCCGAAGTGCTGATGGCCCAGGGCTACCAGGACATCACCGGGCAGATCATTGGCAAGGTGATCGACCTGGTCAACGACGTCGAGAGCAAGCTGGTCGAGCTGGTGAGGCTGTCCGGTCATCGTGTCCGACCGGGTGAGAAATCCGCGCAGAACGAAGACGGCAAGGACATTGCGGCGCAAGGACCCACGGTTCCCGGCGTCGACAAGGGCGATACGGTGAATGGTCAGGACGATGTCGATGACCTGCTTTCCAGTTTGGGGTTTTGAGCAATGAGTCTCGATGCAGATGACGAAATCCTCCAGGACTTCCTCGTAGAAGCGTCGGAGATCGTAGAGCAACTGGGCGAACAGCTGGTCGACCTCGAGCAGCGCCCGGATGATAGCGACCTGCTCAACGCGATCTTCCGCGGTTTCCACACCGTCAAGGGCGGTGCCGGTTTCCTGGCAATCACGCCGCTGGTCGATACCTGTCATCGCGCCGAGGATGTGTTCAACGTACTGCGCCAGGGACAGCGCACGGTAACACCAAGGCTGATGGATACGATCCTGCAGTCGCTGGATGTCGTCAACGACATGATGGAATCTATCCGCGAAGGCGAGATGCCGGAACCGGCCGACCCGGGACTGCTCGAAAACCTGGAAAAACTCGCTTCCCCTGACGATGGCAGTGAGGACGAACCGGCGGCCGCAGTGGCGACCGAAGAAGCTGAACAGGAGCAGGCGACCGCGGTGGTCGAAGCCGAACAGCCAGAGTCGGTCGCCCAGGCACCGACCGCACCGGGTGGCGACGATATTACCGAGGCCGAATTCGAAGCGCTGCTCGACGATCTGCACGGCAAGGGCAAGTTCTCGGCGGCGCCGGCAAAGCCGGCCGCGCAGGGGCCGGCGGTGCCGGCCGGCGATGAGATCACCGACGAAGAATTCGAAAGCCTGCTCGACGAACTGCATGGCAAGGGAAAGCATGGTGGAAGTCCGGCTGCCGCAGTGAAGGTGAAGCCGACTGCACCTGACGAAATCACCGACGACGAATTCGAATCCTTGCTCGACGAGTTACACGGCAAGGGCAAGTTCAGCGGTGCTGCCGCCGGAAGCGCGCCGGCAGCGCCGGCAAAGCCGGCGGAAAAAGCTCGACCGGCGAAAGCGGACGCAGCTGCAACGCCCAAGCCAGAGAAGGCAGCCGCTCCGGCATCCTCGCAGCCGAAGGCGGAAAAGGCCGCACCGGCTACGGCGCCGGCGGCCAAGACGCCAGCGGCCGGCGACGCAGCACGCAATGCGCCAAAGGTCGCCCAGGGCGAGACCACGGTGCGTGTCGACACCCAGCGTCTTGATGACATCATGAACATGGTGGGCGAACTGGTGCTGGTGCGTAACCGGCTGTCGACGCTGAAGACGACGATGGCGGACGAGGAACTGGCGAACGCGGTTGCCAACCTCGACGTGGTCACGGCCGATCTGCAGTTGTCGGTGATGAAGACCCGCATGCAGCCGGTCAAGAAGGTGTTCGGGCGTTTTCCGCGCGTCGTGCGCGACCTGGCCCGTAATCTCAAGAAGGACGTCGACCTGGTTTTGAACGGCGAGGAAACCGACCTCGACAAGAATCTGGTCGAGGCCCTTGCCGACCCGTTAGTTCACCTGGTGCGCAATGCCGTCGATCACGGCATCGAATCGCCGGAGGATCGTGAAGCGTCGGGCAAGCCACGGCGCGGTACGGTGATCCTGTCTGCTGCGCAGGAAGGGGATCACATCCTGTTGTCGATCGAAGACGACGGCAAGGGAATGAACGCCGATGTGCTGCGGCGCAAGGCGGTCGAGAAGGGCATGATGGACGAGGATGCCGCCGCGCGTCTGGAAGACAAGGACTGCTACAACCTGATTTTCGCGCCCGGCTTCTCGACCAAGAGCGAGATCTCCGACGTATCCGGGCGCGGTGTCGGCATGGACGTGGTCAAGACTCGCATCGCGCAGATGAATGGCACGGTGGAGATCGA
>JAGRHE010000142.1 GCA_020445165.1 Gammaproteobacteria bacterium
CCCTTGCTCGCGTTGAGGGTGCGGAAATGGATGCCGCAGGCATCGGCGCCGCGCGCCATGAAACCGCCCAGGGCGTCGATCTCGCGCACCAGGTGGCCCTTGCCGATGCCACCGATCGCCGGGTTGCAGCTCATCGCGCCAAGGGTCTCGATGCTGTGCGTGAGCAGCAGGGTACGCACGCCCATGCGCGCGGCGGCCAGTGCGGCCTCGCTGCCGGCGTGGCCGCCGCCGACTATGATCACGTCATAGGACTGTGCATGAAACATTGCGGAATACCCGGAAAAAACGCCCGTGGAACAGGCGCTTATTCTAATCCAAGCGGCGCCAGGGCGTCACCGTGGCAATGTTCCACCCGGTTTCGCGGTCCCATACGAAGGTCCCTTTCGCACGGAGCAATGTCATGCGCTTTCTGACACTCGGTCTCGCCCTGCTGCTCACCGCCTGCGCGCAGGCGGTCGACCAGGCGGAGCAGCCACGGCCGCTGCCGGCCTTCAGCCAGACCGGCGCGGATGCCTGGCTCAACGGCCCGCCGCTGACGGTGGATGATGTGCGCGGCAAGGTCCTGCTGGTCGACGTGTGGACCTTCGGCTGCTGGAACTGCTACCGCTCCTTTCCCTGGTTGAACGCGATGGAGAAGCGTCTTGCCGGCGAGGACTTCCTGGTGATCGGTATCCATTCGCCGGAGTTCGCGCATGAACGCGAGGCGGCGGCCGTCGCGGCCAAGATCGAGAAGTTCGGGCTGCAGCACCCGGTCATGCTCGACAATGACTTTGCCTACTGGCGGGCGTTGGAAAACCGCTACTGGCCGGCTTTTTACCTGGTCGACAGGGAGGGGATGATCCGCCATGTCCACGTCGGTGAGACACATGCCGGTGATGCCCAGGCGGAGCAGATCGAGGAACGAATCCGCGCCCTGCTGGCCGAACAGAGGTAATCGCTTCGGCCCCGGCCTCACTGGAGAAAGTGTCCGCGCCGCCGCTAAGCTTCGATAATCTCCAAGACAGGAACGGGAATCGATGCAAGAGGCCGTGATCAAACATCAGGCGACCACCGACAGCAGCATCCTGCGCGAGGTTCTTGCGGACGCCGGCCAGCTGATCGTCGGCAAGCCACGCGAGTTGCGCCTGGCCCTGTGCTGCCTGCTCGCCGGTGGCCACCTGCTGATCGAGGACGTGCCCGGCGTTGGCAAGACCACGCTGGCGCATGTGCTGGCACGCCTGTTGGGCCTGGATTTCCAGCGCATCCAGTTCACCGCTGACATGTTGCCTGCCGACATCCTCGGCGTTTCGATCTACGACCGCGAAGAGGGCCGCTTCCATTTTCATCCCGGGCCGGTGTTCGCCCAGCTGGTGCTGGCCGACGAGATCAACCGGGCAACACCCAAGACGCAGAGTGCGCTGCTCGAAGCGATGGAAGAGGGCCAGGTCACCGCCGACGGCGAGACGCGCGAGCTGCCGACGCCGTTCTTCGTCGTTGCGACACAGAATCCGCGCCAGCAGATCGGCACCTTCGGTCTGCCCGAATCCCAGCTCGACCGCTTCCTGATGCGTATCAGCCTCGGCTACCCGCAAGCGGAGGCCGAGCGCGAGTTGTTGGCCGGTGCCGACCGGCGCAGCATGCTGCGCGAGCTGCCGGCACGAATCGATGCGGATACCCTGCTCGAATTCCAGGCCCGGGTCGACAAGGTCCACGTGGCCGGGGTGATCCTCGATTATGTGCAGGCACTGTTGGCGGCAACCCGTAACTCACCGCGCTGGGAGCTGGGCCTGTCACCTCGCGCCGGCCTCGCCCTGTTGCGCGCGGCGCGCGCCTGGGCGCTGATCGATGGGCGCATGCTGGTCGTGCCCGAGGACGTGCAGGCCGTATTGCCCAGTGTCGCTGGTCATCGCCTGCTCAGCCTCGACAGTGACACCGACGCGCTGATCCGGGAACTGATCGAAACGGTCGCGGTACCTTGAACGGTCGCACCCGGCGCCACGGCCGGGGAGCGGGGCGGAACCCAGCATGGCACTGAACGGTTTCATGCGCCTGGAGCGCGCTGCCGACAACGGCATGGTCGAGGTCGGCGCGCGGCGCATCTACATCCTGCCGACCCGGTACGGCCTGATCTTTGCCGTGCTGGTATTCCTGATGCTGCTCGGTGCGGTCAACTACGGCAACAACCCGGCCCACCTGTTGACCTTCCTGCTTGCCGCGATCGGCAGCAACGCGATCTATCTCACCTGGCGCAACCTGCGCGGCCTGCACCTGCGTTGCCTGGGCGGTGCACCGGTTTTCGCCGGGCAGACCGCGGACTGGGTGATCGAGGTGCGTGGTGATGCACGTGAGCGCCCGGCGTTGCAGTTCACGCTGGGTGATGGCGAGCCGTTGATCATGGACCTGGCTGCCGGCCAGGTCGATCGCAGCACGCTGCCGCTGATCGCCAACCAGCGCGGCCTGCTCGCGCCCGGTAGGCTGATGGTCAGTACCCAGTACCCGGTCGGCCTGTTCCGCGCCTGGTGTTACGTCGACTGTTCGCGCCCACTGCTGGTGTATCCGCGGCCCGGTCCCGCTTGGGATTGCGCTGGCAGCGAGGGTGCCATGGCCGAGGGCGAGAGCGATGGTAGCGGCACCGAGGATTTCGCCGGCCTGCGGCGCTATGTCGCCGGCGATCAGCCATCGCGCATCGACTGGAAGAGTTATGCCCGTGACCGCGGCCTGAACACCCGTCTGTTCAGTGGCCAGGCGCTGGCACCGCTGTGGCTGGAATGGGACCAGGCACCGGGCAACGACACCGAGGAGAAACTGTCGTCGTTGTGTCGCGCAGTGATCGATGCCGAGGCCGGCGGGCGCGAATACGGTCTGCGCACTCCGCAGGGAAAGGTCGAACCCGGCAGCGGCCCGAGTCATCGTCATCGTTGTCTGCGCCTGCTGGCGCTGTACGGTAAAGCGCATGCGTGACGCACTGGCGACATTGCCGATTCCCGGCCGCCTGCTTGCGCTGCTGTTGCTGCTGTTGTCGGCACTGATGGCACCGCACGCGTCCAACCTCAGCCCATCGGTGCTGGCGTTCTTCTATATCACCGCCGTGTGGCGCATGCTGGCGATCCATCGCCCGGACTGGATGCCCGGTCGCTGGACCCTGATGCTACTGATGGTGGCCGCGCTGGCACTGGTGGTGTTCAGCACCGAGATCAGCGACGGGCGCCTGGCAGGCACCGCGCTGCTGGTGGTGATGCTCGGGCTCAAACTGCTCGAACTGCGCGCGCGGCGTGACATCCACGTGACCGTGTTCCTCGGTTACTTCCTGGTCCTGACCCAGTTGCTGTACGACCAGTCGCTGGCGCTGGCGATCTACCTGTTCGTCGGCGTGGTTGCACTGACCGTGATCCAGGTCGGATTGAACCGGGTCCATGTCGATCTGTTGCGCCAGGCGCGCAACACGCTGGCGATACTGGGCGGTGCGCTGCCGCTGGCGCTGGTCGTGTTCCTGCTGTTCCCGCGCCTGGATGCGCCGCTGTGGGCGATCAACACGAACTCGGCCGTGACCGGCATCAGCGGTGAGATGACCCTGGGTGATATCGGCAAACTGAGCCAGTCGAACGCGGTCGCATTCCGGGCCACCTTCTTCGGCGCCGAACCGCGGCCGGAGCAGCGTTACTGGCGTGGACCGGTGCTGTGGCAGACGGACGGGCGGCGCTGGTCCGGCAGCGCACGCACCGCGTTGCTACAACAGCCGACCACGCGCCGCTCGGCGCCGCTGCAGTACGAAGTGATCATGGAACCGACCGGTGAATACTGGATGTTCGGGCTCGACCTGGTCGTGGACATTCCGCAGGGCGCCCAACTCAACCGCAATTCGGCGCTGGTCGGCAAGCAACGCATCGACAAGCGGCTGAGTTACCGTGCCGGATCCGACCCCTACCAGAGTCCGGCCATGCTCGGTGAGTATGAGCGCGAACTGGGCCTGCAGTTGCCGCAACAGCTGTCCGCGCGCATCCGCGAGCTGGCCGGGCGCTGGCAGGCAGAGGCCGCTGGTGAGCCGGCGCAGATCGCGCAAAAGGCGCTGGATTTCTTCCGCCAACAACCGTTCGTCTACACCCTGGCGCCGGGGCAGCTCGGCAACGATCCGGTCGACCAGTTCCTGTTCGACACCCAACGTGGTTTCTGCGAGCACTACGCATCGGGCTTCGTCACCCTGATGCGTGCGGCGGGCGTGCCGGCACGGATCGTGATCGGCTACCAGGGCGGTGAATTCAATCCACGCGCCGGGCATTGGATCGTGCGCCAATCCGACGCCCATGCCTGGGCCGAAATCTGGCTCGCGGGCAGCGGCTGGTCGCGGTTCGACCCGACCGCGGCGGTCGCACCGGAACGTATCGAACGCTCGATCAACAACAGCGTGGCCGGCGAGGGTGCCGCCATCGTCTATCGCGGCGATGGTGATGGCATGTTTTCCGATCTGCTGCGCAACGTCGAATGGATTGCCGATGCCGTCGACCTGGGCTGGCATCGCTGGGTGATCGGCTTCTCGGCCGAACGGCAGAGCAACCTGCTGCAGATGCTCGGGCTCGGCGAGCTGCGCGGGCTCGGCCTGGCGATAGCGTTGCTGATCGGCGCAGCCCTGGCCGCCGGTCTCGCCTACCTGGTGATGCGCTGGCGGCAACCGAAAATCCGGGATCCACTGCCGCGCATGTGGCAGCGCTTTGTCGTCAAGCTACGCCGCGCCGGTATCACGGTGCACAACTGGCAGGGTGCCGACACGGTCTGCAGCCTGGCCATGCAGCGCTTCCCGGGCGCCAGTGATCAGCTGGTGGCGATCAATCGCCTGTACGTGCAGTTGCGCTATGGGCGACGGCGCGATCCGCGCCAGATGCAGTCACTGCAGCAGCGCATCCGCGCGTTGCGCCTGCGCGCACGCGACGCGGTCGCGCAATGAGGTTCGTGCTCACAAACCGAGCCTGAGCGCGTCGGCATCCAGGTCGATCAGATTGCGCGCACTGCGCGACAGGTGTGCCGGGTCGGCACTGCTGAACAGGCGCACCGGCGATCGCTGCGCCTGCTGCGTTTCCAGCTGCAGACGCCGACGCAGCTGCTCGATCACCGCCGGGCCTGGGTCGACCAGCTGCACCTCGTCACCGACCACCTGCCGGATCGCGCCGGTCAGAAACGGGAAATGGGTACAGCCGAGGACGTAGGTATCGACGCCGGCAGCATGCAGGGGCTGCAATTCGGCATGCACCAGGTCGCGCACGCGCGGACTGTCGAGATCCCCTTCCTCGACCGCTTCGACCCAATGGCGACAGGCGCGTTCGAACACAGTGACCTGGCGGCCATGATCCGAAACCAGGCGTGCGTAGCGGGCACTGCGCAAGGTGCCGGCAGTCGCGAGAACGGCGACACGTCCGCTGCGGGATATGCCCGCCGCCGGTTTTATCGCCGGCTCCATGCCGATCACCGGCACCGTGAATTCGGCCCTGAGGGCCTCGATCGCGATCGCGGTCGCGGTGTTACAGGCAACCACAATCGCCTGTGCCCCCTGTTCGACCAGGAATCTGGCGATTGCACGACTGCGCGCAATCACCTGGGCCTGTTCGCGACCACCGTAGGGTGCGTAGGCCGAGTCAGCGACATACAGCAGTGGAATGCCGCCGACGCAGTCGAGGGCATGGCGCAGGACGCTCAGGCCACCGACGCCGGAATCGAAGAAGCCGATGGCCGATGGCTGGTTCATTTGCCGATGCAGAAACTGCTGAAGATCTCGCCGAGCAGGTCATCGGCCGAGAATTCGCCGGTGATGGTCGACAACATCAATTGCGCCTGGCGCAGGTCCTCGGCGAGCAGTTCGCCGGCGCGGCCATCGTCGAGCGCCGCGCGTCCTGCATGCAGCGCTGCCTGGGCGCGTTTTATCGCATCGAGATGGCGCCGGCGCGCGCTGAAATCACCCTCGCTGCTGCCGGAATAGGCGACCAGGTGTTTCAGGTGTTCACGCAACAGATCGATGCCCTCACCGGTGAAAGCGGAGAGGCTGATCTGGTAACCGTCATCACACTCACCCAGTTCGATCGGCGCACCGCTCAGGTCCGCCTTGTTGTGGACCCGGGTGATGCCCAGCCCGGATGGCAGATCGGCAGTTGCAAGACCCGCTGCCTGCGGATCGTTGCTACCGTCGTACACCCACAGGGCATGGTCGGCGCTGGCGATCTGCGCACGTGCCCGACGCACGCCCTCGCGTTCGACCGCATCACCGGCCTCGCGCAGGCCGGCGGTGTCGATCAGCGTCACCGGCAGACCGTCGATATCGATGTGTTCACGCAGGGCATCGCGCGTGGTACCCGGGATGTCGGTGACGATCGCACTGTCGCGCCCGGTCAGTGCATTCATCAGGCTCGACTTGCCCGCGTTCGGCAGGCCGGCGATGACCAGGGTCATACCGTCGCGCAGCAGGCGTCCGGTATGGGCACGGCGCAACAGCGTCCGGGTATCTTCGATGCAGGCGTCCAGCTGCTCGTTTATCACGGTGTCGGCGAGAAAATCGATCTCCTCTTCCGGAAAATCAATCGCCGCCTCGACATGGATACGCAGTTTCGTGATCGCATCGACCAGCGCATGCACCTGTTTCGAGAACTCGCCATCCAGTGATCGCATGGCAGAACGTGCGGCGGCCTGGGTCTGGCTGTCGATCAGGTCGGCGACCGCTTCGGCCTGGGCCAGGTCGAGCTTGTCGTTGAGAAAGGCGCGGCGTGAGAATTCACCCGGATCGGCCAGGCGTGCACCCAAAGTCAGTACGTGCTGGAGCAACATCTGCATGACGACCGGACCACCATGGCCGTGCAGTTCGAGCACGTCTTCACCGGTGAACGATGCAGGTGCCTGGAAAAACAGCGCGATGCCGTGATCGATCGCAGTGCCATCTGCGGCGCGAAAATGGGCCACGGTGGCCTGTCGTGGTGCGGGCAATCGCCCCAGCAATTGCGTGGCTATGCTGCGCGTCGAACGGCCTGAGACGCGCACGATGCCAACGCCACCACGGCCCGGGGCCGTGGCGATTGCAGCGATGGTATCAGCGGCAAAGTCTGCCACGTGGCAGGGTCACGCCTTGGCGCCTTCTTCGATGCGCTTGGTGATGACGTATTGCTGGGCAATCGACAACAGGTTGTTGACCACCCAGTAGAGCACCAGGCCAGCGGGGAAGAAGGCGAACATCACGGTGAACACGACCGGCAGGGCCATCATGATCTTGGCCTGCATCGGATCGGGCGGCGCCGGGTTGAGCTTCTGCTGCACGAACATCGAAACGCCCATGATCAGCGGGAGCACGAAGTAGGGGTCCTTGATCGACAGGTCGTCGATCCACAGGATCCACGGTGCCTGGCGCAACTCAACGCTTTCCAGCAGCACCCAGTACAGGGCGATGAAGAACGGGATCTGTACCAACATCGGCAGACAGCCACCGAGCGGGTTGATTTTTTCGGTCTTGTACATCTCC
>JAGRHE010000143.1 GCA_020445165.1 Gammaproteobacteria bacterium
GTCTCCTTTCCTGTTCTCGCCGAGTTCGGGATAATCCCCCCACCGGGTGCAAATGAAAAGCGAGTGCCGAAAGGATGGATGAACAGCAGGTCGAAGGCGAACTTGCCGACACGCAGCCGCACAGGCGCAGCGGACCGTGGAAGCCGATCATCCTGGTGATCATCGCAACCCTCATCGGTGTCTGGCTGGTGCCGGGTGACGATTCGCTGGAACAGCTCGTCACAGACGTCACACCGTCAGCTTCGACGCCGCCTGCATCGCCCAGCCTGCTCGACAGCCAGCCGACCACGGCCGATACGAACCCGCCCGAGCAGCTGGCCGAACCGGTCGACACCAGCCCGGGCGCACGCGCGCGGGCCATGATCGCGGCGATGCGCGACAGCGGCGAGGTCAGAATCGACGATGTCGTCGCCGCAGCGCAGAAGGCCCAGGCCGACGGCGAACTCGCCGATGCCTACCTGCTGTATTTTTTCGCCGCGCGCGAAGGCCACGCGGGCGCCGCAGTCACTCTCGGCGATCAGGCCGATCCGCAAAGCCGTGACCCGGAAAACAGTGTGTTCCCGTCTGCCGATCTGACCCAGGCACACAAGTGGTACGCGATGGCTGCCGGCTACGGCGACGACGAGGGACGCAGCCGCCTCTCCGACCTGCGCGCGCGGGTCGAGAAAATGGCTGCCAATGGCGACCCCCTGGCACAGCGGGTTGCGCTGCTATGGCAATGAACATGACCAGATTGTTCTCCACTTTCCTCGCGCTCGGGATCCTCGGCGCTGCGCTGTTCCACGGCAACGCCGCTGCCGTGCAGCCGTTGCTAATGGCCGGCAAGCAATCCCTGTTTCAGCGCGTGCTCGCGGTGCCGGGCGCCCGGCTCCACAGCGCGCCGGGAACGACCGGCGGCGAGCCGGTCACCCCGTTCACCGCCTACTATGTGTACGCACGACGCAGCGATGAAGGCGGCTGGCTGCAGGTCGGAACGGAACGCCACGGCGCTACCAATGGCTGGCTGCGCGAAGCGGACACCCTGGAATGGGCGCAGGGCCTGACCGTGGCCTTCCGCGAAGCCGAGGGGGCCGACCGCGCGCTGCTGTTCCGCGATGCCGGCGCACTGCGCAGCCTGGCACGCACACGCGACCTGGAACGCTATGCGGCACTGCACCGCGCTGCCGAAGCCGGCGAGGCAGGCACCGATTCACCGGTGGTCGCAATCCAGCCTGCCGGAAAGCTCGATATCCGCGAAAACTTCTACCTGGTGCCGATCCTGCGCCACGAGGACATCTACCTCGGCAGTGAGCAGGCGCGCCTGCTGCAGGTGTCGAGCGTGCCATTGGAAAGCGACAAGCCGGTCGCACCAGCGACTCCGGCCCCCGCCGAGGCAAAGGCAATTGCAGCGGCACCGGCACCGGCACCGGCAACCGCCGAGCCATCTGCAGGCAAAGCCACCGCATCGGTCGACACCGGTTACCGCGCCGGCCTGGCATTCGCGATCGACGCCACGCTGTCGATGGATCCTTACATCGACCGCACGCGCGAAGCGGTCATGAAGATCTACGACGCACTCGGCGACGCCGGCCTGCTCGGAAACGTCAACTTCGGCCTGGTCGCGTTTCGTGATTCCCTCGACGCGGTGCCTGCTCTGGAATACCTGACACGCACCTATGTCGACCTCGACCAGGGCCGCAATCCCGGGACCTTCCTGGCCCGGGTCAACGACCTGGCCGCGGCCAAGGTGTCGAGCCGGGATTTCACCGAGGATTCCTACGCCGGTGTGAAAAAGGCGCTGGACGAGATGCAATGGTCCGATCACGCCGCGCGCTACCTCGTGCTGATCACCGACGCCGGCCCGCGTAAGGCCGGCGATCCGCTGTCGAGCACCGGTCTGGACGCCGCCGCGCTGAGCAGGCTGGCACGTGAGAAAGGGGTCGCCATCTTCGTGCTGCACCTTCTGACGGAAAAGAACCGTGACGATCACGCAAGCGCCGAAGTCGCTTACCGCGAACTGGCGCAATTCCCCGGCATCGGCAGCCTCTACTACGCGGTGCCGACCGGCGACATCAACGAGTTCGGGCAGGTACTCGACACCCTGGCCGGACAGATCACCATGCAGGTCCAGGTGGCCGCCGCGGCCCAGCCGCTACCGCCCGAACCACCCGCAGAACCGGAGCCGATCGTGGTCGAGGCGGCAGCCAATCCGCAGTTGGTCGAGTTGCAGAGCAAGGTGGCCAAGCTCGGCTATGCGCTGCGCATGAAGTACCTCAAGCGTGATGCCGCCGACAAGATTCCGAACGTGTTCAATGCCTGGCTGCTCGACCGTGATATCCGCAACCCGGAACGACGCACGCTGGATGTGCAGGTACTGCTGACACGCGACCAGCTGTCGGATCTGCACGACATCCTCAAGGGCGTGCTGCAGACGGCAGAGGAAGGACTGTTGTCGCCGCAGAATTTCCTCAACGAACTGAAGAGCCTGGCGGCGACCATCACGCGTGACCCCGGACAGCTCGGCAGCACGACCGCAACCACGGCCGGCGCCGGCAACAGCCTGGCCGACTTGGGCTTCATGCGCGAGTACATCGAGGACCTGCCCTACACCGGCGAGGTCATGAGCCTGTCGCTTGAGGACTGGGAGACCTGGCCAGCCCGGCGCCAGATCGAGTTCCTGCATCGGCTCGAGGACAAGATCACCTATTACCGCGCACTGCATGACCATACCGATCTCTGGGTGAGCCTGGATGGTGGTGCGGTGGATGGGGATTCGGTGTTTCCGGTGGCATTGGAGATGTTGCCGTAAGGCATGACCATTTTGACGAAAGGTGATTTGAGCGCGCTGTCGCGCGCAGTTGTTTTTGAAAGCGCGCGGCGGCGCGCACCCGCCCTTCTTTTCTTTGTTTGCCCAAAGAAAAGAAGGCAAAAGAAAGGGCACCCGACGACTTGCCCCTCGTCTGCGACGAGGGGTTCCCTGCGCTTCCCGCGGTTTCCGGCGCGCGTGAACTCGCGGCCTGCGGCCACTCAGACATGCACGCGCTTGTTTCCGGAAACCACTGCGATGCTCGGCGGCGTCAACGGGATGGGGTGCACTGATCTGACGACGATGGAGATCTTAGAAACGCGTAGGGCCGGCTGTGCCGGCCGATGTCGGGCGCAGCCCGACCTACACCGCGGGATTCGCCGACCGGCTTGGCAAGCTACGGAGTGCCAAGCCCCCTTGGTGCAGCCGAGCACCGCAGGTCAAAACCGGGAGAAGCGAGGACTGTCTGACCGAGCGCAATCAAAAATCAATCCCGCGCGACAGCGCGATCAAAACCACCCCATCAGGCAATCGTCACCTGGTCCGAAAGATAAACATCCTGAATCGCATTCAGCAGTTTCACCCCCTCCTCCATCGGCTTCTGGAACGCCTTACGGCCAGATATCAACCCCGAACCACCGGCCCGCTTGTTGATAACAGCCGTGCGCACCGCCTGGTGCAGGTCGTCCTGTCCCGACGGGCCACCGGAGTTGATCATGCCAATCCGCCCCATGTAGCAATTGGCGACCTGGTACCGAACCAGGTCGATCGGGTTGTCGCTGGTCAGGTCTTCGTACACTTTGGGGTGTGTCTTGCCGAATCCGATGGCCTTGTAACCACCGTTGCAGGTCGCCTGCTTCTGCTTGACGATATCGGCGCCGATCGTCACCGCCAGGTGATTCGCCTGGCCGCTGAGATCGGCCGATTCGTGGTAGTCGACGCCGTCCTTCTTAAATGAGCTGTTGCGCAGGTAGGCCCAGAGTACGGTGACCATGCCCAGCTCGTGGGCGTGCGCGAATGCCTCGCTGATCTCCTGGATCTGCCGCCGTGATTCCGGGGCGCCGAAGTAGATCGTCGCGCCGACCGCGACCGCGCCCATGTCGAACGCCTGGTCGACACTGGCGAACAGGGTCTGATCGAAGATGTTCGGATAGGTCAGCAGCTCGTTGTGGTTGAGCTTCACCAGGAACGGGATCTTGTGCGCGTAGCGCCGGCCGACCGAGCCGAGCACGCCCAAGGTCGAGGCCACCGCATTGCAGCCGCCGGCCATGGCCAGCTGGACGATGTTTTCCGGGTCGAAGTAGATCGGATTGGGCGCGAACGAGGCACCGCCAGCATGCTCGACGCCCTGATCCACCGGCAGGATCGACAGGTAGCCGGTGCCGGCGAGGCGGCCATGGTCGTACAGTGTCTGCAGACCGCGCAGCACGCCGGGCTTGCGATCCGACAAAGCCACCACGCGGTCTATGAAGTCCGGCCCAGGCAGGCTCAGCATCGCCTGCGGGATGGTCTTACAGCGGTGGCCGAGCAGCAGCTCGGCCTCGTCGCCCAGAATCTTTTGGATGTCGGTCATTGGGAATCACCTGCAGTGAAGGAATCCCCAAAAGATAGGCCGCCTTTGCCCAGCGTTTGACGAAATCGGCACAACGCCAAAAGACGGCCTTACCGGTGGCCATCACCCGGCCAGTGAAGAACCGCCCTTTTTCCATGCCTGCCGGGCAATTGCCATCACCCGGCGCTACAAACCCAACCCCCGGCGACAGAATACGCGGCAAGCGGACCGGTCAGGGAACGAGATAGCGACCGCCGGCACCGACCGCCACCGTGACCAGTCCGATCAGCGTGTTGATCCCCACCAACATGCGGATCTGGGCGAGGGCCTTGCCGCCGGCCGGCCAGTCCTCTGCGGCAACCGCACGCTTGAGGCGGCCATACGGCGCGAAGAAGACATGCATGAAGATCAGCATCATGACGATGCCAAGTCCAAGCATCGCATGCACGTACATCGCAACATTGCCCATGCCGCCGAAGACGGCGAAGATCATCCAGAAGCCGGTCGCCAGAATCGCGATGATCGCAGTCCAGACCCAGGGGAAAAAACCACCGAACACGCCGGCCCAAAGCTTCAGCCGCGCCGGCGGCTCCAGCTGAGTGGCCGCCACCGGGCGCAGGAACATGTAGGCGAAAAACATCCCGCCGACCCAGATCACCACCGCAATCACGTGCAGCAGAACCGCAGAAGCCATCATCGCGTTACTCCATCAATCGATTCTTGAAACGCCGCGTATTCTACGGTGTGATCGCTCCGCCCGGGCGGTTTATCATGACCAACCCTTTCAGCTTCCAGGTTTTCTGCCATGCGCACCAGCGAACACCACGTTGCCGTCCTGGGCGCGAGCCCGAAGCCCGCGCGTTACGCCAACCAGTGCATTCGCCTGCTGCAACGCCATGAATACCGGATCACGCCGGTGCATCCGCGTTTCGAAGAGATCGAAGGACTGCCGGTGAGCCCGTCACTGGACGCGATAAGCGATCCGGTACACACCCTGACCCTCTACGTCGGTCCGCAACTGCTCGAACCGCAGGCCGATGCCATCGTACGACTGCAGCCAGGGCGGGTGATCTTCAACCCGGGTACCGAAAGCGCCCAGGTGCAGCAACAACTCACCGAGGCCGGCATCGAGTGGTTCGAAGCCTGCACCCTGGTCATGCTGCGCACCGACCAGTTCTGAGCATGTTCCTTGGCCTCGCGCTGCTGCTCGGCGCCCTGCTGTGGGCGCGCGACATCCGCCGTAATCCGCAGAAAGCGGCGCGCGGTTACCGCGGCCCCTGGATCATGGGCTCGGTCGGCGTGGTCGTATTCCTGTTCTACCTGTGGCTGGTCAGCCACGGCGCCTTCGACGCGTGAAACCGCGTAGCAAGCCAGGCCCGGCGCGCTCTCCCTACATCACGCGGGAGGGCTGGGAACGTCTGAACCGTGAACAGGACGCATTGTGGAGACAGCGACGCGAGGTGGTCCAGCACCTGGCCGCAGCGGCCGCCGAAGGCGACCGTTCCGAGAACGCCGAGTACATCTATCGAAAAAAGCAGCTGCGCGAGATGGACCGACGCATCCGCTACCTGCAGAAGCGCCTGCCCGAGCTCAAGGTGGTCGATCGCCGTACCGATCAGGTCGAGCAGGTGTATTTCGGTGCCTGGGTGGAACTGGAAAACCCGGCCGGCGAGATGCAGACGCTGCGCATCGTTGGCACCGATGAATTCGATCCCAAGCGCAACTGGATCAGTGTCGACTCGCCCATGGCACGCGCCCTGCTCAAACGGCAGGTCGATGACGAGATCAGCATCGATACGCCCGGCGGCCGGGCGGTGTGGCTGATCCTCGGCGTCAACTACGCCAGCGCCACCGACTCCTGACCGGGACAGCGCGCAGTCAAGCACGCATCAATCGCAACCGTCGTCCTCGATCACCGCCCCACCGGCACCGCTCGGCGGCAGATGGTGGATGCGGACAAACATCATGTTCTGGATGCGATCAAAATGCTCGTCCATGGCCTGGGCGACCAGCCCGGCATCGAGGCCATCGTAGATCACCACACTGCCACGGATCTCCTGGGCCCGCTGCGCCGCGCTTGGTTCCATCAATCGCTGCAGCTGCCAGTCACCGGAAGCGGCCACCGAAGCCGACGTGCCGATCGCCAACAGCACAGCTGCCATACGCCGCGAACTGCTCAATGCATGCGTTTTCATCGTGTTGCTCCCCGCAGGATGTCCCATCCTGGCTTTCTCGCATGAGAGAAAGCCTAGTGCGCCACGTCGCGCAGCGCCTGCGACAAAGGGGGCGAATTGCTGTAGGAAAATCCTGATGTCGCTTCACCAAAGCAGGGCATGCGACCTGCCTTAGTGCAACATACGCCCCACGGACGTGCGCGTTTAACGGGGATAGCCACCGGTGTTCCGATAGAGCCCAGCAACACACCGACCCCGCGTCAGGTCAGCCCCGCGGCCGCAGCGACCAGATAGGCGATGCTGAACACGATCAGACCGGCGCTCCAGACCTGCAACCACAACACGCGCCCGCGCCGCCCGAGCCAGAGCAGCGCAATGCCGATCAGCAAGGCCAGCGCGACCGTGAAATTGAGCATGAAATGCAGTCCGCTGCTGTCGGCATAGTTCTGCATCGGCGCGGCCGGTGGCACGCCCTGGCCTTCTTCGTAACGCATCAGATCAGCTCCGGGTCACAGACCACGTCGACCAGGGCCGGACCGTCGTACGACAGCGCCCGCTTGAGTGCCTCGGACAGCTGGTCTGCCGACTCGACCCGCACCCCGAGTCCACCGCAGTTCTTGGCGTAGGCGGCAAAATCCGGATTGCGCAGCGTGGTCTGCCAGACCGGCCAGTGCCCGGCGCGCTGCTCCTTGCTGATCTTACCCAGTTCATGGTTGTTGAGCAGGACATGGCAGATGTTCATTCCATATTGCACCGCGGTCGTGAACTCGGCCATGTATTGGCCGAAACCCCCGTCACCACTGATCGACACCACCTTGCGGGCACGGTGCCCGGGCTGCACCTGGGTCACCGCCCAGGCGCCCATGGCCGCTGGCAACGCGAAACCGATCGAGCCGAGATAACCGGACATCAGGATGCGCTGCTCACGACACTCGAAGTAACGACCGAAGGAAT
>JAGRHE010000144.1 GCA_020445165.1 Gammaproteobacteria bacterium
TGCGCCAAGGGCGACCCGAACTGCACCGAAAAGGTGTTCGTCAATCGCTATCGCAATCGCGATCACGGTTGCCAGGACGATCGTCCGGAGCACTGGCGCCGCTACCTCTGACTGTCCATCGATAGCAGCCGCGCCTGTTGTACGGCGCACGGGCATGCTTCAATCGCGCGATGGACGACCAAACCCTGTTGCGGTACAGCCGCCAGATCATGCTGCCGCAGGTTGGCATCGAGGGTCAGCAGCGCCTGCGCGACTCCCGCGTGCTGATCATCGGCGTCGGCGGCCTCGGCTCGCCGGCCGCGATGTACCTGGCCGCGGCGGGTATTGGCACGCTCGAGCTGGCTGACGACGACAGCGTCGACCTGAGCAACCTGCAGCGCCAGATCGCGCACACCACGGAACGCATCGGCCTGCGCAAGACCGCGTCCGCTGAACAGACGCTCCGCGCACTGAATCCCGAGACCACGGTTGTCTGCCGCGATGAGCGCCTGCAGGGCGAGGCGCTGGATCACGCGGTCGGCCGCGCCGACCTGGTGCTCGATTGCAGTGACAACTTCGCCACGCGCTTTGCCGTCAACAGCGCCTGCCAACGTCTGCGCCGGCCGCTGGTCTGGGGCGCCGCGATCGGCTGGAATGGCCAGGTCGGCGTGTTCGACCTGCGCGACGGCGGCCCGTGTTACCGCTGCCTGTACCCGGAAGAGGGCGACGAAGACCTGCGCTGCAGCGAGAACGGCGTGATCGCGCCACTGGTAGGCGTGATCGGCGCCAGCCAGGCGCTGGAGGCGGTCAAGCTGCTGTGCGGCATCGGCGAACCACTCAGCGGACGCCTGTTGCGACTCGACGGCCTGCGCATGCACTGGCGCGAACTGCGCCTGCGGGCCGACCCGGCCTGCCCGGTGTGCGCCGCTTGAAGCTGTTCATCCACGGCTTCGGCAGCTGCGGCTGGGGCGGTAAATCGCTGGCCCTGCGTCGTCACTACGGGGTCGACCAGCTGCTGGCGCCCGACCTGCCATTGGCACCGGACGCCGCCATGGCCCACCTCGAGAGCCTGATCGAGCGTTACCCGGTCGACACACTGTTCGGCTCGTCACTGGGCGGCTTCTATGCGACCGCGCTGAACCGACGCAATCGTATCCCCTCGATCCTGATCAACCCGGTCGTGTTTCCGCATCGCCTGCTGGGTGCCTACCGTGGTCGGCAGACGCGCTGGTGCGACCAACTGCCCTTCATGGTCGACGATGCCTACGTCACGGCCCTGCAGCAACTGCAGCGCACCGAACTGGCCGACGACGAGCGATACCTGGTCCTGCTGCAGCGCGGCGACGAGGTCCTGGATTACCGCCAGGCGGCCGCCTTCTATGCCGGCAAACAGATCATCGAGGCGGCCGGCGGCAGCCATCGCTTCGAAGCCATCGAGACCCTGCTGCCGACGATTGATGACTGGCTGGACCAGGCTGCGCTGACGCCGTCCCCGGCGACCGCTGGCGGCGGCCGCGACAGCACCGGATAATGCGCGACCGCCATACTGCCCCAAGCGATACGCCACCAATGCCGAAGAAACCCCGCCCGCCGCTCGATCTCGACCGCCTGCGCCAGGACATCGTGTTCCGCGACACCCTGCTCGGACACGAGCTGGAATTTCACACCACCTGGGGGCTGTTCTCGCCCAAGGCGATCGATGAAGGCACCCGCCTGCTGCTGAACCATCTCGAGGTGCGCAGCGACGACAGGGCGATCGACCTCGGCTGCGGCTATGGTCCCCTCGGTCTGGCGATCGCGCGCAGCGCCAGCCAGGGGAGCTGCCTGATGGTCGACAAGGATTTCGTCGCCGTCGACTACGCCAACGCGAACGCCAGACGCAACCGGATCGGGAATGCGAGCGCGATCCTCAGCGACGGCCTGAACCAGGTTCCCGAACAGACCTTCACGCTGGCCGTGACCAACCTGCCGGCAAAGACCAGCAAAGAACATTACTATCTTTTTTTCAATGACATACACGACCACCTGGCGCCCGGCGGGCGATTCTACGTGGTCGTGATCAGCGGCCTGCGCCAGTTCATCGCGCGCGCCTTCGAAGAGGTGTTCGGCAACCACAGCAAGATCAAGCAGGGCCGCCAGTACACGGTAGCCATGGCGCGCCGCGAAGACTGACCGCCTATATGCGGCCGGCGTCACCCGGGATTCAGAAAATTGCTTAACTCGCATCACGTTCGGCCGATACGCCGATCATGATCCGGCCAAGTTGGAAGAATCCGTAGTGAGCGCCAGCCAGATGTCTGCCTCCCCCGAACAGACCACCAGCGAAAACGCGGCTGAAGTCCTGCGCCTGACGCTGCCCATGATGTCGCGCCACGGCGTGCCGGCGACCCCACAGAACTACGCCGTGTGGTACCTGTATGCAGCGGGCGAAGACAGCGAACTGGCGCATGAAATCGACCGCCTGATCGGCGAGGGCAACGGTTTCAGCGCGACGACCAACGCCCGCCTGTACCGCAAGTTCGTCGCCGATCACGACCTGGAGAAGGTCGAGGACGTCCGCAGCCACCTGACCACGCTGATGGCCGATGTCGGCGGTACGCTCAATGCGGCCGGTAACGATGCAGACAGTTTTGTCGGCACACTGGACAACTTCTCCCAGGGCATCGCGAGCACCGAAGACGTGCAGGGCATCCGCCGCATGCTGCAGGAACTGCTGGTGGAAACACGCGAGATGCGTGCCAGCAATGCCGCGCTAAAGAGCAACTTCGACGAGAAGTCAAAGATGATCGAGCAGCTCCAGGCAGAGTTGCGCGCCGAACGCGAGCGGGCGGCGACCGATCCCTTGACCGGTCTTTACAACCGCATGACCCTGATCGAGCGCATCGAGGAAGCGATCGCCGAAACCGGGGAGGATCCCGGGCCGTCGGTGATCATGTTCGACATCGATCACTTCAAGACCATCAACGACACCCACGGACACCTGATCGGCGACCGCGTGATCCGCTTCGTCGCCAAAACCCTGCAACAGAAGACCAAGGGTCAGGACACGGCAGCGCGCTTCGGCGGCGAGGAATTCACGGTCCTGCTGCCGGCCACCCCACCGGTCGGGGCCAAGGCCGTCGCCGAGAGCATTCGCACGGTGATCGAGGCGGCCCAGCTGGTGCGCGCGGACACCAAGAAGCCGATTGGTGACATCACGGTGTCGGCCGGGATCGCCACCTATCGCAAGGGCGACGATGCGATGGATCTGCTCAACCGGGCAGACCAGGCCCTGTACCGATCGAAGAACGACGGCCGCAACCGCTCCACGCTGGCGGACTGATTCCCAAGGACCACGGCCTCAGGCGAGCCCCTTGGCCAACCATGGGCCGATCATCCGGCTGACACCGACCGGCAGCTTTTTCCAGCCGTTGATGAACAAGCGATACTTGGGATTGTTCGGGTTCAGATCCGGCATCTCGGTTGCTTTGACCAGGAAGTACTCGTAGCTCAGCGGCTCCGGCTCGAAGCCCCAGTGTTTCTTGAAACTGTATGAACCGGTGTCGACCTTGCTGCGGCCGAAGTCGAACACGCGGCAGCCACGTTCGACGGCGCGCCGCATGACCTCCCAATACATGAAATCGTTGGCCGCCAGGTTGCGCGCGGCGCTGATCCCACCGCCATAGAACGGCAAGACCTGGTCGCGGAAGTAATAGTTCATCACCGATGCGACCACGGTACCCTCGTGGCGTACCGTGATGACGTCGACGTCATCGCCGAACTCGTCGCGAATGGCCTGGAAGTGGGCGCGTGGGAACACGGGTGTACCCAGGTTGCGCACACTCTGCGAGTAGGCCTCGTACAGGTTGTCGATCCCGCCGTCCGGCTCGCCCACCAGGCCGGCCTTGATACCTTTGCGCACCATCGCCCGCTGCTTGCGCGGAATGGCAGTCATGTTGGCCTCGTGATCGTCACTGAGTTCACGCTTGAACGTGACGTAAAGCGAATCCTTGCGTTTCCAGTCGTCGCGCATCGGCCTTTCGTTGCGGGTCTCCAGATGACTGACGCCGAGTTCGCCTGCCAGGGCCATGGCGCGCGCTTCGAGCTGGCCACGTGTCGCGTCGTCGTCGGCCAGTACCCCACCGTAGACACAGAAGGGCACCGAGATAAGGGAATGACCGAACAACAGATGCTTGACCTCGCCGAGCGGCAGCAGGCCGCAAATGGCGCCGTCATGCTCAGCCAGCAGGTAGTGACCGGGATAGCGATAGGTCGATTCGATCAACCGCTTCCAGCCGTAGCGGTGGAAAAAGGTTCCGTGCGGATGGGCAAGGACGTAGGCATCCCATGCCGCGGCATCCTGTTCAGTAGCGAGTCGGATATTCACTGCAGTTCCTGTCTTGTGCGGCTTCCCGCTGCCGGCCTCGGCTTCTGTGGGACCCTGCGGCTTGAATTCGGCCGCGGCGAGCCGCCCTTGAGCGCCGTGTCACATCGGGCGGGGCGAGTATACCCGCTGGCACGCGTGGACCGTGCCCCCTCCCCGAACACGGAAACACCAGAGACAGACCGCAGGACGGTTGCCATCGTGACCGGAAGTCTCCAGCTCAGCGCTTGCCATGCAGCAGCCGCTGCCGCGCGCGATCGAGTTGCTCTATGGTGCCTTCGAGCACGACCGCGTCCTGCGCGCGCAAGCAGGTATCGGCGAGCGGTTCATCGCCGCGGATGCCACGCCTGCGGATCGCCACGACGCGCACGCCGAGCAGGTCGAGCTGCAGCTCGGCAAGCCGGCTGCCAACGGCGCCGGAATGCTCATGGACGCACACGGTCTGCAGCCCGGGATGCTGACTGGCCCGTCGTGTCTCTTCTCCGGCAGCAAAGGTGCTGCGCAGATCGCGGTAACCTTCCCGCCGGATGCTGTCGAGCAACGGCTGGATATCAGCCTCGGCATAATCGAGGCGTCGCAGCAGATGATCGGCCAGGGCGAGACTGGCCTCGAGCGTCTCGGGAATCACTTCCCGCGCCCCCCTGCCGAGCAGCGCCTCGTAGTGGCTGTCGTCGCGCGTCCTCACCAGGACGTCGACCGACGGCTGCACTGAGCGGGCAGCGGCCAGCGCGCGCTCGACGACCCCTGGCTCATCGAACGTGATCACCATGGCGCGGGCCCGTGCCAGCCTGGCCCGTGCAAGCAGATCGACCTGCGTGCAATCGCCGTAGAACACCTGCTCGCCGGCCAGGCGGGCCTGGCGGATGACACTTGGATCGAGATCCAGTGCCAGGTACGGGACATCGAGTTTGCGCAGGATCACTGCCAGGTTCTGACCGAGGCGGCCGAAGCCGGCGATCACGACATGCTCCTGCAGATCGGTCGGAGCGGCCTCTGATCCGAGCGCATTCGGGCTGGATCCAATCCCATCAGCGCCGACCAGGCGTGCCACCAGCGTCCGGTTGTGGCGTGCCAACACCGGTGCAATCAACATGCTGATGACCATCGCCGCCAGGACCGGCTGCGCGGCCTCGTGGCTGAGCACGTCGCGGCCCAGCGCCAGAGCCAGCAAGGCAATGCCGAACTCACCGCCATGACCGAGCAGCAGACCGGCGCGCAGGGCAGCAGCCTTGCCCTGGCGCGCGGCCCAGACCAGGGCGACGATCAACAGGCCCTTGCCGAACGTGATCCCGAGCAGCAGCACCAGCGTCTCCAGCCACATACCGGGCAGCAGCCGGTAGTCGAGCTGCATGCCGACCGTGACGAAGAACAGCCCGAGCAGCAGGTCGCGAAACGGCCGCGCGTCGGCCTCGATCTGGTGGCGGTAGACGGTCTCGCTGAGCAGCATGCCGGCGAGGAAGGCGCCCATCGCCAGGGACAGGCCGAACAGCCCGGTGAGCCAGGCCGTCGCCAATGCCAGGAACAGCACAGTCAGGGTGAACAGCTCGCGCGACCCGGCGCGGGTGATGCCGTGCAGCAGCGACGGCAGCAGGCGACGGCCGGCAAACCAGATCAGCACGAACGCGACAGCGCCTTTGAGCAGGGCCAGCGTCAATGGCAAGGTCAGTGATGCACTGCGCTCAGCGAGCAGGGGAATGATGACCAGGAACGGCACCGCGGCAAGGTCCTGGAAGAGAAGGATGCCGACACTGATGCGCCCGTGACGCTCCTGCAGTTCGTTCTGTTCGGCGAGCTGGGTGAGCACGATCGCGGTCGACGACAGTGCTGTCGCGGCGCCCAGTACCAGCGCACCACGCCAGTCGACGCCGAATGACTGTGCGATCAGGAAACCGGCCAGGGTGCCACCGGCCACCTGGATACCACCGATCCCGAGCAGGTAGCGGCGCATGCTCAGCAGCAGCGGCAAGGAGAATTCGAGCCCGATGCTGAAAAGCAGAAAGACGATACCCAGTTCGCCGAGGAACAGGATCACCTCGTCGAACACCAGCCAGCCGAGACCATGTGGACCCGCCACCAGGCCGACGCACAGGTAACCGAGGATGGCCGGCAGACCGAGGCGACGAAACAGCGCCACCGTGACGATCGCCACGCTCAGCAGGATCAGGATGTCGTTGAGGACCACGTGTTCCATCGGCCCCCTCCCGGCCGTCACGCCTGCCCGGGCCGAGTGCCGGACCGGCACTCAACATCATAGCCTGCCGGTCTCGCGCGCCGCATTGAGGTGAGTCGCTGCACCGGCGCAGGGACCGAATGCTGCAGAAGTCGGCGCGCGTTGTGGCGTGATCGCCCGGTTCAGGTGAGCTTGCTGCGCAACAGCTCGTTGACCTGCTGCGGGTTCGCCTTGCCCTGCGATTTCTTCATGATCTGGCCAACGAAGAAACCGAGCATCTTCGGCCGCTTGTCCGGGTCTGCATTGCGGTAGTTCTCGACCTGGGCCGGATTCGCGGCGAGCACCTCGTCGACCAGCGCCTCGATCGCGCCGGAATCGGTAATCTGCTTGAGCCCTTTTGCCTCGATCACCGCGTCGGCATCGCCTTCACCGTCCCACATTGCGGCGAACACGTCCTTGGCGATCTTGCCGGAGATCGTGTTGTCACGGATGCGCGCGACCAACTGGCCCAACGCCGGCGCATCGACCGGGCTGTCAGCGATGTCGATGCCCGCACGGTTCAATGCCGCGGCCAGTTCGCCACTGACCCAGTTGGCGGTCAGCTTGGCATCGCCCGCCACCGCGGCCGCGGCCTCGAAGTAATCGGCCTGGGGCCGGGTCGCGGTCATCACGTCGGCGTCGTAGGCCGACAGGCCATATGCCTGCTCGAAGCGTGCCCGACGCGCCGCCGGCAACTCGGGCATGTCGGCCACGACCTCGGCGATGAAGGCCTCGTCGATCTCCAGCGGCAGCAGATCGGGATCGGGGAAATAACGGTAGTCGTTGGCCTCTTCCTTGGAGCGCATCGAACGCGTCTCGTCCTTGGCCGAGTCGTACAGGCGGGTTTCCTGCACCACCTTGCCACCGTCCTCGATCAGCTCGATCTGGCGCTC
>JAGRHE010000145.1 GCA_020445165.1 Gammaproteobacteria bacterium
AAGGCGACCCACGAGGGCAAGGTCGCGGCCGAGGTGATCGCCGGCCTGCCGTCCCTGTTCGATCCGATGACAATACCGTCGGTTGCCTACACCGATCCCGAGGTGGCCTGGATGGGTCTGACTGAGACCGAGGCGAAGGAGAAGGGCATCGAGATCGAAAAAGGCGTGTTTCCATGGGTGGCCTCAGGGCGCGCGCTCGGAATCGGTCGCGACGAGGGCATGACCAAGCTGATCTTCGACGCCAAGAGCAAGCGCCTGCTGGGTGCCGGCATCGTCGGACGCAATGCCGGCGAGTTGATCGGTGAAACCGTGCTTGGACTCGAGATGGGGGCTGATGCCGAAGATATCGGTCTGACCATCCATCCGCACCCGACGCTCAACGAGACCATCTGTTTTGCCGCGGAAATGGCCGAGGGCACGATCACCGACCTGTTGCCGCCGAAGAAGCGCTGATTCCGGCCGGGGCAGGCGCGCATGCCGCTCAGGCCCCAGGCTCAACCGGTATGGTAGCCCTGAACTTCGTGCGCCACGGCGCTGTCGGCAACCCCCCCGTGGTACTGCTGCATGGCCTGTTCGGTTCGGCCCGCAATTGGGGTTCGGTAGCCCGTCGTCTGGCCGACAACCACGACGTCATCGTTCCCGACCTGCGCAACCATGGCGATTCCCCACACCATCCGACCCATGCCTACCAGGACATGGTCGACGATACGGTCGCGCTGCTCGATACGCTGGACATCGAATCAGCGTCCATGGTCGGGCACAGCATGGGCGGCAAGGTGGCGATGCTGATGGCGCTGCGTCATCCGCAACGGGTGCGGCGGCTTGCAGTGGTCGATATTGCGCCGGTCACCTATGGTCACGACTTCGATGCGGTCTTCGCTGCCATGAGATCGGTCGATCTTGCGCATGTCCGCAACCGTGCCGAAGCCGATCAGCAGATGCGACATGAAGATGTCGGTGACGGTGTGCGGGCATTCCTGCTGCAGAACCTGGTCAGCGAGAACGGCACCTGGCGCTGGCGTCTCAACCTCGATGGCCTGGAGCAGGCGCAGGAAGCGGTCACCGGTTTTCCGGCGACAGCGCCGGACCTGGCCTATCGCGGTGTCAGTCACTTCATCTACGGCGCATTGTCGGACTACGTCCAGGATGCGTTCATGGGACGTATTCGGCAGCTGTTCCCCGCCGCCCGGATGTGCCCGGTAGCCGATGCCGGTCACTGGGTTTACGCGGAGCAGCCGCAGGCATTCACACGCTGCCTGGACGAGTTTCTGGACGCGGAATGACGAGGCTGCGATTCTTTAGAAGGCGAGTACCGCGAGTCAGAAGTTCGTTGCGCTGAAATGTAGCGAACTTCTGACTCACTACACTCGCCGAACGCCGCTTTCAGGTGAGTCCCAAACGCTGCATCCGCCGCCACAGCGTCGTGCGGTCGATGCCCAGCAACTGGGCAGCCAGCGTCTTGTTGCCGTTCGCCTTGCGCAACGCGTGCGTGATCTGCTGGCGGCTGTCGTCGTCAGCATCCGCGGTGACGCCGTTCTGCTGCGATGTCCTGTTGCGGGCTTCGCAGAACATGCGGATGGTATCCGGCAGGCTGTCGCGCACGACCGTGCCATCTTCGGCGCAGATAATGCAGTGCTCGACCGCGTTGGCCAGTTCGCGGACGTTGCCCGGCCAGGGGTAGTTCATCATCGCGTTCCTTGCGTCGCTGCCGAACTCGATGTCGACCGGGTAGCCACGCAGCACCAGCCGTTTCCGGATCACGTCGATCAGCAGCGGGATGTCGCCCGGCCGGTCTCTGAGCGGCGGGACACGCAGCGGAACCACCGCGATGCGGTAATAGAGGTCCGCGCGGAACAGGCCGTCGTCCACTTGCTCGCGCAGGTCGATGTTGGATGCGCAGATCAGGCGCACATCGGCTTTCACCGTTGTGTCCGACCCGACCGGTTCGTATTCACCATCCTGCAGCACCCGCAACAGCTTGGGTTGCAATTCGCGTGGCAGTTCGCCGATCTCGTCGAGAAACAGCGTGCCGCCATCCGCCGATTTGAAACGGCCTTCGCGCTGTTTTACGGCGCCGGTGAAGGCGCCTTTCACATGACCGAAAAGTTCGGATTCGATCAATGTGGCCGGTATTGCACCGCAGTTGATTTCGACGAATGGTCGGTCGGCACGCTTGCTGCGTCGATGGACCAAGCGTGCGAGCTCAGTCTTGCCGGTGCCGGATTCACCCTGCAACAGCACAGAGGCATCTGATCCGGCAACCGTCGACAAGCGCTCGATCAGGCGTAGCATGTCGGGATCCTCAGTCGCCACACCGCATGCTTCCTTACTGCTGATCACTGCCAGCAGCCTTTTCTCGGGGGTGATGTCACGCAGCACGATCATGCGCAGCGCCTGGGCGCGGTCGGGCAGATCGAGCAAGGCCGAATGGATGCGGAACCAGCGGCTCTCGCCATTGACCCGAATCTCTTCGTCGAACTTCATGACCAGTTCGCAATGGTGGCGGTCGCCCGCATCACTGTTCAGCCCGGCCCTGATCAGCGATGCGCGCAGGTTGTGGCCGCCGAGATTCGCCAGCGAAAGCGCGTGGTCGGCCGCATCGAGTTGCAGCAGCTCGCGCGTGGCCGGGTTCACGAACAGGATGTTGCCGGCACTGGTGCAGATGATGACGCCATCCTGGATCGGGTCGAGCAGCGGAACCAGGAGATCGATCATTTGTTTTTCTTTGAGCACGCGTGCTTCCTCCGCCGCCTGGTGAGCGGCCATGTCGGTTTATGCGACAAAATTAATCTATTCGAATATTGTTTAGTGTTGATTGCTGAACCAATGCAGCGGGCGTGGGCACTTCCGATCAGGCATGTTGCAACAGAACAGTTGCAGAGCGGCAGCATAATCGCAACAACTGCAACAGCTTGTTACCCGGGCTGATTTTTAAAAGTCCAATGAATCAGTGAGTTGTCATATGGCATCGAATTTGCTCTTAGACACGCCACAAATTTAAGCACGAGTCGCGCCACCTGAAGCGGCGCGAGCTGTGCAACAGGTTTCGGCGACGTCGCCGGTTTCCGCACGCCGATAATCGGGACGGCTTGGTGCTCGCCCCGGCCCGCTGTGCATACTATATTGGGCAAGGATTCTGTCGCTCGACCGCGTCCGCCCAATAAAGAAAATGAAGCCGTCCCGCTGAGAATCACTGCATAACGACAGGGTCGCTATTGACGACCCGCATACAGAGGAAGCCTGACAATGCCATCTCAGAGCCAACGCGGCCTTTGCCGCCTGTTGCTGCCGCTGCTGTGCCTGCTGTCCGCGTCTGCCGCCCTGGCGAAGGGTGAGGTAGCAACGGACACGGTTGCCGCACAACCCTTTCCCCCTTCGTACATCACGGTGAACGCGGACAAGCCGCATGCGAGCCTGACGCCCGACGACTGGACCGATGCACGCATCTGCGGCCAGTGTCATTCACGCCAGTTCCAGGGTTGGCAGGGGTCGATGCATTCGCACGCATTCAAGGACCCGGTCTTCCAGGCCCTGTGGGCGTTGGCCGAGAAGGATGAATCGGTCGATGTGTTCAACCACTGCGCCGCCTGTCATTCACCGATCGGCACCGTGACCAAGACCATTCGCTTCGATCCCGACAAAGGCGAACACGGTGCCTTCTCCGCACCCGAGATTGCCGAGCAGGGTGTGTCGTGCGACGTCTGCCACACCATGTCGGGTACCAACTTCCAGGAGACGGCGGTACTCGAACACGGCAATGCCTCGTTCGAAATCTCTCCGGGACAGAAGAAGCGAGCAACGCTCAAGGATGCCAAGTCACCGTTTCATGAAACGGAGTACTCAGAGCACCATTCGCAGTCGGCGTTCTGCGGCAACTGTCACCAGATCTTCAACCCGGTGACCAACTACCCGGTCGAGCGCACCTACGACGAGTGGAAGTACTCGATCTATGCGCAGAAGGGCATCCAGTGCCAGGACTGCCACATGGTGCCGGTCGAGGCGGCGATCGAGGTTGCGGATACCATGAAGCGGCCGGGAGAGTTGAAGAACAACGATCTCGGTGGCTACGCAGCCATGGGAGGTCCGTACCGCGAGGTGGTGCATGATCATCGTTTCGTCGGCGGCAACGCGGTGATCACGGCGGCGATGGATGGCACGGGTACCGACAACGACAATTACCAGGATGCGATCAAGCGCCTGCAGAATGTCGCGTCGCTCAGTCTGAAGATCAAGCGCGGTGCCGAGAGGCAGTACAAGCTGCGGGTCAAGGTCAAGAACGAGCGTGCCGGGCACAACCTACCGACCAGCCTGACCGAGGTCCGCCAGGTGTGGCTGGAAGTCGTCGTGAAGGATGACAAGGGCCGCGAATTGCTGCGCTCCGGCACCATCACTGCGGAGAACAACCGGCCGGACGACAGTGTCTGGTTCGGCGCCCACGCAGTCGATGTCGATGGCAACGACACCATCCTGCCGTGGAAGGTGTCGTACTTCACCGAGTTCAATACCATCCCGCCGAAGGGTTACAAGTACGGCCGCTACGGCTTCACTTTGCCGGATGATGCAACCAAGGTCACCGTGACCGCGAAATTGCATTACCAGTCCTTCTCGCAGACGGTCGCTAACCTGCTGTTGGGCGATGATGCTCCGAAGATCCCGGTGATAGAGATGGCGTCGATCGAACGTGTATATGCGGTCAACGAGCTGAACATGCCGTCGAGCGAAGATCTCAAGGACGCCGCCAACAAAACTGCGGCCAACGTCGAAAACTGAGGGGGATGGCAAGCATGAAAAGCAAAACAATACTGACCCTGGCGCTGCCGCTCTCTCTGGCTATCGGTACCGCCCTGGCGCAATCGCCGGCTCAATTTATGCAGTCGTTGGTACCGCAGCCGCCGCCGTCGCCGTTCACCATGCCGATCGAGGAGCCGTGGGCAGCGCCGTCGGATTTCGTATTCGGCTGGACACCACCGGTCATGCGGACCCTGCAGGTCGGTGACCCGGTACGTGGCGAGGCTGTCGTGAAGGAGGCGCGCTGCGCGAAGTGCCACGGCGATACCGGCGTCAGCGAGGACGATGATACGCCGAGCCTGGCTGGCCAGACGGCGGCCTACACGTTCAAGCAGCTGGTCGACTACAAGACCGAAAGGCGCGAGAACCGCAGCATGCGCAAGGCCGTGCGCAAACTGAGCCCGCGTGACATGGCCGATATCGGCGCGTTCTACGCCGCACAGACGCCGCAGGAACCGGCTGGCGGTGAACCGCCGCACCTGGTCAACAATGGCGACCGTTCGCGGCTGCTGCTGGCGTGCAACGACTGCCACAACGAGTCGAAGGAATTCCGCAGCCAGATGGAGATCCCGGCGACCTTGGCCGGCCAGAAGCCGATTTACTTCGTCGAGACGATGAAGGAATTCCGCAGTGGCACGCGGGCCAACGATCTGTTCGGTCGCATGCGCTTCATCGCCAGCCGCCTGACCGACGACGAGATCACCGCACTGGCGCGCTATTACGCGACGCCGCCAGCCAAGGAGGAGTGATCCCGCCAGGGGGGCGTACCTGCCGGTTGGCCGGGTCGCCCCCCGGATGTCGGAAATGTGCAGGCAGGATGCAGGGTCGCTGTGACCTGTGGCCGCTTACGAAGCCAGGCAACGCAGATCAGCAATCTCTGGCGCCGAGAGTATTGCACCACGGATCGTCGCGAGCTCTCTCCAGTCACCAACAGGCGCGCATCGTTTATCCTCAAGGGCTTAGGGTGCGGGACGCACCCTTTTTTTGTGCCGATCGTTCGCGCCGATTGCGCAATACGCAGATCCGACTCACTCGTCGCGCAGTGCCGCAACAGGATCCAGTCTGGCTGCTCGCGATGCCGGCATCACGCCAGCCAGCAGTCCGATCACCAGCGAGATGCCGAGCGCGAGCAGTGCATAGTCCCAGGCGATCTTCGTCGGCAGTCCAGGCACCAGTGCGGTGATCAACCACGCACCACCGGCCCCGACCAGCAAACCGGCGACGCCGCCGGCCAGTGCCAGCACCACTGCCTCACCAAGAAACAGGCTGATCACCTGGCTGCGCTGAGCACCGAGCGCCCGCAGCAGGCCGACCTCGGCGGTCCGTTCGGTTACCGAGATGGTCATGATAGTCAGGATGCCGATGCCACCAACCAGCAGCGAGATCGCACCCAGTGCGCCGACCGCCAGCGTCAGCACGTCGAGTACAGAGCCGAGCACCTCGAGCATCTGGTCCTGGGTGACGATGGTGAAATCCTCGTTGCCATGGCGCGCGATCAGCCGGCTGCGGATCTTGTCGGCGAGTGCGTCGGCATCGGCGGTCTCGTCGTACAGCACGTCGACCTCCATCAGGCTGTCACGGTCGAACATCGCCATGGCACGCCCGATCGGGATGTACACGGTATCGTCGAGGTCGAAACCGAGCATCTGTCCCTTGGCCTGCATGACGCCGACGATGCGGTAGGTTTCACCACCGATGCGGATGCGCTCGCCGAGCGGTGATCGGGTGCCGAACAGTTCCGTATGCAGCTTGCTGCCCAGCACCGCAAACGCCCGTGCCCGGCGCGGCTCGTCGTCGGGCAGAAAGCTGCCCAGTGCGGGGCTGATCTGCCACACGGCCGGTACCGCAGCACCGGTACCGAACACCGTCGTGCGTCGGCTGCGCGCAGCGGCCTCGACTTCTGCGTTGCCCTGGATGAACGGCACCACGGCGCGTACCTGGGGCAATCGGGCCAGTGACTCGGCATCGTCCAGGCTCAATGGCCGGACGCTGCTGATCATGGCGCCGGAGATGCCGAAAGTCTCGGTCTTGCCCGGTGAGATCGCGATCAGATTGGTGCCGAACTGGGTGAATTCCTGCACCACGAAACGCTGCACGCCTTCACCGATCGCGGTCAGCAGCACCACCGAGGCGATGCCGACGGCGATACCCAGTCCGGTCAGCAGGCTGCGCGTGCGTTGGGCGAGAATCGCGCTGCCGGTCAGTTCGATGAAGTCGGCGAGACGCATGCCGTCAACGCCCACCCAGGGCCTTGACCGGGTCCAGCCGTGCCGCGCGGCGCGCAGGCAGCACGCCGAAGACCAGTCCGGCAATCACGGCGACTGCGACGGCGGCCAGCGGCGCCCAGACGGGTGCTGCCAGCGGAAACGCGGGAAACAGCTGACGCAACGCAACGATGCCGACCGCTGCCACGAGCAGACCGATCAGCGCGCCGCTGGCCGCGAGCATCACCGCCTCGACCAGGAAGATGCGCAGCACCTGGCCCTGAGGTGCGCCGAGCGCCTTCATCAGGCCGATCTCGCTGACCCGCTGCGACACCGCAACCAGCATCACGTTCATGATCAGGATCCCGGCTACGGCAAGGCTGATCGCGGCGATGCCGGCTACCGTGTAGGTCA
>JAGRHE010000146.1 GCA_020445165.1 Gammaproteobacteria bacterium
GGTTCTGCACAACTAAGAGCAGACGTCGTCTGACATCCTGGTTTTGCCAGGTGTCCGCACCGCATCCCGCAGTGAACTGCGGGATGCGGTCAATCCCCGGGGCGACGGGGAACAGTGTGGCGAGATGGCCGCATCAGCGGCAGTCACCATAAGAAGAAAATCGCCAACAGATTCCAGGTGGGTCGTACAGACCACACCGCACTGCTTGCTGAAGGGTGATTGCCCTGGCAGCACGCAGGTTACGACATACGCGAAGCGCAGTGCGCAGCGCATTCCGATCCGACCCCTGTATTGCAGGGCGTACCTCGGATGAACGGATCAAGAACAGACGGAGTTTGACTCATGAAGATCGCCATACTAATCGCCGGTGCCCTGCTAACGACAAATGCGGTGGCAGCGGATTTCGAACTTTCCGACGGCCTGCTGGATACGGTTTCCGCCGGCAATACAGCGCAAAATACCGACTGCGGCGCGACCGGTTGTTACGAATTGCTGGAAGGTGTGGACCTGTCCAACCTCGCACCTGCGGCGATCACGCTGCCCTCGCTGCCTTCGCACATCAAGGTACGCACGCCGCGCGAGCCGAGCGAGACCACCAACGCGGCAGTCACCGTGACTCGCCCTGCACTCGAACTGCTACAGCAGGGAAGCAGCACTTGGCAGGGCGGCCTGGCAGATCCGATCACGGTCGAGCGCCTGTCACAGCCACAACGCTCATCGACCTTTGCGTTGCAGCAACTGCTCAGCGGCCAGTAACACGTTCACGGACAGCACCAACAGAACAAGTACGGAGTTTCACATGAAGACACTACTGATTACCGGACTCGTGATCGCGTATTCCGCCTGTGCAATGGCGGCAGACGATCAACTCACCGACATCCAGCTCGACTCTGTGACCGCCGGCTCGGCCGCTGCCAACGCCACGGCCGATGCTATCGGCATCATTGCGGCGACGACCACCTTTACCTTCGCGGAAACCCGCGCGAACGGCGGCCAGAGCACCGTAGTGAATTCACCGGCACGCAACGCGGCAAGCGCATTGCTGAGCGGCAGCTACACCCCGGCGCCGTCCGGCGGCTCGACCGGTGGCACCCCGGGCGAGGCTTCGACGTCGCAGTCCAGTTCGAGCGCAAATACCAATGTGGTGCCGACAACGCCGACGGTGCCGGTGTCCAATCTCACCGCCGCGCAGCGCGTATTGCAGGGTGTGAGGTAAAGGTGACGATCAGACCGGGGATCTGCCTGCAGTTCCCGGTCTACCCGGCACGTTTGGCCAGAACTTCGATCGATTTCCCGGTGTAAGGCGGGAGTGCGCAAACCATGATGTCACTGAAACCACGCTTGCTATTCCTGACACTTTTGCTGCTTGCATGTACGCTGCCCTCGGCCGCCATGGCCAACGAGCAGCGCTCGGTACGTTCCCTGCTCGAGATTCGACAGGACAACGTCGTGATGCAGGAATGGGATCTGAGTTGCGGTGCGGCAACGCTGACCACTCTGCTGAACTATCAGCACGGCGACCTGGTGACGGAGAAAGAAGTCGCCACCGCCCTGATGAACCGCGACATCTACATCGACAACCCGCTGCTGGTGCAGATCCGCGAAGGATTCTCATTGTTCGATCTGAAGCGCTATGTCGACCAACGCGGTTATAAGGGAGTCGGTCTGGGTCGGCTCAAGTTTGACGACCTGGTCGCACGGGCACCGATCCTGGTCCCGATCAACACCTCCGGATACAACCATTTCGTGATTTTCCGCGGCGTGCTCGGCAATCGGGTCCTGCTCGCCGATCCCGCGTGGGGTAATCGGACGATGACGCGTGATCAGTTCGACAAGGCATGGATCGAGTTCGGCCGCATCGGCCGCGTCGGTTTCGTGGTCGAAAGCAAGGACAACGTCATTGCCTCCCAGTCACCCGGCCTGCTCAAGCCCACATCGAAAGACTTCCCGGTTCTGTACTGAACAACACCGGTCCGCCGCGCCTGAAAGGCGCTGTCTGATGTCGCCATCCCCGCCTTCGCGATGTGTGGAATGACAATGTATTAGTCGGGGCGCCCTTCAGGCGCGGCGACGGTTACGCAATCAAGCCGCCAACCCACTGCCAATCAATGACGCGCTAAAGCCGCGCAATAGCGCGTACCAGGCTGCGCGTGCGACTGCCTGTCGATGGCGTTGCCTTGTTGGCGGGTGGCGGGGAGCGCCTAGTCTCTTTCATCAGGGCCCTCTCGATGATGCTTGGCGCGCGCCCGGCGTCGACGGCTGGTGCTTTGTGCAAAGGCTGACTATCGGGCACCTCGGATGGCACCAGTGCCAATTCGTAAGCCGCATCCAGCAGTTCCGCACCGACACAATGCGCCATCTCATCCAGGCTCAGCGGAATTGGCAGCTTGTCTCCCAACTCGCGTGCAACAATCTGCACATGCTGGCCATTGATAATGCGCCAACGTCTCTCGTCGCCGCGCAGCAAGAGGCGGCTGCAGAGCTTGTCAATGTTCTGCCCGACACCTCGGCTGCAGCGATAGATTGCCAGCACCGCCTGGCCATCGACGACAGGATCGCCAGACCAGTTCGCCGCATTCAGCCGGCACTCGATGTAAGCACGGGTCTGCGCCAGGTCCATCGGCTGTAACCGGCAATTGGCGATCACCTGCTCGCGCAAGGACTCCATGCCAGGCGCGTTCATTGAGCTCGCCAGGCTCCCCCGGCCGAGCAGAATGAACTGCAGCAGGCATGCCTGTGCGCGCAGCAGCGTGAGCAGTCGCAGTGAGTCCAGCGATTGGGACGACAGCTCATGCGCCTGCTCGATGACGACAAGCAGGCGATGCCTGGTCGAAGAGATCTCTGCAAGATATCGCTGTATCAACAGCGGCAGAATCGAGCGGTCCTCGTGCTCGGCATGAAGCCCCAGCGCAGCGGCCAGGACATGCAGGATATCGGCGGTGCCGATTCCTCGGGCGGACAGCCGAACATTGAATGCACGCTCGGGATCACATTGCGCAACAAGGCGCTCGGCCAGTGCCGCCTTACCTGATCCATCAGCGCCGGTCACGACCACGATACCCTCACCGTGCAGCAGCGCATTTTCCAGGCGCGCCCGGACCCGGCTTTCATTGCTCTTCAGACAACAGTCGCTCTGATCCGACAGACGCTGAAACGGATCACAGCTGAGGCGGTGGTAATTCGTGTACACGTCCCCCCCTGTCCCGGCGGACCATGGCGCATCTCCCTGTGCCGGTCCTGTAATTATTCAAGCGTCTCTATTCTAGCGCAGCGTCGTGAAGATCGGTGCCCCAGCCCCTCACGTCAACGTGTCGGCGATCGCTGGCATACGATCAGCCAGCCACGTGCTGAGAACGGCATCTATACAATCGGTGGGCACGCGAAACGGCTCGAATCAGTCCGCGACAATTCCTGTCGCCAGTCATATTGCAGGCAGCTCTAATCATCCGTGCTTCATCATGCTCGCAAAGACGGGAATCTGTAAGCAAGGGAAAAGGCTGCATCCCGCCTGCGCCGGAATGACGACTTTCGCAGAAACCCTCGGTTTGCATAACCATGTAACAACTTACCCATATATTCATATCACCGGCCTCCCAGGCAAGTTGTGTATCAACTCCGTCGGCAAACGCGCACGGTCGTCATCATCCACGAATCGATGAATTATTTACTGACGGGATTTTTTACATTTGTGTGCGAAGCCGGACGGAAATGCGAGCAAGTGCGCATACAAGCCATTGACGAATAACGCAATTTAAAACATGGCACATCCCATGCTAGCTATGTTGTCAAGAATACATACCGCAATTTCACGGCTCCGGAGCCCGCCTCCCCGTGGAATCAAGAAGGGACAAAAAATGAACAAAACCGCCCTGATCCTGATGTCCGCAGTGTTCGCTGTGCAGCCGTTCGCGGTTGCAGCAGAGGACAACAGCGGTCCCATCGAACTGAATGAAATGGGCCTCGACGCCGTAACCGCGGGCTCGATCTCGGTTCCACCTTCGGCCGCCGTCAGCGTGCTCTCGGATGCCTCTGGCGATTTCGCGATCACCAGCACCAGTTCCAGCACCTATATCCAGAACAGCCCGGTCTCTCTGATGTTCGGATACGCGCCAGCGTGGGTTACCGCAGTCGGCGGCACGGCCACGGCAACCAGTACCGGTGCAACGGCAGACCGCTCGACCAGCATCGGGACGACCCCGGAAATCGCCACCGCGGCGGCCATCAACCCGTACGCGGCGACGATCAACTGGACGCGCAAGATTCTCGGTACAGAGATCTCGGCGTTCGCGCAGGTTGCACCGGGTGGCCCCTTGCTTGACTTCTTCCACTACCGGCGCAGCACGATTCGCTGGTAGCAGTAGAGATCGAACGCTCCCGAGGACGATACCGCGACGATGAACCCTTTAACGAGAGATCAACGACGCGAATCGCTGGCCAAGGGGCACAAGTTTCACCTGGACGTCATGTCAGTTGGCGGACATTCGGGCGAATAACCGCCTATCACATGATGGGCACATCACCCTTCCTGAGTTCAGAAGTGAAGGGAACACAACAAAGCATGCAACATGGAGCATAAATCATGAAATTTGCACTCACATTGACCGCAGCATCGATCATCGCCTTCTCGTCGTTCGCATCGGCCGAGCAGGAACTGACCATGACCGAAATGGACATCGTCAGCGCTGGTGGTTCGGCTGCAGCTGACGCCCTGGCAGACGCCTTCGGTATGGTCACCTCGACCTCCACCCTGACCCAGGCTGACGTCGTCAGCACCCAGATCATCTCCGGCCAGTTCGGCAAGATCCACGAGATCAACGCCACCGGTATCGCAGCATCGACCTCGGATTCTGACGGCAAAGCTGTCAGCGCCGCTCAGGCTGCTGGTGTGACCCTGGGTACCCTGCTGTCGGACACGATCAGCAACTCGACGACCTACACCGACACCACGATCGCCAACCCGGTCGCTCTGGCCATGTCGAACAACGTTTCGACCGCCAGCACGATCATCAAGGGTCTGAACGCTTCGTCGTCCAGCGCTTCGAACGCTGCTTCGGTTCTGCACAACTAAGAGCAGACGTCGTCTGACATCCTGGTTTTGCCAGGTGTCAGGTCCGCACCCCGCGGTCACGCGGGGTGCGGACCTCCCTCCGGCGAAGGGATTCGATTTGATGGCTCGGCAACCACGTTGCCACCGGCTTCAAGTGTAAAAAATCTCGCCATCTGCTTTCCGGGAGCTGCCCTCTTTGCAGCCACCGCACCGCTCGTTCCCGTACCGCTGGCCGCATCAGTGGGCGGGCAGACTGGAAACCGCAACCGCACTTCGAATGCAGGTCGCAGCTTCAAGAATGGATCTTGAGTCAGTAGAAGGAGCTTGACGCCATGAAACCCGCATTTATTCTTTCCGCCGCCCTGTTTGCAGCCCAGGCACCGGCCAGCGACCTGGAACTCTCCGATGACCTGCTCGATAGCGTAACTGCCGGCGGTTCCCGCGCCTCGTGCAACGGAGACTGCCTGCTGTCGTCGTACCCAGAACATTATCTCGACGCCACTCAAGACCTCGTCATGCCCGGCCTGCCGGCATTGCCCGAGCGCATGAAGGGCATCGTCAGGAGCACACCCGCTTCGTCGGGGACCAACAACCAGGCCGAGTCGAGCGCCTCATCCCTCGTCGCTGCCAACAGGCGCGTCTTCACGTCAGGCGCCGCATCAAATACCCCGGCACCGATCGATCAGGCAACACGACCGCACAGCGCCAGCGCGATCCTGCAACGGTTGCAGAACAAGCCCTGACAATGTGCATGTCCATTGAGGCGGTGTTGCCCTCGGTCGGCCCTATCGGTACTCAGCCGTTGCGCACTCCCAGGATGCTCCAGCACCCCTCACCGACCGGTCTTCGGTAGTCCGCCAGCCAACCCCACGCTGCTCTCGAACAGGCAACGCTAGCGACGCTTCAGTTGTTGCACCAAGCGCCCCGGGCACGCGCACCCTGCTTGCTGCGCCCCCGATCCACTGGGATCCCAACGATTATTTGTCGCCGATATTCTTTACAGCACCCTTGCCGGAAAATCGGCACAGACAAAATACAACAATTAAGATACTGTTTTTAAATGAGTTTATTAATTCCCGGCACGTCCCATGCAAGGTGACCGCATGCGCCATGGCGCCAATATTCGAGACCTGACGGTGCGCCCCGGGCGACGCCGAAACGGGTACCGGGTTCAGGCGCCACCGGCAAAGCGGTATGGGCTGAGCAGCGTGATCTTCAGCACCCCCGCGAGCCACGAATTCGCCCGGACACCCGCCGACCAGCGGTCATCCAGGTGGATGGAAGCCCGCCCGGCGGCGGGCATTACAACCCTTCCCGAGTAAATAAGCGAAGGGGATCAATAAATTGTGCATGGAGTATTAATCATGAAATTCACACTCACCCTGACCGCCGCATCGGTTCTCGCCTTCTCGTCGTTCGCGACGGCCGAGCAGACACTGACCGTCACCGAGATGGACATCGTCAGTGCCGGCGGCTCGGCTGCAGCTGACGCCCTGGCCGACGCCTTCGGCATGGTCACCTCGACCTCCACCCTGACCCAGGCCGACGTCGTCAGCACCCAGATCATCTCCGGCCAGTTCGGCAAGATCCACGAGATCAACTCGACCGGCATCGCCGCATCGACCTCGGACTCTGACGGTACCGCTGTCAGCGCCGCGCAGGCTGCCGGCGTAACCCTGGGCACGCTGCTCTCGGATACGATCAGCAACTCGACGACCTACACCAACACGACGATCGCAAACCCGGTCGCTCTGGCCATGTCGAACAACGTTTCGACCGCCAGCACGATCATCAAGGGCCTGAACGCTTCGTCGTCCAGCGCTTCGAATGCTGCGTCCGTCCTGTCCAACCCGGCACCGGCGGTCATGGCCGAACAGTAAGTCACGCGTCGATCAACACCCGCGCACGGGTGTCATTTCCGTACCCCGCAATTCGGCGGGGTGCGGATACATAACCCACTCCCTCTGCATCGGCTCCAACATTCCGTCCGGACGCCGACAACACGCCATTGTGGTGATTGAACCGCCACCGGCGATGGCTGACCCAGCGCAACAGCCGGCGCAGGCCGGCGCAGGCCGGCGACGAAACGACAAAACCTGATCCTGGCAAGGTTATTGCGACAAGGACATCAACACGGGCGACAAGGCGCTGCCCGGTCGGGATCGCACATTCCTGGTGCAGGTGCGTGCCGGATGAACGGTTCTGGAACGTCCCGCACCGGCGCCTCGCCGCAGCGCTTTGTCGTTTCCCGCCATCACAGCACTGGGGAGACCATGTCATGTTTGACGGATTGCCGAATCGATCGATGGGCGGGCTCGAAGAGCACGGCCTGTACAACCTGAACGAGATCTTCTGGAA
>JAGRHE010000147.1 GCA_020445165.1 Gammaproteobacteria bacterium
GACCGTGTTGTTGAGGTCCTTGGCCGCGCGGTACACCCAGGACCGCTCGGCCCGGTTGAACGGCAGTTCCTCGCGATCCATGGCGAAGAAGTACTGGCGGAAGAATTCACCCAGGTGTTCGAAGAAATAGCGGAAGCGCCCGATCACCGGGTAGTTGCGGCGGATCGCGTGCCGGGTCTGGGTGACATCGAGAATATAGGCAACCACGGCCCACAACAGCAATGAACCCACGATCAGGATAAAGGCGGCGACGAACACCTCGAGACTGGTGATCAGGAAGCTGCCAAAGCGGTCCGACATGTCTTGCATCGATGATTTTTCTTGCTTGCACCATTGACCAGGAGACCGGAGCGGTGCGTGAAAACATGCGCACGCTGCCGGGGTTCGTTAGAGCATAGTCGCTGTATCGGCCGCGCCGGTGGCAGCCTTACCGTGCGCTTTTGTCGCGGGCGCCGTTATCCCAACCTATGCGTCGGCCGGTCGCGGTTTACGTGCCAGGTGGCTGCGCCCCATAAACAGGCGGAACAGCAGCGGGATCACGACCAGTGTCAGCACGGTCGAAAAGGCGAGGCCCCAGACGATCGCCGTGGCCACCGGTCCCCAGACCAGTGATTTTCCGCCCAGACCTGTGGCCAGCGAGAACAGGCCGGCAATGGTCGTCAGTGAGGTGATCAGGATCGGGATGACCCGGCGCCGGGCCGCGTAGATCGTGGCATGCAGCACGCTCATGCCGGCCGCCAGGCGCTGGTTGCCGGCTGAGATCAGCACGATCGCTGCGTTGACCGCGATGCCGGCCAGGGCGACGACGCCGTACAGTGTGTACAGGCTGAGTGGGTTACCGGAGACCAGTAGGCCGTAGGTCACGCCGATGAAGGCCATGACCACGGTCGACAGGATCATCAATGGCTGGAAGTAGCTGCCGAACTGGGTGCCGAGAATGGCATACATGACCCCCAGCCCGAATACGAACAGGATGACGATCGAATCCAGGCTCTCTTCGATGTCGTCGAGTTCGCCCGAGTAATCGAGATCGATTGACGGGTGGCGTTCCCGTATCGCCTGCCAGGCCTCGGCAACCAGCCGGTTGGCGGTCACGGTGTCAATCTGGCCGCTCTCAATGTCTGCCTCGACCGTGATCGCGCGGCGGAAATTGTAGTGGCGGATGTTGCCCAGGCTCTGCTGTCGGCTGATCTGTGCCAGGTCGCGCAGCGCGATGCTGCCGCCGTCGGCCACGGGCAGGCGGAAATCGAGCAGGGCAGCGATGTCCTGGCGTTGCGTCGTCTGTGCCAGCACACGCACCTCGAGTTTCTCGCCGGCATCGCGCATGTCGGTGACGACCAGGCCGTCGACGATCAGCAGCAGTGCCCGACCGACCTCGGCCGGGTTGAGCCCGGCACGGGTGACCGCGTCGGTATCGAAGCGCAGCACCAGCTCCGGGCGGCCGCGGTCGGCATCGTCCTCGATGTCTTTCAGGCCTGGAATGTCGCGCATGATCGTGAACAGGTCGTCGGCTGCGGCACGAATGTCACTGTAGGCATCACCGCGCACCTTGATGCTGATCGGCTTGGCGGTCGGCGGTCCGCCGGTCAGGCGCAGGAACGATACGCGCATCGGCGCGGCGACATCGGTGACCTTCGCGCGCATGTCTTCGATCATGTCCTCGACGCTGCGCAGTTCCGGCGTCAACGGGTTGAGGCCGACCAGGATCTGGCCGAGGTGTTCGCCGAGACGCTGTTCGGTCTGCGTGAACATGCTGCCGGCGTAGCTGAGTATCGCGCGCACCTCGCCATCGCGGACATGACGGCGGACGATGTGTTCGATCGCTTGCACCTGCTGCAAGGTGCCGGACAGCGGCGTGTCGGGTGGCATCTCGACGTTGACGTAGAACAGGCGGATCGTGTCGGCGGCAAAGAAATCCGCCTTTACCCGTTCGGTGGCAATGGCGCCGATCGCCCCGGCGAGTAACAGCAGCACC
This sequence comes from Gammaproteobacteria bacterium, assembly GCA_020445165.1. The sequence goes on from JAGRHE010000147.1 coordinate 1,976, forward strand.
AGCAGCAGGGTCAGCCAGCGATGGCGCAGTGCTTTGACCAGCAGGCGTACGTAGCGGATCTGCAGACCATGCGTGAAGCGTTCGCGCAATCGTTGCACGCGACCGGGCCGGTCGAAGTTGACGCCGGCGGCGATCACGTGTGCCGGCAGCATCCAGAATGCCTCGAGCAGTGACAGCGCCAACGCGATGATGACCACGGTCGGCACCACGCGCATGAAATCACCCAGGATGCCAGGCAGCAGGATCAGCGGGCCGAACGCCGCCATCGTGGTCAGTACGGCTGCCGTGACCGGTGCCGCCACCTCGCGCATGGTCGCCAGCGAGGCGGTCATAGGCTCGATGCCATGGCGCAGGCGGTGATAGATGCCTTCGGCCACGACCACGGCATCGTCGACCAGCATGCCGAGGACGATGACCACGCCCAGCAACACCATCACGTTCAATGTCTCGCCGGTGGTCGCCAGTACCCAGAAGGTACCGGCGAGGATGAACGGGATACCGATCGAGGTCAGCAGCGCGATTCGCGAGCCGAGAAACAGCCAGGTGACCAGCAGTACCAGGCCGAGACCGATCAGTGCGTTGTTTTGCATCAGCCCGATCGCATTGCGGGTCGGGATCGTCTGGTCGTCGATCAATACCAGCTCAACGCCGGTGGTCCCACTCAGCGTGTTGCGTTGATCGATGTAGATCTTGAGCCGTTCGATCAGGTCCAGGGTGTTGGTGCGCGCCTGCTTGACGACGGCCAACAGCACAGCCGGCCGGCCGTCGTAGCGCGTCAGCTGGCTGGCCTCTGCGGTCGAGCGCTCGATACGGGCGACGTCGCTGAGCAGGACCTCGCCGCTGGCACCGATCACGGTGCGCGACGCCAGTCCCTCGGGATCGGCGTCGGAACCGACCAGCCGCACCAGCCAGTTCTGCCCGCCAAGCCGGGCATCACCGGCGGCGATGTCCTGAAAGAATGCGCTGACCGTGTCGGCAACCTGGTTGGGAGTCAGGCGCAGTGCCTCGAGCGTCGCCGGGTCGAACAGCACCTGCAGTTCGGGCTCCGGCAGACCAATGGCGTCGACCCGGTCCACGCCGCCGATACGTTCCAGTGACTTGCGCACGTTGCGCGCCTGGCGGCGCAGGTTCTCGTCCATGCCCTGGCCGACCACGGCCAGGGTCGCCGACGGAAAGCCGTTGGCACTGGTGATCTCGAGGATCTCGGGGTCCTCGGCGGCCTCAGGCAGTTCGTCCTGCTTGTTCTGGATCTCGCGCCGCAGGTCATTCATGCGCCGGTCGAAGGTGCGCTGATCGACGTCTTCGAAACGGATCAGGATGCTGGATACCGATTCGCGGCTGTTGGACGACATGAACTTCACGTCCTGCAGCTTGCGCAAGGCATCTTCCAGCGGGTCGGTGACCTTGCTCTCGATATCCTCGGCCGAGGCACCCGGCAGAACGGTGGTGATGATGATCCAGTTGAAGTTGATGGTCGGGTCCTGCTGCCGCGGCATGGCGAGGTAGGACAGGCTGCCAACCACCAGGACCAGCACGAAGGTCAGGTTGGCCAGTACATGGTTGCGCAGCAGGGCAGGGTATAGGCCCAAGACGTTACTCCGCTTCGCCGATCACACGTACCGGGTCACCATCGCTGAGGCGTTGCCGGCCATCGGTGATCAGCCGTGTCGCCGGGTCGAGCTGGACGACCGCCGGGCGGCCGTCCTGTGCATCTGCCAGGGCCACGAAGGTGGCCACATCGTCACGCAGGATGAATACCCCGAGCCTGCCATCGCGCCGCACCAGCAGGTCGGCCGGCAGCAGGGTCTCGCCACCCAGCCATTGCACGCGGCCCGCGCTGCCCGGGTCTGCTGCCTGCTGCTCGAACAGCAGGCGCGCCTCGCGGGTGCGGGTGGCGCTGTCGATCTGCGGCAGCATGGTGCGCAGTGCCAGGGGATGGCTTTCGCCGTTGATCTCGAAGGTGATGCGTGTGGCCTTGCGCAGGCTGGTGACCTGGTCGTGGCGCAGTGCGACGCTGACTTCCTGTCCGTCGCGCTCGACCAGGTCGACGATCGCTCTGCCGCGTGTCGCATAGTCACCCAGGCTTGCGTGGCGCCGGGTGACGACGCCGCTGATCGGTGAGCGCAGGGTGCAGTGATCGACATCGATCTGCGCCAGTAACCGCTGCTGCTCACGCAACGCCAGGTCGGCACTGGCCGCGGCCAGCTCTGTCCGGCGCTGCTGCAGCAACTCGTCGCTGATGCTCTTGCTGCGACCGAGGTCGCGTGCGCGTTCGAGCTGGGCGGCGGCGAAACCACGCTGCGCCATGCTGCGCTCGACCTCGGCCCGCGCGCTGGCCAGGCTGGCCTCGGTGCGTCGGCAGTCGAATCGGGCCAGCTCGGTGCCGGCCACTACCGGATCACCGACGTCGACCGGGAGTTCGACGATCCGGGCATCGATCTCGGCGGCGATCTGCGGTGCATGACGGGCGACGACGACTGCTGGGGCACTGTTCAGTGGTGCCTCGGCAATAGCGGCCAGGTCGATCACGCGCACCGGCAGCGGTAGGTCGGCGGCATGCGTGAAGCCGATTGTCCACAGCAGCAGGGCCAGTGTGACGGCTTTATGGGTGCGGCTTTGCCTGCGGGAAACCTTGTTCATGGCGCCTAGGATACGATGATTCGACGACCACTGCGGGTCTCGGTCAGACGAATAAAAAGATTAGCCGGATCAAGTGCTTGGTGAAGATCGTGGTGGGCCGTCCGAGTGCCGGGGAAGGTGCGGCAGGGCGCTGCCCCTGCAATCAAGAACCGGCACCGCCCGCCGCTATTGCAAGGACCGTTCGACGTTACCGACGGATGCAGTCTCATACAGGGAGCCGGAGTCATGAGTTCGCCACTTTCGTACGAAGCCACCAGCGAGATCCTGCAGTCGATCCGAATTCCCTCCGCACCGGCGGCATTCATGGATCTGCACGCACTGATGCAGCAGGACGAGCCGGACATCGATGCCGTTGCCGCAACCATCTCGCGCGACCCCGGATTATCGGCCCTGGTGCTGAAGACGCTGAATTCCCCGTTCTTCGGTCTGCGCACGAAGGTCACGTCGATTCGCCAGGCGACCGTGCTGCTCGGCCTGCTCAATATCGGCAACATCGTCGCCGGTCTGGCATTGCAGCGGGCGATGGAAGAGTCCGGGGGACCGACACCCGATCACTACTGGGAATCCCCGATGAACATCGGCATGGTGGCAGCGCGCCTGGCGCAACGGCTGCCGGGTTTCAGCGCTGACGAAGCTTACATGCTGGGCTTGTTCCACAATGTCGGCATCCCGCTGATGATGGAACGTTTTCCCGACTACCTGGTGGTGTTGCGGGAATCCGATTGCGTCGCCAATGCAGTCACCGCCTGCGAAGAGGAACACTACAGCACCCACCATGCCGTGGTCGGCTATTTCGTTTCGCGTTCCTGGGGGTTGCCCGAACATATCAGCGAGCTGATCCTGCGTCATCACGATGTCGAGGAGGTATTCGCCGAGAGTGAAGGCGCGATGACCCACAAGGGCACACTGCTGGCGGCACTGAAGATGGCCGAGTACATCGACAGTGTCTACTGGGGGCGCACCGACGATCCGGAATGGCAGCGCTGCGGCGCCGCGGTGCTCGCTTACGTCGGCATCAGTCCGCCGGATTTTGCCGACCTGGTCGAAGACATGGTCGACATGCTTTCGCGCAACGCGGCTTGACCGCGCCCTCGCCGCAGGATTAGCGTTCCCGGCAGCAATTCACCTGCGGTGTGGATCATGCGCCTCGTTTTCTGCCTCGTCTGGATTCCGCTGTTGGCCGCCTGCCAGGGTGGGGCGACGCTGCGCGACCCGCTCGGCGGCAGCTGGGTCGATCTGGCCGGTGCCACGCTGGCGCTGGTGCAGCCGCTGAAGGTTGATGCTGGCCGGGCGCGGGTGTTCGTACAAAACGGTGTCATGGTGCGCGGTTTCGATCACTACAGCCCGCACTGCGCGTTCGAGATCCGCTCGGTGGACCATGCCGGGGTCGAGATCCGGCCCGACGAGTTCCAGATCAGCCAGGTCAGCGGATCGTTGCAGCAGGTGGTCGCGCTGCCGCCCACCGGTCTGCAACGGGTGACGGCGGTCGCCGCATTCGGTGGCCATGACAGCAGTTACTACTATCTCGGTTATCACTTCATGCTGCGTTCACCGCGGCAACCCGAGGTGATGCGCATGAGCTGCTACGGAGCCTATGCCCCACCCTACGAACTGCAGGCGCCGAACCTTGCAGAGATTCGCGCAACCTTGCATGGAATCGCCAGCATCGTCCGTTGAGCGCCGGCGGCCGCTTCAGGGGACTTCAAAAAACGCCATCCATGGCATTCTTCTCTACGGAAATCCGAAAACATCGATTTCGGTTCCCTTCATTTTCAATCGCTTGTCGCGATCGAAAACGGCGGTGTATCCCTGCACCACGCGGGAACTTCGATTTTTCGAAGTTCCCTTCAGCCGGCGGCATGATGTTGTTCGAGGAAATCGGCAAACGCCCTGACCAGGTCGGCCTTGCTCAGGATGCCCACCAGGTGGTTTCCCTTGTCCAGCACGGGCAGAGCGCCGAATCCGTGCTGGATGATCACCTGGCAGGCACTGGCCAGATCATCGTAGGTGTGAACCGTTACCGGGTTGCGCGTCATCAGGTCGGATACCGCCAGGTCATCCTCGAGCCGGTATTCATGTGACAGGTCGGGGGCCTCGTCGACCCAGTCCGGTCGGCGCAGGTCGCGGTCGCTGAGAATGCCGACCAGCTGTGCGCCATCGAGCACCGGCAGGTGCCTGACACCGGCCTCGCGCATGCGGAAGAAGGTTTCACGCACGCCGTCTTCGGGAGCTGCCGTAAGTAGCTTGCGGGTCATGTATTCGCTGACGCGCACTGGATCCTCCGGTTCTGTCTCATCCGTGTGCAATCAGCGGCAGGCTGATGCAGTTCTGTGTCCCTGGCTCAACGCTTCTTGCGCCGTCCCGGTGCTTGCCGGCGCAGGCCGTGGGTCTGCTGGGTGCGGAAACGGCCCTTGGCCGCGCCGTCGTTGCCGGGGGTGCGTGTGCCCTCGGGGCGCCCGCCGGTACCCGCCGGCTGGAAACTTGGGACCAGGTGACGCTTGCCGTTGCCGATCAGGTCGCTGCGGCCCATCGACTTGAGCGCCTCGCGCAGCAACGGCCAGTTGTTTGGATCGTGATAGCGCAGGAATGCCTTGTGCAGCCGACGCTGGCGGCGACCCTTGGGCGAGAATACCGTTTCTGAATCGCGCGCGATCTTTTTCAGCGGGTTGCGGCCGCTGTGCCACATCGCTGTCGCCATCGCCATCGGCGACGGCAGAAAGGCCTGCACCTGGTCGGCGCGGAAACCGTTGCCCTTGAGCCACAATG
>JAGRHE010000148.1 GCA_020445165.1 Gammaproteobacteria bacterium
TTCACCGACACCGCGACCATTGCGGCGAAGACCGGCCTGGAGCCGCGCGCGGTGCGCCGCCTGCTGCTGAGTGCACGCGAGAAGCTGTTTGCACAGCGCGAGCAACGCGTCCGGCCGGGACGCGACGAAAAGATCCTCACCAGCTGGAACGCGCTGATGATCCGCGGCATGGCCAGGGCCGGGCGCCTGCTCGACCGGACCGACTGGCTGGACTCCGCCCATCGCGCGCTCGAGCACCTGCAACGGCTGCACTGGCGGGACGGCCGGCTGCTGGCGACCAGCCGCGACGGCATGGCCCGCCTGGACGCCTATCTCGACGATCATGTCTACCTGATCGATGCCATCCTGGAACTGCTGCAGGCGCATTGGGACAGTGAGCTGTACGCCTTCGCCGCCACCCTTGCCGATCGCGTGCTGGACGGCTTCGAAGACCGCGAGGCGGGTGGCTTCTTTTTCACCGCCAGTGATCACGAGGCACTGCTGCACCGGCCGCGGCCGCTGGCCGACGACGCCCTGCCGAGCGGCAACGGCGTCGCCATCGAGGTGTTGCAGCGGCTGTCACAGCTGGGCGGCGACCTGCGCTACCAGGACGCCGCGACGCGCGCGCTGCGTGCGGCACAAACGGCACTGCAACGGGCGCCGTATGCACATGTCGGCATGCTCGAGGGCCTGCGCCTGTGGCTGCAGCCACCGACCCAGGTCGTCATCCGAGGCGATGATGCCGCCGGCAGTGACTGGCGCGAAGCGCTCGACCAGGGACTCGGCCCCTACGACAGTGTCTACCGCATCACGAGCGATACACCACGACTGCCGCCGGCACTGGCCGCGATGCAGGCTGCTGAAGCGTCGACACCGACGTCGACACTGGCGTCGACACTGGCCTTCGTCTGCCGCGGCCATGCATGCGCACCGCCGGCCGATAACGCGGATGCACTGAAATTTCTACTCAGCCGGGAATAAGTCCCAACAGCCCACGTCTCACAGGGCATGAGCGACAACAGCCTGTTTCACAATCTCGGCCGCAAGCGCCGGCTGCACAAGCAGATCTGCGCCCAGCGTGCCCGCCTGTACCGGATTGCCTGGTCCTGGTGCCATGACGGCGACAATGCCGACGACCTGGTCCAGGAAACCCTGGCCCGGGCGTTGAGCAAGATAGACACGCTGCGCGAAGAGAGCCGGCTGCAGGTCTGGCTGACCCAGATCCTGGCCAACCTGTTTCGCGACCAGTTCCGCCGCATCAGCCCCGACACCGGCCTCGAGAGCGATGTGCTGTGCGGCGCTGACGACCCGGAACAGAACACGAACCAGATGCAGCTGGTGGCACGCACGCGCGAAGCCATCGCACGGCTCGGCGACGATCAGCGCCAGGTGTTGACCCTGGTCGACATCGCCGGCTTCAGTTACGCCGACACCGCATCGATCCTCGATGTGCCGGTCGGTACCGTCATGAGCCGTTTGTCGCGTGCGCGTGGGCGCATGCGCGACCTGCTCGAACAGCAAGGCATAGGACATGCCGATGTCATACCGCTGAGGAAACCGCAATGAACACGACTGATGAACTCGACATCCATGCCTACGTCGACGGCGAACTCGACGACACCCGGCAGGCGGAATTTCTCGAGGCGATGCGCAACGATCCGGAACTTGCCCGGCGGGTGTGTGAACTGGGCCAGCTTAAGGCGCAACTGCGCCTGGCCTATGCCGATCCGCCGGCCCCACGTGCGCGCATCGTACATGGCGGCGGCAAGCCGCAGATGGCCGTGGCCGCCGGAATCGCGCTGCTGGCGGTCGGGGTGCTCGGCGGCTGGCTGCTGCACTCCGGGGTGACCCGATCGGCCGCAGACGCCAATCGCTTTGCGGTGCTCGATCCGCAGGGACGCGGTCAGGCGCCGGCGGTCGCGGCGAACGAGGAAACCCGGATCGTGTTCCATCTGACCAATGCGGACCAGGCGGTGGCTGGCGAACTGCTCGACGAGATCGAGCGCATGCTGGTTGCATACCGTAGCGACCATCGACCGCTACGGGTCGAGGTGGTCAGCCACAGCGAAGGACTCGGCCTGCTGCGCGAGCGCCTGTCGCAGCACAAGGTCCGTATCCATGAGCTCGCCCAGCGCTTCGACAACCTGACCTTCGTCGCGTGCAGGAACACGATCGAGCGTCTGCGGGTCGAGAGCGGGATCGAAGTGAAACTGATTCCGGACGCCGAAGTGATCGAATCCGGCGTCACCCATGTCGTCAAGCGACAGAAACAGGGGTGGTCGTACATCCGCGTCTGACCCCCCATTTTGGTTGGCATACAGCTGCCGCAGAGCAGCACAGAGGAGTGGAGAGTATGAAGCGCGTTATTCAGACAATCGTTTTGGCAGGCTTGGTTGGCCTGATGGCGTTGACCGGTTCTGCGTTTGCAGAACCGGGATACACCAAGCAGAAGGTGGTCTATCACATCAACGGTGATGACCCGAAGCAGCAGAAGGCCGCGTTGGGCAATATCCAGAACCATATCAATGCGGTCGGCAAGGAGAACCTGGACCTGCGCGTGGTGATGCATGGCAATGGTCTTTCCATGATTCTGCTGCCCGAGGCACTCGGACATACGAAAGGGTTCAGCGCCGGCAATGCCACACCGCAGCAGCAGGCGGCCATCGACAACCTGAAGATCCAGGGTGTGAAGTTCGATATCTGCGCCAACACGATCCAGGGCCGCAACGTGAAGGCAGCAGAAGATCTGTACGACTACAGTGAGTCGGACGTCGTCCCCAGCGGCGTTGCGGAGCTGGCCAAACTTCAGGCCCAGGGCTACACCTACATCAAGCCCTGATCGAAACCGGCCGGCGTCGCAGCAGCGCGGCGCCGCCTGGCCCGATCCGGCAGGTAAGCCGGTGACTGGAATGGGCGCCCCGACAGCGTGAGGCTCTCGGGGCGTTTTTTTGCCCATCTCAAGCGCTGCGCTCCAGCCAGAGGCCGGATGTAATATCTTACGGATTCCACCGGTCTTCTCGGTAATGAGCACACTGCGCAGCGAATTCGACACCCTGGTCCGCGCCCATTCGGCGGAGCTGTTCCGTTACGCCATGGGCCTGTGCCACCACCGCGACACGGCCGAAGACCTGGTCCAGGAAACCTTTCTGCGCGCGTGGCGGGCGCACACTGACCTGCGTGACGGCAAGGCGCTGCGAGCCTGGCTGTACACTATCCTGCGCAACGAGCATGCACGCCTGTACGAACGCCAACGGCCGGATGTGCGTGATCCGTTCAGCCTGCCTGAAGTCGCTGTGCGCGGCTACGACACCAGCACCGAGGCGTTCGCGACCCGACGCGCCCTGGCGCAACTGCACCCCGATTACCGCGACCCCCTTCTTCTGCAGGTGATTGGCGGATTCAGCTGCCGCGACATCGGCAAGATGTTGGACTTGAAGGCCAACACGGTGCTGACACGACTCTTTCGCGCCCGCAAGGCGCTACGCGAACAGCTCGGCGAATATGCTGGCAGGGAGGCGGCACGATGAATTGCCTGGATTTCCGGCGCCGTCTGATGAGCGACCCGTTCGAGCAGGACACGACTCTGGCGGCCCATGAGGACGAATGCGGGGCATGCGCGGCATTCGCGCGCGAGCTGCGTGCCGACGAGGTGCGCATGCGCGCCCTGCTCAACGACGTCGCCCCCCCATCCGGCATGGCCGACCGCATCCAACTGGCGGTCCGCTTCGAACGACGCAGCGCGCAACGCCAGCGCTGGTGGTACGCCGCTGCGGCGGGTGTGCTGATGGCCATCGGCGTCAGCATGGTCTCGCTGTGGACCACGTCGGTCGAGCGCGGCGGCCTGGCCCTTGCGCAGTCGGTGATCCACCATATCGAGCACGAGGCCGCGCACCTGAAGGAGACCGGCCGCGAATCGACCGCGCGTGTCCGCTACGTGTTCGCACGCTTCGGCGCCCAGCTCGCGGAAGACATCGGGCCGGTGCTGTTCGCGGCCGAATGCCTGATGCGTCAAAGCAACGGGGTGCACCTGGTCTTGCCGGGCAGGCGGGGCCCGATCACAGCCTTCTTCATGCCGGGCGAGATGACCACGGATACCCTGCCGGTCGAGTCGGAACGTTTCATCGGGGAAATCGTGCCGACCGCATGGGGCAGCATTGCGGTGGTCGGCGAGAGCGGTGAGGTGCTGGACGGGCTCGGTGAGCGCCTGGCGGCAGCGGTCGAATGGCCGGCGGCCGATCCGCGGGTGGCCCGCTTAGAGTTGGCCGGAAGCCACCTGTTCGGACGCGATGTCGTTGGCCGCTCGCACCCCACCACGGGTAAGCAGGATAGTTGAGCGGCACTGGCGGCAGCGCAGCAGCTGGCTGCCTCTGAACAGGCGCATCCAGAAACTCCGGTGATAGCGGGTGAGCTCGGTCCCGCCGCACACGTGACACACGCGTTTTCTTGTTATCCAGGCCATCAGTCCTCTCCCGACCGCGCATCGCGGTCGTCGATCCATGCTGCAGCAGCGTCGTCGTCGCTGGCGCGCGCCTCGACCCAGCGCGAACGGCCGTCGCGGGTCTGCTCGCGCTTCCAGAACGGTGCGCGCGTCTTCAGGTAGTCAATAATATACTCGCAAGCGCGAAATGCCTCCCCCCGGTGCGCGCTGGCGACCGCAACCAGCACGATCGGATCCTGCGGGCGTACCTCGCCGACCCGGTGCACCAGGTGCACCCGATCGACCCGCCAGCGCTGCGCGGCCTGGTCGACGATCTCATGCAGGGCCTTTTCGGTCATCCCCGGATAATGCTCAAGGGTCATGGCCGCCACTTGGTCACCCTGGTTCAGATCACGCATCAGGCCGACAAAGCTCACCACGCCACCGATCGACGGCCCGGCGCCGTACACCGGCGCCAGTTCGGCCAGCGGGTCGAATGCTGTTTCCTGCACCCGGATCTCTTTATGCATCGTCAAACTCCGCTCAGCCACCGGTCACGGGTGGGAAGAAACCGACTTCATCGCCGTCGCTGAGTGGACTGTCGGCGTCGACCATGGCCTGGTTGATCGCGACCAACACACGCTGCTGCGGGGCAAATGCCGTCGCCCAGGGCTCACCGCGTGCGACCAGTTCGGTGCGCAGGGTGGCCACGTCGGCAGGTACCGCGTCGAGGGTTTCTTCGGCCCGACCGAGACGTTCACGCAGACTGGCGAAGTACAGAATCCGGATCATTGCAGCAGCTCGCAGAAAGGCAGGAATTCAACCTTATCGCCGCGCACGAGTGCCTGTCCCTCGGGGATCACGGCCAGGCCATTGGCCCAGGTGACGGAACTGAGCACACCCGACGAGCGGCTCGGGTGGACAGTGGCCCGGGCCACCCCGTCGTCGCCGATCGCCAGCCGGGCGCGCTGAAACTCGCGTCGCTTGTCCGGCCGCGGCCAGTCGAAATCGGCCGTCACCTGCATCGGCCGCAACCGCCAGTCGGCGCGCCCCTGCAGGCGTAGCAGGAACGGGCGCACGAACAGTAGAAAGGTCACGAACAGTGACACCGGGTTGCCCGGCGAACCGATGAACGGCGTGCCGTCGACGTGACCGAACGCGACCGGCTTGCCGGGCCGGATCGCGATCTTCCACATCTCGAGCGTGCCCAAGGCCTCGACCGCCGGCTTGACGTGATCCTCTTCGCCGACCGACACGCCGCCCGAGGCAAACACCAGGTCGGCCTCGCTGGCGGCTTCTGCCAACGCCTTCCTGGTCGCCTCAAGCGTGTCGGCGACGATACCCAGCTCGATCACTTCGCAGCCGAGCACGCGCAGCAGGCCGCCCGCGGTGAACAGGTTGGAGTTGTAGATCTTGCCCGGCGCCAGGGGCTGTCCCGGCATCAGCAGCTCGTCACCGCTGGCGAAAACCGCGACCCGGGGGCGCCGCACGACCTTCACCGATGCCACGCCGATGGCCGCCGCCAGCCCCAGGTGTTGTGGCTCGAGGCGGGTACCTGCGGCGATCACCTCGCTGCCGGCCGCGATGTCCTCGCCACGGCGGCGGATGTTCTCGCCGACACTCACCGATGCCGAGATGCGCACGCCGTGTTCACCGGCGCTGCAGACCTCCTGCATGACCACACTGTCGGCGCCAGCCGGGATCGGTGCACCGGTGAAGATACGTGCGGCAGTACCCGGGCTGAGCGGTTTCGGATCGACGCCGGCGGGCAGACGTTGCGAAACCGGCAGCTCGGTGTCGCTGCCGCTGCAGTCGGCAGTGCGTACCGCGTACCCGTCCATGGCGCTGTAGTCCCAGCCGGGCACGTCGATCGTGCTCACCACTGCCTCGGCCAGGACCCGGCCGAGGGCATCGCGCAGGGCAAGGGTTTCGCTCTGCGCCAGCGGCCTGGCCGCCGCGACCAGCTGCGCGACCGCATCCTCGTATGCCAGCAGGCCGTCCAGGTTGGGTGTGCAGCTCGGTTGGGTCACGCTATTCGCCTCGCCGGTCAGGTCAGAGAGATGCCGAAGGTCTCATGGAAGCGGGCGTTGAAATCGGCCCGACTCAGGGCGTGATTCTGGGTACCCGCGTGTTCGATCTTGATCGAACCCATCAGGGAGGCAATGCGCCCGGTGATGTCCCAGTCCATGTCGTTCTGCAGGCCGTACAGCAAACCGCCGCGATAGGCGTCACCACAGCCGGTGGGATCGACCAACTGCCGGGCCGGGGCCAGTGGTATCTCGATCTCGCGCCCCGCCGTGTAGATGGTCGAACCCTGTCCGCCACGGGTCACGAACACGGCCTCGACCTCGCGTGCCAGCTGTGCCGGCGATTTGCCGGTGCGTTCCTGCATCAGCTTGGCCTCGTAGTCGTTGAACGCCAGCCAGGTGGCCTGCCGGGCGAAGCGGTTGAGGTCGTCGCCGTCGAACATCGGCATACCCTGGCCGGGATCGAAGATGAACGGGATGTCGGCCTCGACGAACTGTTCGGCGTGTTCGATCATGCCCTGGCGCCCGTCTGGCGACACCATGCCCAGCGTGACGCCTGCGAAATCCGACACCTTGATCTCGTGCGCATGGTTCATCGCGCCAGGGTGGAAGGCGGTGATCTGGTTGTCATCCTGGTCGGTGGTGATATAAGCCTGCGCGGTGTAGGTTCCGGCGACCTCGCGCAGCGCGTCGCGCGCGATGCCGTGCTGATCCAGCCATTGCGCATATGGGCCGAAATCCTCGCCCACCGTCGCCATCGGCTTGCCTTCTCCGCCGAGCAGTTGCAGATTGAAGGCGATATTACCGGCAC
>JAGRHE010000149.1 GCA_020445165.1 Gammaproteobacteria bacterium
CAGAGCGGGCCGCTGGCGAGTCGCATCAGCGAGGATCGTTCGGGCGCTGGCTGAGGTGCTCGAGCTGCATCTCGACGCTGTTGCCGTCGCTGGCCTGCAGTGCGCGTAATGGCAGCGGCATCAGGTCCGGGGCGAACCAGAGTTCACGCGAGGTGTCCTCGTCGGGCGTGCGGCGCTCGACACGGACCGCACCGAACTCGCCGGCTGGCAGGGTGAGCGATTCCTCGCCCCGCACGCGGAGCAGGGTTTCCTCCGCCGCTTCGGCGGAGGCCACCTGCAACAGCCGGCTGTCGTCACCCGTGCCGGCCAGTCGCGCGGCATCGAGCAGGTAGCTCAGGCGGTCCTGCGTATCCGGCAACAGGCCGATGTTGCGGCGTCCGCCCGGGCCTTCGACAACCAATGCGCGACGCGCCCAGTCGAAGGTCAGCCGGGCCAGTGCCAGTTCGCCGTCCTGCAATACGCTTTCCTCGAACTCGAGCGGCCGGACGCCGTCGGCACCGATGCTGCCGCGGCTGGTTTCCAGCACCTCGTGGGCTGCATCTCTCTGCATCTTGCCGGCCGGTGTCGTGAACGATTGCAGCGCATAGCGGCCGTCGGCATCGATTTCGAGCATGAACAGGCTGTTTCCGACCAGGGCATCGTTGAACAGCAGGCGATAACTGGCTTCGACCGTGATCGGCGCCAGCCGCGCGGCAGGCGGCGCTGTCCGCTCGCAGCCGACCATGACGACCAGCAGCCCGGAGGCCGCAGCCATGCGCACCACCTGTAGCCCGTTCAGCATTGCAGCGGAGCCTGCAACCGCTTGCCATCCATCCAGACCTTGCCATCACGCAACTCGACCCGGTTGCGGGCGAACCAGCCCACCACCTGCGGCAGCAGCGCGTGTTCGCGCCGCAGAACACGTGCGGCCAGGCGCGTGGCGTCGTCGCCAGGCTCGACGGCAACGCGGGTCTGTGCGATCACTGGTCCGCCATCGAGTTCCGCGGTAACGAAATGCACGCTGGCGCCATGCTCGCCGACTCCTGCGGCCAGTGCGCGGCTGTGCGTGTCCAGACCCTGGAAGTCCGGCAACAGTGAAGGATGGATGTTGATCATGCGTCCGGCATAGCGGTTGACGAAGGCGGTCGTCAGGATCCGCATGAAGCCTGCGAGGACCACAAGGGCCGGGTCGAATGCATCGACCGCGCCGGCCAGCGCGGCGTCGAAAGCCGCGCGGTCGGGATAGTCCTTGTGGTCGACCACGCGCGTTGCGATTCCGGCAGCGGTGGCGCGCGCCAGACCACCGGCCTGCGGTCGGTTGCTGATCACGCCGTGGATGCGGAAATGCTGCTCCCCGGCGCTATCGATCAGGGCCTGCAGATTACTGCCACTACCGGATATCAGCACCACGACCGGCAGCGGCGCCGTTGGCGCGGTCATCCGTAACGGACGCAGGGCGTCGCGCAGTCACAGTCGGTGATCTCGCCGATGCGGTATACCGTCTCGCCCAGGTCCTGCAGCAGGGCTTGCGCCGTGTCGGCCGATTGCGCCGGTACGCAGACCACCATGCCGATGCCGCAATTGAAGGTGCGCAGCATCTCCTTGTCACTGATCCGGCCGCGGCTTTGCAGCCACTCGAACACCGGCGGCAGCTGCCAGCTGCTGCGGTCGATCTGTGCGCAGCTGTGCTCGGGCAGTACGCGCGGCAGGTTCTCGGTGAGACCGCCGCCGGTAATGTGCGCCAGCGCATGCACATCGATCTGCTCGAGCAGTTTCAGCAGCGATTTGACGTAGATCCGCGTCGGCGCCAGCAGTGCCTCGCCCAGCGTCGTGTCGCCGAGTGCTTGATCGAGCGGCTCGCCGCTGACTTCGATCACCTTGCGCACCAGCGAATAGCCATTCGAATGGGGGCCTGACGATGCCAGGCCGAGCAGCACGTCACCAATCCGCACGCGGTCCGGCTGCAGCAGGCGCGATTTCTCGGCGATGCCGACGGCGAAACCGGCGAGGTCGTAGTCGCCCTCGCTGTACATGCCGGGCATTTCGGCCGTCTCGCCACCGGTCAGCGCGCAGCCGGCCAGTTCGCAGCCGTTGGCGATCCCACGGATCACATCGGTCGCGGTATCGACATCGAGCCTGCCGGTGGCGTAGTAATCGAGAAAGAACAGGGGCTCGGCGCCTGCGACGACGATGTCGTTGACGCACATCGCGACCAGGTCGATGCCGATCGTGTCATGGCGTCCGATCTGCATCGCCAGTTTCAGTTTGGTGCCGACGCCGTCGGTACCAGACACGAGGACCGGCTCACGATAGCGGTCGACCGGCAGTTCGAACAGGGCACCAAAGCCACCCAGACCGGTCATGACGCCAGGGCGGAAGGTGTTCTTGACGATCGGCTTGATGCGCTCGACCAGGTTGTTGCCGGCATCGATGTCGACGCCGGCCTGGGCATAGCTCAGGCCACCGGCGTCGTTGTTGGTGGGTTGTTCGCTCAAGGGAAAAGCTCCAGGCAGAGGCGACAAAGGCGCGTATTTTAGCAGGACAAACAGCCGAACAGGGGGGCGCATGCAGCGATGGTCGGTACGCTTCTGGCGGTGCCTGCCCAAAGGGCGCTGCCAATAATCCTGCACGAATCGGATGGTGGACGAAAATGGCGCAGATCGAGGCGCAAAGCAGACCCAATCGCCAGCGATTGCGGAACTTTGTAACCAACAGCTGCGGTATTTTCGCCGCCAGACGATCGTGTACGGAACGTTGCAAGTTCCCTTAAACTTCGCGCCATGCTTCATCGACTGACCCTGCTGTGCGCGTTCCTGTTCCTTGGTCTCGTCATGCCGGGACTTGCCGGCGCCGATGTGGACCTTTTCTCGGCCGAGTCCGAGGTTGGCGACGAGACGGCCGAGAGCCGCAACCAGGCTCTGGCCAGCATGCTGGGCGAGGTGTTGGTGCGGGTCAGCGGTAACACCGGTATTGCGTCCCAGCCGACTGCTCGTCCGCTGTTGGAGGCGGCGCCTTCGCTTGTGCAGAGTTATCGCTACCGCAGCGAGGACCGGCCCGATGGCCTGGTGAGGTACCTCAGTGCGCGCTTCGACCAGGCAGCTGTCGAGCGCATGATGCGGGCCCAGGGACTGCCGGTATGGAGCGAGCGTCCGCGCGTGCTGCTGTGGATCGCGACCGAGCGCGATCAGCAGCGTGCATTGCTGAACCTGGACGAGTATCCCGAGGCGCAGGTCGCCCTGCGCCAGCGTGCCGACTACCGCGGTCTGCCACTGCAACTGCCGTTGCACGACCTGGAGGACCAGGCACAACTGACCGCGGCCGATGTCTGGGCGCAGTTCCAGCCGGCCGTGCGCCAGGCTTCAGCGCGTTATCCACACGACCTGGTCGCGACAGCACGGCTGAGCGCCCAGGGTGAACGCTGGCGCGGCAACTGGACCCTCATCTCGCGCGATGGCGTGCAGTCATTCGATACGCCGGCGCAGGCCCTGCCGGATGCGCTTGGTTTCGCCGTTGACCAGATCCAGAATCTGTTGGCCGCCCGCCATGCGCCGTTTCCGGGGGCGGGCAGTGGTGATGGCACGTTGTTGCATGTCTCCGGTGTGTCCGGGCTCGGTGTCTATGCCCGCCTGATGCAGGCATTGGCGGCGCTGCCCCCGGTCAGGCAGGTCGCGCTGCGGGAAGTGGCCGGCGACCGTTTCACGTTGGAACTCGCTGTCGACGGTGACGATGCGCAGTTGCGCCGGGCACTCGACGCCGATGCCGGGCTGTTGTCGCTGCCCGGTCGTGACACCACGGTCGGGCTCGCAGCCGGTGGCTTCGTCCCGGCACTCGCTGGCGGTTTCCATTACCGGGTTCTGCCATGATGCGTCTGCGTTGTCGTACTCTCGTATTCCCATGACGTCTCCGCTGCGCCACCTGCCCAACCTGATCAGCGTCGCCCGCATCGTGCTGGTGGGGCCGGTTGCCTGGGCGCTGCTCGACGGCCGCTACACGCTGGCATTCTGGCTGTTCGTCATTGCCGGTGCGTCGGATGGTCTCGACGGTTTCCTCGCCAAGCGGTTCGGCTGGAGCTCGCGTATCGGCGGCATTCTGGATGCATTGGCCGACAAGCTGCTCCTGGTGACCACGTTCGTGTGCCTGTGGTGGCTCGGCTTGTTCCCCTGGTGGCTGGTGTTGGCGATATTCGCGCGCGACCTGGTCATCGTCATCGGTGCGACCCTGTACAACTTCCGCATCGAGACGGTGCAGCCCGAGCCGAGCCTGATCTCCAAGCTCAACACCTTCCTGCAGATCGCGTTGGCTGCGCTGGGCATGGTGCACCTGGCCTTCGGTGGCGTGCCGCCGTGGACGATAAGCGCGCTGGTCTGGGCGGTGATGCTGACCGTGTTCCTGAGCGGTTTCGGTTATGTGCGCGAGTGGGGGCGGCGGGCGCGCAGTCGGGGGAGGCATGGTCATGTCTGATGCGCACCGCCTGTGGTTGCTGGCGCTGGTCGTCATGGCCGGGTGGATCGTCTACCTGTTGTCACCGATCCTGACACCGTTCGTGGTCTCGGCCCTGCTGGCCTATCTGGGCGATCCGCTGGTCGACAGGCTCGAAGCACGTGGGCTCAAGCGCACGCCGGCGGTTGCCGTGGTTTTTTCGGCGCTGTTCCTGGTCCTGACCGTGCTGCTGCTGTTGCTGGTGCCGCGCTTGGAGGCGCAGATCTCGCAGCTGATCGCGCGTCTTCCGGGCTATTTCAACTGGTTGCGTGAGCATGTCGTGCCGTACCTGGACACCCTGCTGCCGGGCGAGGTCGCCGGTTTCGATCTCGAGACCCTGCAGAAGGCACTGGGCCGCCATTGGCGCGAGGCGGGCGGACTGCTGGCCGGGGCCTGGTCGTCGGTGTCCGGTTCCGGCCTGGCCGTGCTCGGCTGGCTGGCCAACCTGGTACTGATACCGGTGATCACCTTCTACCTGCTGCGCGACTGGGACCACCTGGTAGCCGGAATCGACGCCCTGCTGCCGCGTCGCAGCGCACCGATGATCGGTCGCCTGGCGCGTGAATCGGATGAGGTGCTGGGGGCATTCCTGCGTGGCCAGTTGTTGGTGATGTTCGCACTCGGCGTGATCTATACGACCGGCCTGTGGCTGGTCGGCCTCGACCTGGCATTGCTGATCGGCATGCTCGCTGGCGTGGTCAGCTTCGTGCCTTACCTCGGGCTGATCGTCGGCATCCTGGTCGCCGGCCTGGCGTCGGTCCTGCAGTCGCAGGGCATCGGCGACCTGCCTTGGGTGGCACTGGTATTCATTGTCGGCCAGCTGCTCGAAGGCATGGTGCTGACACCGCGCCTGGTCGGTGAGCGCATCGGACTGCACCCGGTGGCGGTGATCTTCGCGGTCATGGCAGGAGGCCAGCTGTACGGGTTCTTCGGCATCCTGCTGGCGTTGCCGGTGGCCGCGGTAGCGATGGTGTTGCTGCGCCACCTGCTGCAGCGTTACCGGCGCAGTGGATTGTATGGAACGCCCGAGTCGACCGATGGCAGTCCCGATGAGCGATCGTGATCGCGGCGGGGGCAGTTGATGGGATCCAGTGAGGGCAGCCGGCCGGCGGGCCCCGTGTCACCATCGACCGCCGCCGGGACACGGCTGCGCAACGTGGCGCGTGCGCTGATCGTCCGCCACAACAACATCCTGATGGTCTGCAAGCGAACGTCGGGCGGTGCTGGCATGCGCTATGGACTGCCCGGAGGCGGGCAGCGTCCCGGCGAGAGCCTGGAGCAGACCGTGGTTCGTGAGTGTCACGAGGAGATCGGCGCGGTCATCGATGTCGGGGCATTGCTGCACGTGGCCGAGTTCGACCGGCCTGCCGCGCGTGGTGGCGGCTGCCCGCGCCACCAGGTCGAGTTCGTGTTCCGTTGCCGGGTTGCCGAAGACTACCTGACGCGAAACGGCGAGCGCCCGGACAAGCGGCAGGCGGGCGTCGAGTGGATCGGTCTGCAGCAGGTCGATCGTCTCGATGTGCGCCCCGATGGAATGGCGGCGCTGATCCGTCGCATGGCGATCGGACAGGTGCCGGTCTACGCCGGGCGCGTGGTTGCCGAATCGGCGTTCGGATCGGCGACCGCAGCTGCTGTGGTCGATGAGCGCGACCCAGCAAGATGGTGGCCGTGAGCCGGGTGCTTCAAAGCCCCAGCTGTTCGCGTACGAAGGGAATGGTGAGCCGGCGCTGTTCGGCCAGCGAGGCATGGTCGAGACGGTCGATCGTCGCAGCCAGCTGCGTCGGGTGGCGCGGGCTGCGTTCCAGCAGATAGCGTGCAACATCGTCCGGCAGTTGCAGCGCCCGGCGCCTGGCCAGCGACTGCAGCAGTTCGAGGCGGCCGCGATCATCCAGCGGCTGCAGCGCGAAGCTCAGCCCCCAGGCGAGCCGGCTACGCAGGTCGGGCAGTTGCACCGGCAAGGCCGCTGGTCCCACGTCGGCGCTGAACAGCAACCCGGTGTCGTTGTCGCGGCAGCGGTTGAACAGGGCGAACAAGGCGAGCTCCCAGTCGGCGTCGCCGGCAATTGCGTGCACATCGTCGATCGCGACCAGGTCCAGTGTCTCGAGTCCTTCGAGTACACCCGGGTCGAGGCCGGCCCGCTCAGCCAGCGGCAGGTAGGCACAACGTCGCTGGCGTGCCTGTGCCGCGGCGCACTGCGCGAGCAACAGGTGCGTGCGGCCGCTGCCGGCGGGGCCGGCGATGAAGATCACGCGTTCACCGTTACCGCTGAGACCGTGGCGCAGCGCCTCGATCAGGGTACGGTTGGCGCCGACGATGAAATCGTCGAGCCCGGGTGCATGTTGCAGACTCAGGGCCAGTGGCAGCTGCTGGCTCATGCGGCAGCGTCCGCGGCACGCCAGCGGATGAACAGGCTGGCACTGACCAGGTATATAAGACTCAGGCCGAGTTCGACGAGGGCGAGCCAGCGCTGCCCGGCGTCACTCCATGCCTCCATGCCGCCGTGCACCGTATACAGCAGCGCCACCAGCGCGCCCCAGATCAACGCCTTGTCACGCCCGGCCAGGACGCCGCGCAACGGCAGCAGCAGCGGACCGACCGCGACCAGCAGCAGGATCGACACGTGCTCGCGCGCGACATCGCCGAGCAGCACGATCCACAACATCAGCCAGGCGATCAGCCCGAGATAGGCGGCTAGCGACAGCCAGCGGGCGAGGCGTGTCTTCATGCATCGATCCGGAGTCTGCGTGCGATGGTGG
>JAGRHE010000014.1 GCA_020445165.1 Gammaproteobacteria bacterium
GTATTCGGTCTGATCGTCGGCGAGGTTGTACAGATGCTGCAACACCAGCACTTTGAACATCAGCACCACGTCATAGGGTTTGCGCCCGCTCGTGTTCTTGCGTGGCTTCTCGCGAATCTTCAGCAATACCGGCCGAAAGGCTTCCCAATCCACGATCTGGTTCAGCTTGGGCAGCGGGTCACCCAGTGCCTCGAGTTGCTGATGACGGTTGTCGAGATCGAAAAAGCCAGGCTGCATGCAAGCGCGCTCTTGGTGTCGGGAAAGGGCTATGATGCCTCAAAGGACGGTGTTTTTAGAGGTGCCCATAAGTAATTGTTTTGTCTCTTATTATTTTGGACCTAAAATCCGCCAGTCATTGCGACCATGCCGGTTCGATTCCGGCTCCGGGCACCATATCCATACCCTGTGTCGTAGCGGATGGGATGGCTTCAGACCTGGCTGGCCGGCCCGGATGGCGCGCACAGAAAAGGCGCCTGGTCGGCCCCGATGGCTCGGGCTGGAACTGCTTCGCCCGATGCGACCGAGGCCGGCAACGCGCCTCTCGAATGCTCGATCGGCGGTCGTGCAGATGCTTGAAGTCAATGTGTGAACGGGCTTCTGCGATGCGCGTGATCGGTGGCAGAAGTGTGCTGAAGTTCACATGAACGGGCGAACGATTTGCGTGTTTGGCCACCAGCCGCAGTTCGCCCGCGCATTCACCTGTCAGTGATGCGGCCAGTCGATGGGTTGCGGCCGGTCGGATGCGGCATCGACGACGGCATCGAGGTTCGCATCGTTCACCAGCGCCACGACTTCGTAGTGATCGCGCTCATGGCCCAGGTCCGCCACCTTGAACAGGCGTGCCAGGCGTTGTTCGCACATCAGCCGTTCGAGCATCGCGTGCCGGATCGTGAACGTCAGGATCTTCATCGTGTGCTGCGACTCATTCCAGGATCAGCGTGATTAGCTGTTTCGGGCCATGGATGCCGTAGGCCAGGGTCTGTTCGATGTCGGCGGTTTTCGATGGCCCGGAGATCAGCAGCGCGTTGGTCGGCATGCCAACCGACGGCCAGTTCTCGGCCGCCAGCATGGCCGCAAAGTTTTCGTACAGCCTGTCGGCATCGAGCAGGGCGATATGCGCCGGCGGCACCAGGGACATCAGGCGCGGTTCGTCGGCATCCGGCCAGAGCACCAGGGTTCCGCTTTCCGCCAGCCCGGCCCGGCTGCCGGTGATCGCGACATCGATATCGCTGAACAGTTCGCTTTTCCAGCCTTCGATCGGTTCGGCGTAACGACGCAGTTGCAGGTTCGATCGGGCGGCGCTTAAAGCGTCGCCATGCTCGCCGTTGCCCACCAGCACGCGATGCATGCCGCGTTCGGGCAGTTGCTGCGTGATCCATGCGACCCAGTCGGTGCGTGGCACGCGATGAACCTCTCCACGCACAGCCTGCATGCGTTCGGTGAAGGCGGCGATGCACTGTTCGCGTCCCCAGCCGAGCGGTTTGCTGTAGACAGACGGTGCCGGTACGACGTTCGGCCGGTTGTTGCGCAGCCGTTCGAGGATACGTTGCCGCGAATCACTCATGCCGAAAGCCTTCCTGTCGAACCCGTTCGCGCAAGGGTATTGGTGCGGGTCTGACCGCCGCCCGATACCTTGTCCAGCCACCGAGGCGTGATGGAGCGAGTGCACGCAGGCGGCTCGCCAGGCGTGTGAAGAGTCGGTACAGGCGCGGATGCGAATACAACTGCTGCCACATCCACCAGGCGGTGGCCTCACTTGGCTTACGCAGGCTGCCGTGGCCGGGCAGGTTGGCGCTGCTGCGTTGGCCATCCACGGCCTCGGCGCGCAGGCGGTTGATCAGTTTCGGTAGAGGGATACGCACCGGGCACACTTCGCCGCAGGCACCACACATGGTGCAGGCAGAGGTCAGGGTGCCGACCTTGTCGATGCCGATGCGCTGTGGTTCCAGGGCGATGCCGATCGGGCCCGGGTAGACCGTGCCATAGGCATGTCCGCCGAGTTGGACGTACACCGGGCAGTGATTGATGCACGCGCCACAACGGATACAGCGCAGGGTATCGAGCAGCTCCTCGTCGACGCGGATGCGTGAACGGCCATTGTCGAGGAGCACCAGGTGTACGGCCTCTGGGCCATCCAGTTCGCCCGGCTGGCGTGGTCGGCTGATCATGTTGAAGTAGGTCGTGATCGGCTGCCCGGTCGCCGACTTGGTCAGGATCTCGAGCAGCGGCGGTACGTCTGACAGTTTTTCGACCACCTTCTCGACGCCGGTGATCGCAATATGCAGGCGCGGTGCGGTCGTGCTAAGGCGCCCGTTGCCTTCGTTTTCGACCAGGCACAGAGTGCCGGTTTCGGCGACCGCGAAGTTCACTCCCGACATGCCGGCATCGGCTGCCGCAAAGCGGCCACGCAGGATCTCGCGCGCGGTCTGGGTCAGCTCATCGATGTCCTCGGTATAGGGGATGTCGGGATGAAAACGATGAAACAGCTCGGCCACCTCGACCCGGTTCTTGTGTATCGCCGGCGCAACGATATGCGACGGCGGCTCTTTCGCCAGCTGAATGATGTATTCACCGAGGTCTGACTCGATCACCTCGATGCCACGCTGTTCGAGGTAGTGATTGAGTTCCGTCTCCTCGGACACCATCGACTTGCCCTTGACGACGGTTCTGGCGCCGGCCGTGTCGAGGATGCCGTGGATGATGGCATTGGCCTGTTCCGGAGTTTCGGCCCAGTGCACCTGAATGCCGTTCTCGGTCAATCGCGCCTCGAGTTGTTCGAGCAGCTCAGGCTGCCGGACCAGGGCATTGGCGCGCACCGCGCGCGCCTGGTCGCGCAGCGCCTGCAGTTGGGTTTCGTCCGGGAACTGTTCGGCGCGGCGCGCCATGATGCCGGTCATCGCGCTGCGGAAATTGCGTCGTAGCTGGGCGTTGTGCAGGGCGTCGTCGATGCGCCCGTGAAAGGCCTGGGTCTGGTTCACTGGGTACGCTCCCACAGGTATTCGGCGATGTGTATGGTGCGCGGTCCGCCACCCTGGTGCTCGAAGGCGCCGCCGATGTTCATCAGACATCCGCAGTCCTGGCTGACGACGGTCTGCGCACCGGTCGCACGCAGCGCATCGGTCTTGTCCTTGACCATCGCGCCGGAGACATCGGCCTGCTTGACCGAGAAGGTGCCGCCAAAACCGCAGCACTCGGCCTTGCGAGCCTGTTCGATGACTTCGACGTTGCCAAGTTGCCCGATCAGCGATTCGATACGGTCGGCTACGCCCATCTCGCGTCGCGCCGAGCACGAGGTATGGATCGCGACCTGCGTCGGTTGGCCAAGATCGCGCAGTTGCACGTCGAGCACATCGACCAGAAACTCGGTCAGCTCGTAGGTGCGCCTGGCGACGGTGAGCGCCCGCTGCTCGTCGGGCTGACCGGCGAACAGCTCTGGCCAGTGATGCTTGATCATGCCTGCGCAGGAACCCGAAGGTACGACCACCGGGATGTCGCGCGCCAGGCAGGCCAGCTGAGCGCGTGCCACCTGCAATGCTTCGTCACGGTAACCGGAGTTGAAGGCCGGCTGGCCGCAGCAGGTCTGGTCGTCCGGGAAGATCACCTCGACGCCTTCGCGTCGCAGCAATTGCATGCCGGCGAGTCCGGCCGCCGGATACAACAGGTCGACCAGGCACGTGGCGAAATAGTAAACACTGTCAGGCTTGTTCAAGTGCACGTTCTCTGTCTGCGGTCGTATGCGTCATTCATCCGGCATCTTTAGCTGTCAGGCACACGTGGCCGGGCGTTTGCGGAGGATGCCGCGCTTCGATCCGATGGTTCGACTATAGCGCGCGCTGACGCGAAGTTCGCAACGTTCGCCGCCGCCGGCTTGGCCGCATCGGTCCTGTCCAGGACCTGATCCGGGATCAGGTGGCCAGCTCGAGGCGCAGGGCCTTGCCGATACGTGTCGTGTCGTGCGCGGAAACACCAGCCGTGGCGGCGTGGAGGGGCCAGTCGCGCACCGCTTCGGCGATATCGCCCAGGATCTTTTTCGCGCGGATCTTTTTGATGCCGGCGTTGCTGGCGAAGGCGAGAAGATCGTCGGACGTGAACCGGTTGCGCCGGCCGTTGAGACTCATCTGGTGCTGGCTGGTCCATGCGCCGTCGGGATTGTAGGCATAGGCCACGTCGAAAGCCGGGGACAGTCGCCAACGGCCGTGACGGTCCATCAGGAAGGCGATGTTCTTCACGTGGTCGTCGTGATTGCGCGCGAGCACGTTGAAAATGGCGCGCCTGACCTGTTGTTCGATGGCGTCGCTCGCCAGCCCGAGTAACTGGATGGTCTCGACCGCCTGTTCGTAGGAATAGGCTCCGGCCTGGTTGAAATCGAAATGACGCAGCGCACCCAGCGATTGCATGTGCAGCTTGTCACCGGTCTCGCTGCGATCGAAGCGACGGGTCATGAAGTGCGCGCGGCCGCCTTCCTCATGCAGCCTGCATTCACGCATCTCGATGCCGGCCGCTTTCGCCATCAGTGAATAGGCGTATTCGATACGCCCGAAGCCCTGCGGATCGGCCAGTTCCTTGTCGCGGTTCTCGGCGACGCCGTCGAACTTCATCAGCCAGTGTTCGAATCCCTTGCCGGCATCGGCCTGGCCGGAGCGGAACTCGCCTGTGGCAGGATTCCAGGCCAGCACCGCCTTGGCCCGGGCGCCGCCGGCAGAGGTGCCGACGCGCAGGATGTCTTCGATGGCGCGCTGGTCGTCCTGTCCGGCGAACTTGCCTTCCAGGGTGACGCGCTGGTCGAGCACCCGGTTGGCGAGTTCGACCAGGGCCTCGATGCGCACCTTGTGGGTCCGTGTCGGTGCGCCCTTGATGGTCGGTTTGAACTCGAGTGCGCCCATGCCGCGGGCGCCGGTGTAACACAGGCGTTCGACCGGATTCATGCTCCCGGGCGCACGGCCACGCGCCGCCAGCCAGGCGTCGATCAGCTTGTTGCCGAAGCGGTCCGGCAGCGAGTCGGCCAGCAGCCCGGGCAGGCCATGAAAGCTTTCACGCGACAGGGCGGGAAACTCGTAGGGGGCGTCCTGCAGCGGCATGGTCAATGGTGCGACCTGGATGTTCGAGCCGGCGAACTCCGGGGTGTACTGGAATACCGAAAGGCTGCGGTCATCCAGCCAGGTGACCGCGCCGATCTCGCGCCCCCACAGCAGCACGCGGGCGGTCGTGCTCATGTCTCGTCGGCCTCGTCTCCCCAGGTCCAGGGTTCGCTCGGCTGACGCGTGCCGCTGGCCCGCTGACGGTGGCGTCCTTCGTGGCGTGCCAGTTCGACCGGGCGTACATCGGGATCGGGCAGGAGTGCTGCCAGGTGTCCGGCCAGGCCGAGTGCCTTCATCACGCGGATGAAGGAATCGAGCGAAATGCCTTTGCCGTCCGCGATCCGGGTCATGGTGCTGCGCGATACACCGGCCTTCTCGGCCAGGTTCGCCTGGCTGATGTTCTGACTCAGGCGGATTTCTTCGAGGCGTCGGCACAGCGCCGCGGCAATGGCGGCGCTGGAGCTGGTAGTGAAATCTTCTTTATGTATCATAAATCATGCCTAAAAGAGAGTTTTCGGCATTTATGCATGAAATATTGCGCATATCACAGGAATTGTCAAATCAGTATGCGTTAAAAATAATGCATAGTGGGATCCAAAAGGTGTTTTTGCTTTAAAAGTAATGCATAAAAATCGTGTTGATATTGTGCAAGGAATGCCTGTCTCGCGTAGCCATGAGACCCGAGCGCCGGGCAGATTCACCTGAGCTGTGACGCCACGATCCAGCCTTCCAGCGGATCGATGGACGCTGGCAGACCGAAGTTGTCGGCGCGCCGGGTCCAGCTCCAGGCCGCCTGCACGGCGCACAGCAGGGCATCGATTCGATCGCCGCCGGCGTCGTTCCGCAGCTTCCCGGCAACTGCGTCCGTGATCACCGGCGCGATGTTGTGGCTGACAGCGAGATCGCCGCCCACCAGGGCAGCCAACAGGTCTTCGCGGGCCTGCCCGCGTGCCGCGTCCTGCCGCCCAGTGTCGTCGCTCTTGTAGCTGCGGCGTCCGATCAAACGGCGTGCGAGCAGGCCGGGGTAGGCTTCGACCACGATGCGCTCCGGATCGCCCTGGTGCAGCCCGGGTATCGAAACGCCTGCGTCGAGCAACCTGGGGACACCTTCGTACAACATCAGCCCGACCGGTGTGCCATAGAGCTTCTGCGGACTGATCGCGCCGGCCAGGATGTCGGTGGCACGCCGATGTTCCTTGTCGCCGGCGGCGCGGCCGTGACGATAGTGATCGAGTGCCCGGCGGAAATCCGCTCGCGACATGTCACCGACATGGCGCATGTAAGCCTGCCAGTCGGCCGGCCAGCCGATCGTTTTGATGAACCGCCGGGCGAATCCGAACGGGAAATCGGCTCCCGCAATCCAGGGACCGGGGCGGGCGAGGGCCTGCTCGAAACCGGTGAAGTCGACCCATTCCACCAGCAATTCGGCATGCAGCCGGGTTCCGGCCAGCCGGCACACACAACAGGTGATCGGTTTGCGACGTGTCGGGCGGCTAGTGAAATCGATACCCAGAACCTTCATCTGACGACGTTGGCATGCCGGCTGCGTGGCGTCCAGCCGATCACTGTGCAGAGGGTGATCGCGGTTTGAATAAGCCGGCCCGGTGGCCTATAAACGGTACATCACTATCGTGATGTCGCCCGCCTGGATTTCAAATCCAGCGCCTGATTCGCTGAACTGCGCGCTGGGTCAAAGACGTACGACGAAACGGCACGCTTAATGAGAACGCAAGCGAGAGGGGACACTCTACGGGCGGCTCAATGTCAGAAAACAAGATCGAAATATCTCTATTTGGCGCGTTCGACATCCGCGTCGACGACGAGTCGCAGCACCTGGGCGTGTCGGGACCGACCCGCTCGATGCTCGAGTACCTGCTTTGCTACAACGGTCGCCTGGCCCGGCGTGAACAGCTCATGGAGATGTTCTGGCCAGAAACCTGCATTGAACGGCGTCGATCCTCGCTGAACTCGGCGATCTGGCGGATCAAGAAGGCACTCAAGACCATCCCGTTGCTTGGCCTCGATGCAACCGCCGAGTGTGTTCGGATGACCGGCTGCCGGGCAGAACAAGTCGAGATCGACGCGGTGTGTCTCGAAAACGCCGTGACCGGCCTGGGCAACACGTTCGAACAGCGTATCGCGAACCTCGACGGGCTGATCCGCAGCCTCAACCGCTGTCACAGCACGCCGCTCGACGGCCTCGACGACGAATGGGCCTCGATCGAGCGCGAGAGACTTTCGGCGCTGCGCATGCGTGGGCTGAGCGTGGCCATGCATACCCTGGCCGCACTGCACCGCTACGACGAGGCGCTCGATATCGGACGCCGGATCCTGGTACACGAACCTTATCGCGAGTCGACCTTCCAGGAGATATTGTGTCTGCATGTCCTCAACGGCGAGCGGGCGCGCGCACTGCAGCTGTTCGAGCAGTTCACGGCAGCTCTTGAGGGTGACCTCGGCATCGAACCGATGGCCGAGACGCGGGCGCTGCGCGATTACATCGCCAGCGACCAGAGCGTCAACCCGGCCGCTGACCGCCATCTCGAACCGAGCACGATCGAAACCATCTGGCAGCCCGACGTGGGTGCACTGCTGGCGACGATCGAACACACGCGTGACGCGGTGCGCACGCGCTGCTGAATCTCCGCTTTTTCCCTGAACTTCCCTGACTGAACCGGCATCGGCGCTTACGTGCCAGCCGGCGCCTTTCCCGTTCGTCCGCAAGATCCCGCGGTGACGTCACAGTGACGGCACGGTGATTCGCTGGTCACGCACGTTACATTTCCCCGCGGTTTGTTGAAGAGGATCTGTTCAGGCAGCGCTCAAGTCGGATGAATCTGCGCAAATCGGGACTCATCTACGGTTCCCGAATGCTGGCGGGCAACACCTGCCCGGGTCCGCGCGATCGCGGTCATCCACTGCCGGCACCGAGTGCAAACCATCGCGCAGGAGAAACTTGTATGTACAAGCATCCGGGTGTCTATATCGAACATGTCCCCTCCGGCCTGCTGGCGATCGAAGCCGCCTCGACGTCGGTGGCTGCCTTCATCGGACCGGTCAAGCGCGGCGAGCTGGTGACCGCGGACAAGGAAGACGGCAAGCCCGTTTTCATCTCCAGCCAGGCGCAGTTCGCCAGCCAGTTCGGCGAGCTCGACGGCTCGGCCGGTGGCCTGCGTAACTTCGGCTCTGCGGCCGACACCTTCGGTTTCGCCGTGCAGTCGTTCTTCGCCAACGGCGGCACCAAGGCCTACATCGTGCCGGTGGGTGACGGTGACGGTGAAAGCGCCAGCGCCGCGTTCACCGATCCGGTCAATGCCGGTATGGGTTTCTACTTCACCGCACGTTCGCAAGGCGTTTGGGCCGACGGCATGGTGCTACGAATCAGCGAGGCGGTGGCCGATGCCGGCAACCCGCTGCTGTCGACCTACGATGTTGAGATCGGTGTGCCGGACGGCAAGGGCGGGCTCGACCCGGTCCTGGAAACCCACACCGACATGACCCTGGATCCAGCCAGTGGCCAGTTCCTTGCGGCGACGATCGACAATGCATCGACACTGGTCTCGGCACGCCACGAGACTGTCGCATCCGCCGGCGGTGGCGCGATCACCGGCTTCGAGTCGGGCGATCTGTCGGCACTCGATCCGAGCACGATCGCGGCCGGGCAGACCCTGGAACTGAGCTTTTCCGGCGATAGCGTGTCCGGCCAGCCGATCGTGGTCGACTTCAGCGGCACGGCCACGACCCTCGAACAGCTGGCCGCCGAGATCCAGTCGGAAGCGCGTGGCGCGGCAAGTGTCAGCGCGCGGGCCAACTTCGTTGCAGCGGTCACCCGCGACCGTACCATCCTGTTACTGCCCGGACAGAGCGCGACGCCGGGCACCGTCAATAGCGTGACCGTTTCCGGAGGCAGCGCCGAGGCCGCTCTCGCATTCGATGCAGGCACGGCCGTCGCTTATCCGGCGGCCTGGCCGGACACCACCCAACCGCTGGACATTCGCTTCGCCGGCGGTGTCGACCACGGCGCTCCCGGCAACAGCGACTACACGGCCGCATTGACCCACCTGCGTGACTACCGCGACGTGTCGATCGTGATCCTGCCCGGCAAGCACTGGATCTCCGGTGGCGACAACGGCGCGCTGGAAGCGGCGATCACGCATGCCGAGTTCATGCAGAACCGCATGGTGCTGATCGATCCGCCGGACCCGGTCGGTTCGGCACGGCTGCAGAGTCCGGCCGACGTCAAGGCGCTGGGTGCCCCGACATCGCCCTATACCGCGCTGTACTACCCCTGGCTCGAGGTGGCCAACCCGTTCTACGACCCGGACACGGCGGCCAATTTGCCGAAGCGCTTCCGGATACCGGCCGGTTCCTTCGCCGCCGGGTTGTGGGCGCGTACCGACGGTCGGCGCGGCGTATGGAAGGCACCGGCCGGACTCGAGGCCACGGTGCGCGGTGCGGTCGGTCCGACGATCGACATCGGCGCCGACCTGCAGGACAACCTGAACGAGTTCGGCGTGAACTGCCTGCGCACGATTGTCGGTCCGACCGTGATCTGGGGCGCACGCACGCGCGCCACCAAGACCAAGCCGGAGTTCCGTTACGTCCCGGTGCGGCGCACGCAGAGCATGATCGGCGAGAGCCTGTACAACGCGCTTCAGGCAGTCGTGTTCGAACCCAACGACCACCGCCTGTGGGGCAGTCTGCGCGCCAACGTGGCCGCGTTCATGGACACCCTGCATCGCGCTGGCGCATTCCAGGGCGAGAAGGCATCGGATGCTTATTACGTGCAGTGCGGTCTCGGCTCGACCATGACCCAGGCCGACATCGACGGCGGCGTGGTCCGTGTCGTGGTCGGCTTCGCACCCCTGAAGCCGGCCGAGTTCGTGGTCGTGCAGATCAAGCAGATCGTCGGTCAGACCGCCTGATCGGGTTGGCCTGATCTCGAATGCCTTGTTACCGGACAATCGAAACAGGAGATTAAGCAATGGCAGCTCCCACATTCCCGGCCAATGCGCACCGATACGATCCGTATCGCACGTTCAAGTTCCAGATCGTCATCAACGGGCGCACGGTCGCCGGACTGACCAAGATGGGCGCACTCAAGCGCACTACCGAGGCGGTCAAGTGGCGCGCCGCCGGTGACCCGTCCTACCAGCGTGTCATGCCCGGTGGTTCCGCCTTCGAGCAGGTGCAGCTCGAGCAGGGCCTGACCCATGATCCGGTGTTCGAGGAATGGGCCAACGCGGTCAACAACGTGCGTGACGGCGATGCCGGCATGAGCCTGGTCAACTACCGGCGTGATGTCGTGATCAACGTGCTCAACCTGCAGGGCGTGCCGGCGATCAGCTACCAGCTGCGCCGCGCCTGGGTGTCGGAATACCAGGCGCTGCCCGAGTTCGATGCCAACAACATGAACACAGTCGGCATCCAGATGATCACGCTGCAGCACGAGGGCTTCGTCCGTGACGAGGCCGTGACCGAGCCGACCGAGACCTGATCGACGATGGACCGGGCACCAGCCACCCTGCTGGCGGCGTTTCCGCGCGCCCAGCCGCAACCACTCGACGGTGAGACCGAACTCGCCGTGGCCGAGGCTGTCGCGGCGAACATCTCGCGGCCAGCCAAGGTCACCGCCGTGATCGCGGCCATGTATGCGCGTCTGGATTCGCAGCCGGTCGACCCGGACACCGCGCGCCGCGTGTCATCGGCCGGGCGCGAATGGCTGCTGCAGCGGGCGGCCCTGCGCTTCTACGGTAACAACGAGTGGTACGAAGCGACCTGTGCGGGTTGCGGTACGCGTTTCGATCTTCGCCTGTCGATGGCCGACATTCCCTGCGTGGCGGCGGGCGAGGGTTTCCCGGTCGTCGAGCTGGAAACCAGCCTGGGCCGGCGTGCGTTCGAGGTGCCGAATGGGATCCACGAAGAGGCGTTCACGCGTCGCAGTGATACCGATCCACGGCGTGCCTTCGCTGCCTTGTGCGGGCTTGGTGAGCAAGCCGCGGACGATGCCAGGCGTTTCACCGAAGCGGATCTCGCGCACATCGATGCCGCACTCGAGGCAGCGTCGCCCGAGGTCGCCGACTCGGTGACGGCTCAGTGCCCGGAGTGCGGGCGCCAAGAGCAGGTGCGGGTGGATCCGCTGACCTTCGCCTTCCCGCGTCGTGACGAGGTGTTGCGCGAGGTGCACCTGCTGGCATCCGGCTATCACTGGTCTGAACGCGAGATCCTGGCTCTGCCACTGGCCCGTCGTCGCACCTATGCCGATTTGATCCGTGCCGGCCTGTGCGGCAACACCCCGATAAGGCGGCGCTGACATGAGTTTCATGAAGCGCATCGCGGCACGTTCGTTTGCGACAGCCAATGCGGTCGCACCCAAGGGTTACGTGCGCAGGCAGGGCGAGCCGGGGGAGCGGAGGGAAGAGGAACAGGCACAACCGGTTCGTCGCCAGGTCGAACAGGAAGAGGAGGAGATGCAGGCGCTGCGGCGCAAGCCAACTGACGAGGAAGACGCGCAGCAGGCGCGAGCATTACGCCGCCAGGCTGAAGAAGAGGAGGAAGAGCTGCAGACCCTTCGCCGCGCAGCACGCGATGAAGAAGACGAAGCATCGGCAATGCCATTGCGCCGCCAGGCAGAGGAAGAAGAGGAAGGACTGCAGACACTCCGCCGCGCAGCACGCGATGAGGAAGACGAAGCGTCGGCGATGCCACTGCGCCGCCAGGCCGAGGAGGAAGAGGAGCAGATGCAGGCCCTGCGTCGTGAACCGGCCGACGAGGAAGAGGCGCAGCCCTTACGCCGCCAGGCTGAAGAAGAGGAAGATCAGCTGCAGACGCTGCGCCGTAATGCCCGGGACGACAAAGAGCAGCAGGCGCAGCCATTGCGTCGGCAGGCCGAGGAGGAAGAAGAGGAGGTGGCCCAGCCGGTCAGGCGCATGGCCGGTGATCCGGCGACCCTGGATGCTGAGAACTCCCCGTTTCCCGAGCAGATGCGTGACGAGCCGGAACCTGCGTTATCCGCGCTGCGTAGGGATGTGATGAGCGCAGCGACACCGGGACCGGCCGCGGCCGTCGCGCCTGCAGACAACCTGCCAGCTCCAGCATTCGATCCGGGCATGCCAGCGATGAATGGTCTGTCGTTACCGCCTGATGAAGGCTTCACCCGGGCCAATGTGCACATCGACCAGCTCGACGTGCTGATCGAAGAACCGACGGCGGCAGCGGCGGCTGGCCGTGTACCCGATCGCAGTCGCAGCATACGTGCGCGCTACCTGCGCAGGATCTGAGCCATGCCGGTACCCGTATCCTCACTGTCGGTCGCGGTCCAGGGAATCGCCGACTTCCTCGACAGCCAGTTCGGCGAGGAGGTGAACATCACGGTTGCCCACCCACAGCGGGCTTCCGAGATCGCCAAGGGTGCCGGTGCAACCGCGCATTGCCTCAACCTGTTCGCCTACCGCGTTGCGCATTCCGGCTTTCATGCCGACGCCGGGTCCGATCAGACCCAGTTTCTGCGCGTGCACATCCTGTTGACACCGTTCCCGGCTGACCTGGACAACGCCGCCGACGACGCCGACATCCGCATCCTGGGTCATGCGATCCGCGTGTTGCAGAGTCATCCGGTATTACCGATCACGGCGCAGCCACTGCCGGGCAATGCGATTCCGCCGCCGCGCACCGAGTACCGCCTCGAGGCGATCATGCTGGCGCCGACCATGGAGGAGATCAATCACATCTGGACCACGCAGGGCGGCGATCTCGCCTACCGCTTATCGGCTGCCTATGAGTTCGCGCTTATTCCGATCGAGCCACTCAGCCTGCGCGTCGAGGCCGAGCCGCCTTCGACGCTGATCATCGATGCCCGCGTCGGCGGTGCCGGCGAATCGGGGTTCATCCAGGCCAGTGCCGTTAGCCATGCTTTCCCGGTCGCCGGCGGACCGCCACCAGCCGCACAGTGGGTGCCGGTGCAGATGCTGGTATCCGGCAACACGCTGACCAACTCGCTCGCGATTGCCGCCGGCGTCACTGCGGTGACCGTGGCCATTGCCGGTCTGCCCGGCGAGTCGGCCGCGTTGCAGGTCACCTGGCGGTTGGACGACGACAGCGAAAGCACGCAGGCCGTGCAGCTGATACCGATTGCATCGGCGGTGCTTGATTCGGCCGATGCGCGCGCCAGCCTCGACCTGAACATTCCGGCAAGCGCCGTGGCGGGAACGGTGCATGCGCAGCCGGCAGCGGCGGGTGCGCCGATACCCGGAAGTCCGTTCGGCAACGTTCTCAACCTGACCGTGAACTGAGGTGACCGATGGCCTGCGTCGCTGAAGAGATCACCGCCGACAGCCGGTTGCTCGACCAGGAGTGGACGCGGGTCGGACTGATGCTGACGCTGGCCGAAGCGCTGCGGACCGGTGCCGAGTTCGACGAGTCGTTCTCGAAGACCTTTGCATCGGTCGGTGACGTGGTCGCGGCGAAACGCAGCCAGGGCGCCTGGGGCGGGTTGTCGCGATCCATCGATGACATGTATCTCGACCGTTTCCTGCAGGTCGATCTCGACATCCTTGCGCTGGCCCTGGCGGCCGATGCGCGCCCGGCGTTCGGACCGCGCATTCAGTCGCTGCAGCCGCACGTGACGGCGCCGTATCCGAGTCTGGCCCTGGTGCAGGAACTGCTGATGCTCGACGACAGTGTCGAGGTGGCGGCCCTGTATGAACGACTCGAACCGACCGCACCGCTGGTCGCGTCCGGCCTGGTCCGGGTCAGTGGGGAAGGGCCGTACCAGCTGGTACGTGCAACGCCGGCCGCCCAGCTGGCCGTGTTCGGTCGCGCCACCGATGTTGCGCCGCCGCCGGGAGCGAACCTGGAAACCCGGCGTGGACGTTGGCACGACCTGGTGTTGCCGGCCGCAACCTTGCGTGCACTGCATGATTTCACGGCGTGGCTCAAGCGGCGCGAGCAGATTGTCGCCTGGGGCGGACGTCCCA
Source organism: Gammaproteobacteria bacterium (assembly GCA_020445165.1). Next base: position 14,054 of record JAGRHE010000014.1, read on the forward strand.
GCGGTGGTCCGCTGGCGCTGTTCTCCGGCGCGTCCGGTACCGGCAAGAGCTACGCCGCGATGGTGATTGCCGCCGAGCTGGCGGCCGAGACCGGCGAACCCTGGGCGCTGTATACGCTCGACCTCGGTCGGATTATGTCCAAGTACGTCGGTGAGACCGAGGAGAACCTCAATCAGCTGCTCGATGCGCTCGACGGTCGGCGCGCGATCCTGCAGATCGATGAGGCGGATGGTCTGCTGGGCAAGCGTGGTGAGGTCAGCGATGCGCGCGATCGCTATGCCAACCTCGAAGTCAGCCACATGCTGTCGCGTTTCGAACGCCATGTCGGGCCGGTGATCCTGACCAGCAACCTGCGCTCGAACATCGACCCGGCGTTCCTGCGTCGCTTCCAGATGGTCATTGATTTCCCATCACCGGACAAGCATGCGCGGGCGCAGCTCTGGTCACTGCTGCTGCCGCCGGCGGCCCCACGCGACACAGACCTCGATCTCGACCAGCTGGCCGGCTCGGCGCGTCTTTCCGGTGGCGCGATCCAGAACGCTGCGCATTACGCCGCCGTGCTCGCCGCCGAGGAACGGGCCGCGATCGCACCGCGCCATGTTGCGCGCGCGGTATGGGCCGAGCTGGGCAAGGAGAACCGCCAGATCCGGCGCAGCGAGATCGGTGTCCTGGCCAGCCACCTGGAGGAGGACGGCACATGCGAATCCGCAGGATGACCTTGCGACTGCCGGCACGCCTGCGCGGTACCGCCGAGCAGGATGCACGGCGCATTGCGCAGGCCGTCGCCGAGCAGCTGCACGGTGACCAGCCCGGGCAATTGCGGGTCGAGGTGAAGACCGCGGGTGCATCCGGTCACGGCCTGGCACAAGCGGTTGGACGCCAGGTTGCACCGCTGAACAGGGGACGAAGCTGATGGCCGTCGCAACCAAGGGCGTGTTGTTCGAATACGGCCTGAGCATTCCGCCGCTGGCGCTGGTGTTCGACTTCAACCCGCAGTCGATCTCACGCTCGCGCAGCGTCACGATCAAGACCGGCGAGGCCCCGGGTAACCGTACCGGCTATGACTTTCTGACCCCGCTCGAAACCAGCCGGGTGGCCCAGGGTGTCGAACTGGCGGCAGAGGGCTTCTCGATCGACATCATGCTCGATGCCACCGACCAGATGAACAAGGGTGACCCGATTGCCGCGCAATTCGGCGTACAGCCGCAGATCGACACGCTGCGCTCGATGGTCGAGCCGAAGGCACAGGGGCCGCTCGGGCTGCAGACGCTGTCCAGTCTCGGCATCGGCGGCGCGCGTGCGTTCGAGCGCCAGGAGACCGCGTCGGTGCTGATCTTCGCCTGGGGCCTGCAGCTGATCCCGGTGTTCCTGACCGGCGTCACGCAGAAGGAAGCGTTGCACCTGCCCAACCTGATGCCGTACCGCGCCGAGATGAGCCTGAGCATGCAGGTCATCGAGAGCAACAACCCGTTCACGATGGCGGACAAGGTGCGCCAGACGGCAATGACCGCACTGAACGCGGCGACCGGATTCTGAGGAGGCGAGATGGCATTTTTCAAAGGATCGGCCTACGAGTTCACGGCGCTGTTCGAGCCCAATGACAGCGGCGAGAGCGTGTTCCGCGGCCTGCGTGCGCGTCGCATCCGCCGCACCGAGGCGGTGCTGGAACATACCGTTGAACTCAAGCAACGCCTTGACAGCCTGGCGCACGAGTACTACGCGCAGAGCCGTGACTGGCGCTGGCTGGTCGAGGCCAATCCCGATGTGCTGTTCCCCGAGGATCTGTTGTGGAGCACGTCGCCACCAAGCTTCGACGAATCCGGTGACGAGATCGATCCCGGCACCCGTGAGCAGAACGGCCGCGAGCGCGTCGGTCACGTGATCATCGTGCCGCGCCGTGAGGAGATCCGCTGATGGTCTCGCTGTCGGCACTCGGTGGACTGCTCGATCCGGGTTTCCGCAACCCGGCCTCGTGCCTGATCGAGATTGGTCCCGAGCGCGAAAACATCGACAGCATCGCGCCACTGGTGGCGACGGTAGACCTGCAGCGGTCACGTGACGAAGCCGGCGCCGGCAGCATCGTGATCGAGGACCGGCGCGGCAGCGACGGCCAGTGGATCGCGGCCGACAGCGGCCTGTTCACGCGCTGGGCGCAGATCCGCATCAGTGCCGACTTCGGCACCCACCAGGAACTGATACTGAGTGGCTACGTGCTCAAGCTGACACCCGAGTATCCGGGCAACCCGGCCGAATCCAAGCTGACGCTCGAAGTACAGGACGAGGGCGCGGCGCTGTCGCGCGAACAGATGCGCCGGGTATGGGGCGAGGACCAGGCCATGTCCGACCTGGATATCCTGCGCGAGCTGGTGCGCGACGTCGACATCTCGCCCGATCCCTTGTGTGGCAACGGACAGTCGAGCCGGCCATTGTCGCAGGAAGGCACACCGATCCAGTTCTTGCGCGAACGCGCCAAGGCGAATGGCTACGAGCTGATCTTTCACGACGGCCAGGTCTATTTCGGTCCCAAGCGCCTGGATGGCGCGGCGCAGGCGCCGATCCTGGTGTATGCCGGGCGCGCTACCAACTGCCGCAACTTCACACTCGGCGACAGTGCCGACACGCCGGACCAGGTGCGTGCCGACCTGGCGCCGCGCGAAGAAGGCGCAACGCCGGAGGTGGTCAGCGTCACACCGGACGAGCCGGTGCTCGGCACGACACCTGCAGCTGCCGAGGGATCCGATCTTGGTGCACCGTCGGTCTGGCGGGTCGGTGCCGAGGGCGATGAAACGGTCGAGGAGCGCACCGCGCGCGCGCAGGCGTTGGTCAACGAACATGCCTTCAAGCTGCGCGGATCGGGTGAACTCGATGGCTCGTTGTACGGGCATGTACTCAAGGTCGGCGCGACCGTGACTATCGACGGGCCGGGTACGCGCTACGGCGGGCTTTATTACGTCGACAAGGTTGCGCATGCATTCAACAGCGAGGGCTATACGCAGACGTTCGAGGTGATGCGAAATGCGACGGGCGAGAGCGATGGGCCAACCAGTCCGCTGGCGGCGGCTTCGGCCCTGAGCTGGCTGTTCTGAGGCGAATGCGATGGATGAATTCCAGCTACTCGAAGACGTCGCCCGCCGCCAGGCCACTAAGTACTGGGGCAAGTACCGTGGCCATGTCAGCAACACCGATGACCCGGAGAACCGTGGCCGGATCAAGGTGACGGTGCCGTCGGTGCTCGGTGACAGTGAATCGCAATGGGCCGAACCGGCCTTCGCCTACGGTGGTGGTCCCGGCTTCGGCTTCATTGCCGTACCGCCGGTCGACAGCGCGGTACTGGTCGAGTTCATCGAGGGCGATCCGTCGGCACCGATGTGGACCGGCACCCTGTGGCGTACTGCCGACCAGGTACCGGAAGAGCACACCGGCCAGCCGACCAAGGTGTTCAAGACCGAGAGTGGCCATCGCCTGGTGTTCGACGACACGGATGGCGAGGAGAAGGTGACCCTGCACTCGGCGAGCGACGCGGTGGTCGAGATGAATGCCGAGGGCTCGATCGCGCTGACCGACAGTGGTGGTGCGCACGTGACCATCGATGCCGCGGCCGGCGAAATCGTGATCGAGGATGCCAATGGCAACTCGATCACGCTCAGTGCGTCGGGCATCAGCTGCGAGGATGCCGCCGGTAACCAGGTCGTGACCAGTGCCGGCGGCGTCGAGGTCAAGGGCACGACGATCAACATCGAGGGCCAGTCGGTGACGCTCGGCGGCGCCGGCGGCGAACCGCTGGTCAAGGGCCAGACCTTTCTCGCGCTGTTCAATTCGCACACCCACCCGTGTACCGCGCCGGGTTCGCCATCGGGACCGCCGCTGGTCCCGCTGACGCCGACGGCGCTGACCATCAAGACGGTGGCGTCATGACCAGTCCACTCGAAAACCGCCTGCCGCGCACGCGCTACATGGCCTTTCCGTTCCGTCTGGAACGCAATGGACCGGCCACGTCGACGCGCATGGAGCACATCCGCGAACAGGTCGAGCAGGTGTTGTTCACCAGTCCCGGTGAACGTGTGTTCCGTCCGGAGTTCGGTTTCGGTGCACGCCAGCACGTGTTCGAGCCCAATGCCGCACCCCTGTGGGAGCTGGCGCGTGGGCGCCTGTTCGGCTCGCTGGCCGAGGCGCTGGCCGGCGAGGTCGATCCGAAGACATTGCGGGTCGAGGTCGGCCCCGGTCCCGGCCAGCCCGAAGTGTTGCTGGTCCAGATCAGTTACACCATCGCTGCACTGCAGAAGGAGGAGCGTCACAGCTTCACGCTCTGAAGCGGTGACCGAACACGATGGCCGATCTACCCGAACAGATTCTCGAATTCCACGACGGCTGCCCCGACTGCGGCGAGCGCCGCGCGCAGCTGCCGCCTCCGTTGCCGGGTGTGGCCGACGACTTCGACTGGAAGGCACGCGACTACGACAGCCTGCGCCTGTTCATGATGCAGGAGCTGGCACATCGTTTTCCAGACAGGCGCCGCTGGACCCCGGCCGACATGGAGGTGGTCATCGTCGAGCTGCTTGCTGCTGCCTTCGACCGCGCTTCGCATGCCATCGATGCTGTCCAGGGCGAACGTTTCCTGGCCACGGCATGGCGTCCGCAGTCGGTGCGTCGCCTATTGCAGCTGATCGGTTACGCCGCCGCCGAGCGGATTCGCGACGAGACTCTTGCAGCGCTGCCACCGCCTGAGCCGGGCGTGGTCGAGACGCGTGAGCAGAGCCTCGAGCGCCTGTGGCGCCTGGAGCCGGGTTTGATGGAGGCGGCGCGTGCCGAAGGGCCACGCCTGATCGCCGAACAACGCCGCATGGTCACGCTGGATGACCACGAAACCGTGCTCAGTGCACACCCACTGGTCGCGCGCGCACAAGCGCGCCTGGTCTGGACCGGTGCCTGGAACACGATCCTGGTGTCGGCCCTGCTCGAAGGCGATCGTGCGCTCGACGAAGGCCTGCCGGTACCGGGCAGTGGCGTCGAGGCCGACCTGTTGTGGCGCGATATCGAGCGCTTTCACCACGAGCAGAACCTGCCGTTGCCGACCAGCGGCACGCCGACCCCCCGTCGCCTGCTGCGCACGATGATCGAACGCCGACGCATGATCGGTTCGGAGGTGTTCCTCGAAGATGCCAAGCCGGCGGCGATCACCTTCACGCTGTCGGTGCGGGCCAAGCCCGGCTACTTCCGCAGCGAGATGCGCCAGGCACTGGCCGACGTGTTCTCGGCCGACGAGGGCGGGTTCTTCGAGCCCGGGCGACTCGACTTCGGCGAGGACCTGTTCGCCTCCGACATCATCGAGGCGGTGATGGCCGTGGACGGTGTCGCGGTCGCCTGCCTGAACCGCTTCAAGCGGGTCGGCTCCGGCTGGCCCGATCGGGTCGTCGAAGGCTTCATCCCGATCGAGGACGATGCCTACGTGCGCTGCCTGAACCGGCGCGGTGAACCGGACAAGGGCTACTACCGCCTGATCGTCAACGGGGGAGAGGCAGGATGAGCGACAACGCCGATCGCCTTGGAAAACTGACCGACCTGACGCGCTGGAACCGCGCCGGTCTGCCGCGTTTCGACTATGTCGATGGCGATGCCGCGGTGTGGCTCGAAGAGCTGCGCATCGCCACCATGGGACTGGTGGCGCGTGGTGCGACGTTCGAGGAACGCCTGCCGGAGACCTGGCGCAAGCGCTTCAGCGAGGATCCGGCACAGTGGCCCGATGCCGCGGCGCGTGCTGCATTCGAGGACGCACTGGCATGGAAGACCCTGGCCCGCGCATTCCCTGATCGTGCCGAGACGGCCGGCCGACGCAACAAACGCCTGCTCGACCAGTACGCCAGCAACAGTGGCGAGTACGGCTGGGAGATCATGCGTGCCGCCGCGCGTGCCGCGCACGTGTTGCTGGGTCACCTCAATGCCTATGCCAACGAAGGCTACATCCGTACCGCGACCCAGTGGGACAACCTGGCGCGGCTGGCGGCGATGGTCAATCACCAGCCGGCACCGCCGACCTCGGCGACCACCACGGTCGGCCTGCTGGTCGATCCGACCGCAGACGATTCGGCCGTCGAGATCGAGCGCGGCCTGGCGATGAAGTACACGCCGCCGGAAGGCGGTGCGCCGGTGGTGTTCGAAACCCTGAAACCGCTGAAGGTGCATCCGGACCTGAACGCGGCCCGTGCGACCGGCTGGGACAGCGACCCGGACAACCTTGCCGATACCGACCTGTGGCTCGACGTCGAGGAGGCCGAACTCGCCCCGGGTGCGCTCGGCGTGCTGGCTTCGGCAGACAACAGCGGTCCGGTCGATGCCGTGGTCATGACCGATGCTCAACGCGAGTTCGAACCCGGTATTGCACGTATCAGCATCGACCGGCGCGATCGCAGCTGGACGCGTGGCGATGTCGTGTTGCATGTCGATGCCAAGGCCGTGCGCCGGGGATCGCCGCGTTCGACCAACAGTGTGTTGGTATTGAAGCTGGCGACCGCATCCAACTATCCGATCAACTCGGTCATCAAGCTGCATTACAACAATGATTCGACGTCGACCACCGAGGTCGTGATCGGCAACACCGATGGGCATCTGAAACTGTCGAGCAATCTCGGCAGCACGCTGGCACACGGGGCGAACGTGACCGTCGAAACCCTGGTGCCGGTATCGAACACCGGCAAGGGCAACCTGGCGCCGGCGTCGGTCGGTACCGTGGCCTTCTTCGTCAACACCAGTGGTGCCGCGCATGAAGGCACCGGGGCCATCGTCAATGCCGTCGCGAGTGACGGCACGACGCTGGAAGACAGCATTCTCGGTATCGATTTCAGTGGCATTGCCGACGTGTTCGGCAGTTTCTATGTCGAGACAGAAGGCGCCAAGCGGGAAAAGGCCAGCGTGGTCGGCGTGCCGCCCTCTGTCGTACCCGGTAGCCATCAACCGCGCCGGGTCGTGGCCTTTTCCGGCAAGCCACCCAAGGGGCTGGGTGTCGGTGATCTGATGGTGATGCGCAGTGCTTCGGATGTCGCGCCGACCGGGCTGCGGGTGCTCGGCGTGGCCGTCGCCGATGACCACTACACGCTGCAGTTCCATCGCGACATGCCACAAGCCGTGACCAGCTTCGAACCGGATGCCTGGGAATTCCATGGTCCGATGGTGCGGCCACTGCGCCCGAAGGACCACGATCGCAATCCGCGGCCGGCATTCGACGGCCCGGCGATCATCGTCGAAGCGATCAACGACAAGGCGCGCGAACTGGTCCGCCTGGGCAAGACCTGCCTGGTCGAGGACGAACGCGACCAGGTCGGACCGGTGCTGGCGACCCTGGTCGAGGCGGTCGAGGTTGGCCAGGGGTTGAAGCTGTTGTTCGAGCCGGCCGAGGGACTGGTCGGATTTAGCAAGGGCTGGACGACACTCAACCTGAACGCGGTCAGCGCCAGCCATGGCGAGAGCAAGAGTGCCAAGGTGCTGGGTTCGGGTGATGCCGAGGTTGCGCTGCAGCGTTTCGCGTTCAGTGCGCGTGATGTCAGCTTTATCCCGTCGAACATCGCCGAGACCGGCGTCGCGCCGGACATCGACGTCGAGGTCGACGGCGTGCTGTGGGGCTACCGTGACCTGATCGACCCGACCGCACACGGCAGCCAGAGTTACTCGGTGTCACTCAGTGAAGACAATGCGCTGACGGTGCATTTCCGCCGTCGCCTGCCGACCGGCGCCAACAACGTCGTGATCCGTCGTTATCGCAGTGGCGTCGGTCCGACTGGAACGGTACCGGCGCGCTCGTTCGTTAAGCCGATGAAGAAACATCGCTACGTGCGCGCGCTGACCCAGCCGTTCGCCGCCACCGGCGGCGCCGAGCGTGAGCCGGTCGCCGATATCCGGGTCAACGCGCCGGCGCGTCTCGCGGCCAATGGTCGCGCGGTGTCGCTGGTCGACTTCGAACGCCTGTGCCGGCGCCGCTCCGACGTGTGGCAGGCGAAGGCGCGCGCGGTCAGCAGTCCGCTGGTCGCCGAAGATGTCGCGATCGTTGTCGTACCCGCCAATGGTGGCGTGGTCGGGGCGACCCTGCGCGAAGACCTGGTCGAGTTCATCGAGGGTAGGGCGTTGCCAGGCGTGCGGGTCGCCATCGAGGATTTCGAGGCGGTGCGCTTGATCGTTGAGGCGACGGTCCGGGTCGATGTCGATGCCTATGACAAGAGCGAGGTGCAGGCCGCGGCGCAGGCTGCCTTGATCGCCACCTTTGCCCTCGAACAGCGAGCACTGGGCCAGCCGGTGTACATCGCGGAGGTGGCCGCGGCGCTCGAACGGGTCGAGGGCGTCGCGACGGCGACGGTGCAGACCTTCCAGGTGCCAGCGCTGCCGTCAATCCTGCGCACCGCGAAGACCGCTGGCTCGGCGTCGGCATTCTTTCCATTCCAACACCAGGTCATCTCGGCCGATCCGGCAAGTGCCGGGGCTGACATGGCGGTGGCCGTGGAGGCGCTGTGATGGATCCGACCGATCTCAAATCGCGCGCCGGGCAGCTGCTGTACCGTGAATTGCCCGAGGAACTGCGCTATCGCGATCCGCCCCCGGTACCCGGTGAATTGGGCGATCTCGAGGCCTACCTGCACGGCTTTGGTCATCTGCTCGACCTGATCCGTGGCACCACCGAACAGGCCTATGCCGATGCCTTTGCCGAACCGGCCGACAACGGGCGCGAGATTCAGAGCTGGCTGATCCCGTACCTGGCGGAACTGGTCGGTGCTGAACTGCGTGCGCCGGACCCGGATTCGCGTCGGCGCGAGCTCAACAACACGGTTGCCTGGTTCAAGTCCAAGGGAACGCTGGATGCGGTCGACGACATCGCCGACGTGGTCAGCGGTGACGAAGCGGTCGTTGTCGAGGGTTGGCGGCGCACCCTGACGACACCACGCATGGGGTTGCCACCGTTCACGCAGGCGCCGGACAGCGTTGCCGACGATGCGGCGAATGGCCCGGTCGTACCGCTCGGCACGCCCGATCTCCGTTTCATCAATCGCGCGGTGGTCGATCCGGACGGATCGAACCCGCTGTATGCGCTGAGCGTGCCGCAGCGCGATGAATTTGGCCGCGCGCGTGCGCCGCTGCAGCTGTTCTGGAAGCCGCTCAACCGGCGCGGTACGCCATGTTTCCCGGGCGCGTTCGACGACACTGCCGTGCGCACCCCGGACCTGCGCGATCCGCAGACACGAGACGTGGGGCCTCACCCACGGCGCGCGCTGGTCCACGTGCGCCCGCCATCCGGCTTTTTCGCCGAAGGTATCAACGGTGCAAGCGTGGCACCGACGGTGGCCGACCTGCCGATCGACCCGGCCCAGAGCCAGCGCCAGGAGATTGGTCCGGAACAGGTGTTGCGCGCCCTCGGATTGCTCGAGGACGAGTTCGCCGACCAGTTGCTGCTGGATGGCCGGATCCAATTGCCTGAGCGGATCATCGTCGAAGGCGACCTGGTGCTGCCGGCCGGTGTCGACGTGGCGTTCGAAGGGCTGATGTTCACCGGGTCGGTCAGCGTCGACGCTGCCGACACGCGGGTCAGCTTCACAGGTTGCGCCGTCGAGCGCCTGGTGTTGTCGGTTGCAAGCGACCAGCCCACCGCCACCGCCACCGATTGCCTGTTCAACTCGATCCGCGGTGGCGTCGGCTTCGCCCAACTGGTGTATTGCACGGTGCTCGAAGAGTGCGAGCTGACCCGGCTATGGGCATCCGACTGTATCTTCAATGGACCGCTGCCGGATCTTGATTGCAGTGACGGGCGCAGCTGTATCCGTTACTCGCGTGTGCCCGACCTGGATGCGCTGGCGGCCTGTTCCGCGGAAAAGATGCCATCGAACACCGACGACGACCCGAACTTCGTCCGCCTGTGGTTCGTCGAGGAGGGTGACAGCTGCGTGCTGCGGCCGGCACTGTTCGGCGAGCCCGGTGCCGGCGTGCTCAACCTGACCACGTCCGGCGCCGTACTGTCGGGCGCCGAAGACGAAGGCGAGATGGGCGCCTACCACCACATGTTCCATGCCGCCCGCATCCGCGCGCTGCAGTTGAAACTCACTGATTATCTGCCGTTCGGGCAGGAGATCGCGATCCGCTACGATCCCCACCTGTTCCGCCCGCCCGCACCGGCCACCGAAGGAGAGCCTGAATCATGAAAGGCAATATCTCGCGCGAGAGCCATCGTCCGGACCAGGACTATTCGGGCGTGTTCCAGGTGCAGGGCGGCATGGTCACCGACGCCGATCTCGGTGAGCAGGCCACGATTGCACGCCGACGAGTCGACGACCTGGGCCTGGACACGGCCGGCTGCGGTGTACCGGTCGAAGGCGGAGCGGTGCAGTTCACCGGTGGCGGACTGCGCCTGGCCGAGGGCGTGGTGTATGCCGAAGGGGTGCGTGGTGAAACGCATGCGACCGCAGCCTTGTCCGGTCCCTTGTCGCTGTACCAGCTGCAACGCGACTTTCCGCTCGCGCCGCCAATGCCGACCACCGGTGAGCTGTTCGTGTACGTCGACGTCTGGGAACGTACGGTCACCCATCTCGAAGACCCGTTGCTGAGCGACCCGGGCCTGCACGGTGCTGAAACCGCAATGCGACTGCGGACGATGACGCAGCTGAAGTTCGCGCGCGTCAATCAGCTGGTTGCACTCGGCGACGCCAGCGGTCCACTGCCTCGAATCGGCGGTGGTGTGCTGAGCGTGACCCCGGTCGATCCCGAGACGATCGCCGACGACTGTGATCCCTGTGCCGATGTCGTCACCGCCGGCCAGACGGTAAGCAATGGACTGTTCCGGATCGAGGTCGTGCATGTCTTCGGTGATCCACAGAGCCCCGACCGGATCGTCGTCGCCTGGTCGGACGAAAACGCTGCCGCGATCGCCCCGGCCGACGTCAACAGCGAAGACTTCAGTCGCGCCGGTGCCGTGTACGAGTTCTTCTCCTATGCCAGCGAGACCCACCTTGGCGTCCACGAGGCCAACGCCAGTGTCGCCCGCAGCAGTTTCGCAGAGAGCCTGGCCGCCGGTCCGGCGCAACCGGCCGCGCCGGAAGGCGGTGACTGGCCGTTCGTGCGCCGCTGGAGCGGTGCCGCGCAGATCGATTTCAGCACGAGTACGGTCGCCCGCGTCGGCGGCGGCTCCGGCATCAGCGTAAGCGGCAGCCGGGTGTCGCTGACGGTCGATGCCTTCACCGCCGAGATCGATTTCGACAACCGGCCGGTCGTCGCCGGTGACTACTGGTTGATCGAGATGCGCCGGTTCGCCGAAACGCCGGTGCGTGTCGTGCAGCCGATCCCGCTCGGCATACGCCACCATTACTGCCCCTTGTTCCGGATCAGCAATGGCACGGTCGAAACCCTGTCGGACGAGGAAACGCGTCGGCTGTCGTTCCCGACTCTGGCCGACCTGCCGGCATCACACATCGCTTTCGACAACGGCTGCAGCAAGCTGTACGACGACGCCGAGAACGTGCAGGAAGCGCTCGACCGGCTGTGCGATATCGAGGCTGCCGACATCGCCTTCGATCCATCGGACTGTCCGCGCCTGTTCGACAACACCGACAACCTCCAGGATGCGTTGATCAACCTGTGCAAGGTCGATTTCGGCACCGACCGCCTGCTGCGCCTGCTGCACGACTGGGGCGTGGTGTGCGGTGTCATTCCGACGCGGGTCGCCAACCAGGCGTCGACGATCCGCTACTCGGCTGGCGCGATCCTGGATCGGGCCGGCGTGCTGGCCGATGTTCCTGCCGACACGGTCGACCTGTCCAAGCTGTTCGGTACGCGCTTCTTTCACTTCGAGAACAGGGAACTGTTCGACAAGCAGTTGCGTGCGGGACAGGTCTGCCTTGCACTGGCGATCGGCGAGGCAGGCAGAATCGAAACCCATCTCGCGCCGAAGGACATTGCCTTCGGTCCGGACCAGCCGACCCTGCTTTCTGTGTTCAATGAATGCCGCGAACAGAAGCCACCGTTCGATCCCAAGGACGATTTCACGACGCGCCCGCAGGCCGAGCGCGACGCGCTCGACAAGGTCGTCTACGGTGCGGCAAATCCGAAGCTGGCCGGTTCGCAACGGTTGAACGCAAAGGAGCAGCAGGTCGCACGCAGGTACAACGACGACCTGGTCACGCGCTTCAAGACCCATGTCGCCGATGATGTCGAAGCACAGCAGCTCGATCAGCGCATCAAGCAGATCGACGAGGAGTTCAGCGTCGACGGGACATCGGGACAGGTACGTGAAACGCGCCTCCTGCAGCGCGAAGCGGCCGTGTACGCGCTGGTCCGGGAGACCGATGCTGAACGCCTGCGGCGCTGCCTGTGTGATGCACTGTTGCCGCGCTGCCCGGTCCTGGGCAAGCCGCCGTTCCTGGTTCCGATCGCCTGCCTGGAAGGCGCCATCGAGGGTGACCGGATTTTCCTGCGCGACATCTGTGTCTCGTGCTGTCGCAAGCAGGCGATGAGCTGGCGCATGATGCAGTACTACTTCGCCGAGATTCGCGAGCAGTGGGGTGAGTCGTTGACCGGGTTCTGCTGTCCGGCCGAAGAAGGTGACGATGGCGTTGTGCGGCCGAAGCCAGGCGGCAATTTCAGCATCGGCGCGATAGAGAGCCAACTCACACCGCAGTTCTTTGGCGCACAGGCCGACAAGAGCCTGCGCATCCTGACCGGGCGCAATCCGCCGAGTGACTACGCGATACGGCCTGATATCGACGACCTGGGCATCGAGCAGGCGAAGACAGCGCTGGGCGGCAACGGTGTCGAGGTGGCGCAGACGATCGACGTCGATGACAGCAACGCGATCGGCAAGATCCGCGACGCCACGGCCGGGGTCATGGCGCGCGACCTGGTGCTCGACGACGGGGCGCTGGCGCCCGGCGACAAGGTCGCGTTGATCGTCAAGGACGGTGTTGCGATCGACTACGTCAAGCTCGAAACGGGCGGCGGCAAATACATCTTCGACAAACCTGCGGCCGGTGGGGGCAGGGTATCCACGGACATCGGTCGCGATGTCGAAATCTCGGTGGCGGATCTCGAAGCACGGGTCAAGGCCACCGAGGACAGCGTCACCAAGACGGATGCCGAGTTCCAGGCCCTGCTTGCGGCGCAGGACCGGGAGCGCGCCAAGCAGACCGCCGAGGCCGAGAAAGATCTGGCCGAGCTGCGTGCTGCACGCTCGCAGCTGGGTGCGGAACTGACCGTGCTGCGCAAGGACATCGAACAGGCGCAGACCGATCTCGGCAGGCTGAATGCGGAACGTGAGGCCGGCGCGGTCGAGCTCGAGGCAAGCCGCGCCGAGCTCGATGGCACGCTGGCCAACGTGCGTCGGGAGATCGAGGTGGCGCAGGCCGACCTGGCCCGGATCAGCGAGCAGCAGAAGACGGTCGTGGCCGAGGCGCAGAAGGAACGCGACGCCGTGGTCACGTCGATCCGACGCGAGACACCGGTGGCCGCCGTGGTCGAAGACCAACGCTTCTCGGCCGAGCTGGCGCGGCGCGGCGTGACCAACCTGGCCGGCCTGGCAGAGATGCCGGATGAACAGTTGAAGGAGGCGGCCAGCAGCGCCGGCGTCAACCTGAATACCGCGCGCAAGCTCAAGCGCGATGCGGACGCGAAGCTCAATGCCCCGATTCGCTGACGAGGTGCCACATGCCTTCCAGGACCAAGGTAAGACGCAAGCAGTTCCGGCGCGGTCGATCGAAGGGCGTGCGACGCGCGGCCTCGGTCAGTGCATTGGCTGCGCGCAAGGAACTCAAGGCCGGGCAAGCCGCAGACCCGGAGGTGCTGATCGGCGGCGCGCATGATCCGGCTGAGAAAGATGCCGATCGCATGGCGTCGCAGGTGCTGGCCGGTGGTCGGGCGTCGGCGTCCACGACAGCGAATAGCACTGTGCACCGGCAGTGTGCCGAGTGCGAGAAAGAGCAGAAGGCGGAACGTGCACCAGCATCCTCGCCGGCGATCGCAGCGGGCAGCAAGGCAGCTGGTGCGGGAGCGGCGGCATCGCAATCGATCCGTTCGCTCGGCACGGGGCAGCCACTGGCCAGGGCCGACCGCTCGTTCTTCGAGCCGCGTTTTGGCCGTGACCTGTCGGGCGTGCGCCTGCACGACGATGCGGCCGCCGATCGTGCGGCGCGTGGCATCGATGCGCGCGCATTCAGCTATGGCAACGATATCGCTTTCGCCGATGGCGAACGTGACAAGGGCGGCAGGCCGCTGTTGGCACATGAGTTGGCGCATGTCGCGCAGAACGCAGATTCGGCGCAGCGTTCGGTCCGGCGCGCGACGATAGCCACGGCCGATGGCCACGACAAGTACAAGAAGGTGCCGACCGGTCACCGCAGCACCGTGCAAAAAGCGCTCGACCTGATCGAGAAGGCGATCAAGGCGAAGAAGTGCAAGGACTATTTCAAGGACAAGTGTACCGGTGGTTCGGCCGCGTCGGCCGAGTCGACGTTCAACGCCAACACGGTCTACTACCTCGCTGATCACACGACCCGTTTCGGCCTCAGCGACATCCGCACGGTGGCATCGGACAAGCATGTTGTCGCCTACAACCAGTACGCGTACGACATCGGTCGCTGGGAGATCGCGGCGACGCTGCTGCACGAGATGTTCCATACCTGCGACATGAGCGAGGACGACATGGACGAGATCCTGGCCGAGGAGGCGACCGAGACGTGTGGCTTCTACGCGCCGTGGATCACGCAGATCAACCCGACGTCGCTGGATGTCGGTGACACCATCAAGCTGCGCGGCTACCAGCTGGGGCAGAACCAGGATGCCGATCACTATGTCACCATGGACGGCATCAAGATCACCGACTACCAGCGCTGGGAACAACCCAAGTCGGCATCGTCGGTGCGGGTCGAGTTCACGGTGCCCGAAGCGGTGAACACCAATGCCTGGTTCGCGAAGGACGTCGAGCTGGTCACGGTCAATCACGGCCACGAGAGCAACAAGAAGACGATCAATGTTGATCCCTGAACGCCATGGCCGGTCGGCATGGGTGACGTAAAGGCCCTCACCCGGAGCACGAAGCACAAGCCGACGACACGCAGCGTCGTGCGCCGGCATGCGGTTGCACGTGACACCGCCGGTGTCGCACATGGCGTCGCGCGGCTTCTGCAGCCGGCACTCAAGGTCGGTGCCGCCAATGATCCGCTGGAGCACGAGGCTGAGGCGACCGCAGAACGCGTGGTCACCATGTCGGCGCCGGTGCCGGATGACAGTCCGGTCTCCCCAGGTTCCGGAGCGGACGCTGGCCCGGTGGGATCGGCGTCAGTCCGCGAGCTTCATCGCTTTCCCCAGATCGATCAGGACAGCCAGCCGGACACCGAGGTGTTTGACGGCGAGCCGGCGATCCCGGCCGATCACCAGGACCCCGACGTCGCGGCCGGCGAGAACGTCGACACCGCAGGACTGCAGCACGACGAGTTCGCCGAGATCGAGTCCGGCGAACCGGCAGCTCCGGAGGAACAGATCAACCTGGTGCCGGACGGGCCGGCGGTCGGCGCCGAGGGCGGTGACGCGCCGGCAGCCGTAAACAGCGCGGTGGCCCAACCGGGCGCCGGACGACCGTTGCCGCTGGCGGTGCGCAACTTCATGGAGCCGCGCTTCGGTGTCGATTTTTCGGACGTGCGCATCCACGACACGCCGGCCGACCGGCACAACGCCGAGCGCATCGGTGCACGCGCATTCACTCACCGCCATCACATCTGGATGGGCGAGGGCGAGAGCGTCGACAACCGGCGCCTGCTGGCGCACGAGCTGACCCACGTCGTGCAGCAGACCCGTCGAACGCCGCTGACCGGCGTGTCGGCATTGAGCCGGGACGTGGTGAACGCCGCGCCGACCGTTCAGCGCGGCTGGCTGCGCAACAAGGCCGAGCGGGTCGCGCGTAACGTGCCCGGCTATACGCTGCTGAGCGTGATCCTGGGCAAGAGTCCGATCACCGGCGACCGGGTGCCGCGCACGGCCGAGAACCTGGTCGGCGGTTTTCTCGGCCTGCTGCCTGGCGGCAATCTGATCTTTGAAAAGCTCAAGGAAACACGGGCGCTGCAGCGGGCATTCGACTGGGTGTCGACGCGCCTGTCCGAACTCAACATCACCTGGAGTCGGATCAAGGGACTGATCTCCGATTTCATCGACGAGATGCCGGCCTGGTCCCCGCTGAAGGTCGCCAAGCGCATCTTCAAGCCGCTGGTGCAGGACATCATCACCTTCGTCCGTGAGATCAAGGACAAGATTCTCGAATTCATCATCCGCGGTGCGCTGGCGCTGGCCGGTTCCTTCGGTGAAAAGGTCTGGGCGGTGATCGAGAAGGCGCGTGACACCATCTCGCTGATCCTCAACGACCCAATCGGATTCGCGAAGAACCTGGTCAACGCAGTGGTCAAGGGCTTCCGCCAGTTCAGTGACAACATCTGGACGCATCTGAAGGCCGGCCTGATGGGCTGGTTGTTCGGCACGCTGCAGGGCATGCAGATCGAGCTGCCGGCGAAACTCGACTTCAAGGGCATCATCTCGGTCGTGCTGCAGCTGCTGGGCGTGACCTATGCCAACTTCCGCCGGATGCTGGTCAAGCGCCTGGGTACCGGCGGTGAGAAGAAGGTGTCGTACCTGGAGAAGTCCGTCGCCGTGGTAAAGATCCTGGTCAAGGAGGGCTTTCTCGGGATCTGGCAGCGCCTGCTGCAGATGATCGAGGGCTTCAAGACCACGGTGATCGACGGTATCCGTGACTTTGTCATGAAGACCATCGTGCAGGGCGCCGTGTCGTGGATCGCGTCACTGTCCAATCCGGTCGGCGCGATCGTCAAGATCGCCCTGTCGATCTACAACATGATCAAGACCTTCATTGAGCGTCTTGACCAGATCCTCGACGTCGCGCGTTCGATCTTCTCGTCGATTGGCGCGATTGCTCGCGGCAAGATCAAGGATGCCGCGGATTTCATCGAGAAGACCATCGCGTCGACGATCCCGGTCTTTCTTGCCTTTGTGTCAGCACTGATTCCTGTCAGCGGAATCACCAAGACCATCCGCGGAATCATCGACAGATTACAGAAGCCGGTCCTGCGCGCGATGGACAAGATGGTCAGCTTCCTGGTCAAGAAGGCGAAGAAACTGTTCGCCAGGATCCTCGGCAAGGTCAATAAGAAACGCAAACTGCCCAGCCACGGCTTCGTCGTCGGCAAAGAGCCGCACCAGCTGGTGCCGGTCAGGCAGGGCAAGCGGTTCGCGCTCGAAATTGCGTCGGACAAGCCGCGCCCGGCCGACGTGGTGCAGGAAGAGATGAACAGCGAGGCGCAGAAGGCGGCCGGGTACGGCGACGATTCGAAGTGTGTCAATGCCTTCGAGGAAGCATTCAAGACCGAGATCGACGAAGCGCAGGCGGCAATGGCGAAGGTCGATGGGTCACAGCAGAAGGCATCATCGAAGCGACCTGCCGACAAGGCGACGCAGGAAACCGGTGATGCCGCCAGTAAGCTGTCCAAGCTCGGGCCGTGCATCGCGGATAACCCATTCCTGGAGGACGAGCCGGAGGATGGTGCGATCATCCGGGCACGCGAACCGCGCATCGCCGGTATCGAGGGTGACGCGGATCTGTATGCGAACCGCGGTGAGGTAACGCGCAAGACCCTTGCCGAAACGGGTGAGAAGGCGGGGCTGGGTGAAAAGGGTATTCAGCGCCTGTCCAATTACTATGAAAACGACCACATCCCGGAGAAGAGCCTGGGCTTCCTGGTTCAGTCTTATGTACAAGGCAAGCTCAAGGATGCGATCGCCGAGGGACAGCGCGACGGCGATCCGGTGCCGGAACCCTATCTTGGCGACATCGACACGCGCGCTGTGGGCAAGGAAGGTCAGCAGCTGCCG
>JAGRHE010000150.1 GCA_020445165.1 Gammaproteobacteria bacterium
TTTTTCTCGGAAATGAAACGCCCCGCTGATGCGGGGCGTCTCTTCAGAGCCTGTACAGACTTTTCACACAGTCTGTTACGCCGGCTTTTTTCTTGTCCGCGCCCCGGTGCAGTTGCCATGCGTCTGCCGGCAATCGATCAGGTGCTGTCTTTTGCAGGCGGCCGGACAGGTTTCTCGTCTCTGAACTCGATTTCGTTTGTGTCAGTTTGGGTGCCACCGGAAGCTGTGGCCGGGCCAGCCGAGCGCCGCACACCAACCTGGGTGGTCCCGGCGGCCTGGCGCTCACCGGCGCTGAGCAGCGATTCATGCAGGTCTCGTGCGTACGGCAGGCGATGGACTCGTGGAGACGGAGCGTCGGCGCCGTGTAACCACAGCAGAATACTCCCGCCACTGCCCGTTTTCCGGTCCGGCTCGTCGACCTCGAATCCGAGCAATCTGAATGATTCCGGAACGGGCTGGTCGGTCGGCAATCCGGCGGCCTGGCGTGCCAGGATGTGATGCGAGAGGTAAAGGAATGGCAATGCCAGCAGCACGATGAGAGTGGCCCGGGTGCGCGATACTTCACGACCGGCAACCATCCACGCGAGCAGTGCCAGCGGCAGTATATAGGTGGCATTCAGCAGGAGCCACGCCGGGTTGCTCACATGCCATCTCCGAGTGCATAAGGTGTAAGCCGTTTGGGCAACTCGCTCAGGCCGTTGAGCGTACCTTCACGGTCGAGGCGGAAACGCACGATCGTGTGTTCTTCATCCTGCTGCAGAAGCTGTTGCTTTTTCACGAAGACGGTCTGCAGCGTCGGGTTGACCTTCTCGACCTTCACCAGCGCCTCGACCGGCTGAGTGGATGCCGCGGTGTAGTAGTAAAGATTGACCGTGTATTCCCCCGGGATGATGCCGCGAATGGTGACTACCTCCTGATTGATTGGATAAACCACCTCCCGGCCGCCGACAGTGATCGTGTCGTTTACCTCTCCACGGTCGTCCCTATCGAGATGCAACCAGTTGGCGTCCTTTTGCAGATAGGAAACGGTGTCGCCGATCGGGTCCTGAACCCACAGGTCGATATCGTCGGCGAGATGATCTGGCCAGGTGACGGAGATGATGTATTCGGCTTTGAGATCGACACGCCCACGTCGCGCGTCCGGATTTACGAACATGACTGACACCAGGAACAGGAAGGTGAAGCCGAGCAGGGCATTGAACAGAAGGTCGATGAATGGGTCGGTGGTGCGGTTGCTGCGCAGTCGCTGGCGTCGCATGGCGGCCGATCAACCCCGGGTGAGATGACGCAGATGATGTACCACGTCGACTTCGGAAAGGGCGATGATCTCTGACATCAACAGGTCGACTCCCTGGTCGAGCAGGCGATACTGAAAGCCGAGCAGAATACCGGCACCGAGTCCGGTCAAGGTCGTGTAAAGGGCGATGCGCATGCCGCCGGTCATTTGGCCGAGCAGTTGCTGCAGGGCGTGCAGATCGACACTGGCAATGCTTGCCACCGAACTGAGCATGAAAATGAAACCGATGACCGTGCCGAGCAGACCGAGCCGGACCATCAGGTCGGCCAGGAACCAGCCGCTTTCGTGTCCTCGATCGAGCGTGTTTTCCAGGCGTTCGAGCAGCAGATCCTGAGGTCGCAGGTCGCCGTTGTGGAATGTCATGTTCGCCAGCAGCAACAAGTGGTCGTGAGCGTACGACCTGTCGGGTTCATTGTCGGCGAAGCAGACGCCCTGGCTGCCATCTGCGACGAACAGGCGATCGGTCGAACGCGTGCGCTCGCGAAGCGCGCTGGTCGCGCACAATTCCTGGCCCAGGCGGTAGGCGCGTCGGCCTGCATCCAGGCTCGCCAGCAACAGCAGCGCAAGGATGATGACGGAAAGGAAGCTCTGGTCATCGCGAAACAGCTGGGTGATCAAGCCGTTTTCGATGATGACGTAAGCGGCATATACGAGCAGGCCGAAGAACAATAGCCATCGGTAGAAGGTGCGGAAAGCGCTCGCAGGACAGGTCACAGGCAGGCATCCGATAGATCGCACGTGGATCCCGGCAGAGTATAGCTAATCGCTGTTGTGCACGATCACGGGATGACCGTGTCGAAGACGGAGCGTTACGGATCGGGCCTCGCGAGGAGCCAGTCAGCCGGATACCCGTTCGAAGCGCGGTTTCGGTCGAAATGGAAAACCCTGAGGTGGCAGTCCTTTGCCGGTGGGGGTCCTTGTCTGGCGATGTCTCTGTGTCCGGTGATCATGCACTCAGGGCGAGTGCGCCGACATAGATCAGAACAGCCGTCAGGAACACGCTGAACTCGAATATCGAGCGTGGTCGGATGCTGCCGGAGGCAACATTGAACCGCATGATCTGGTCGACCTTGGCTCCGTTCAGGTCGCGCAAGATGAAATGACGCTTGGGCATGGTTGACTCCTTCGGTGTTCTGTCTTGGTTCTCCAAATGATAGCAGTGAAAGAGAACAAAGCAAGAACAATCTGCTCGCAGAATCCTGAACAGGTGCCTGACTGGAAACTTGTGAATATATAGTTATACTAATGCGAATGTCCGAACGGGGTGCGCGGCTTTGAATCAAGGCGTTGTCGAGCAGTGCGTGGAGCTCTTGTGTCACAAGGGATGCCGCAAGGTATGGTCGGACATTGATGCATTGGAAGCCGGCAAGACTCTGCCGGAGACCGCAAACCTGAATCCCGCAGAAGTCAAAGCGGTGATCAGCGAACTCAAGTCGGTGATGGCCGTTTACGAGGGCACCTGCGTCGCAGGTTGACCTTGTTTCAAGTCGCCGGCACCGCCAAACTACTGGCTGGTGTCTTTTCCCCCTTGATCCGGATTCATGCGAGTAGCCTTGCGTGTCGGGGTGCACAGTCTGCGCGGTCTGCGTGACGGTGTCCCCCGATTGATGCGACTTTTCAGCGACTACCAGGTAAGAGCCAGCTTCTTCTTTCCGTTCGGACGCGATCTGAGCGGGCGGGAGCCCATGCAAAGCTGGCGCGCCCGTCGCCAGCTCGGGCTCGCAGCGACCTGCTATGGCACGCTGTTGCCGGCCGCTGACCTCGCTGCTGAGAGTGCGCGGCTGCTCCGGGTCGCGCACAGCAATGGCCACGACGTCGGTGTGTTCGGTGGCTCGCCCGTCACCTGGCGGCGCCGGATGGCTACAGCTGACGCCGCCTGGGTGAAATCTGAAATCGACCGGGCGCGTCATGCCGCCGCCGATATGCTCGAAGACGGGTGCGCGCTGGGATTCGCCACGCCGGCCTGGCAGAGCAACCCGGCGCTGATGGACGAGTTGTCCACAGGTGGCTTTCTGTATTCCTCGATGACGCGTGGGCGCATGCCGTACCGGCCGATGCAGCTGGGCCAGCAGTCGACTGTCATCGAGATTCCGACGACCCTGCCGACCATCGATGAAGCATTGAGGCAGAACCTGACAGGTATGCATGACGTGCATGAGTACATATACGCCGAGAGTCAGCACGTGCGCCCGGCGGGCCACGTGTTCGCCCTGAGTGCCGAGCGTGAAGGGGGAGACCGGTTCGAGGTGCTGGAGAAACTGCTGATCATGTGGAAGGGCCAGGAGGGCTCTGTACGGGCACTTGCCGATGTCATCAGGGAACTCGATCGCGATACGGTTCCTCGTCATCGTATCGGATGGCAGATTCCACCCGGAGGATTGATTCACCAGGCAACCCAAAGTATCGAGGTGCCGCGATGAGTCATTCCCGGAATGCGCCCGAATACGCCCTCGATGCATTGGTGGAGGTTCGCGAATCGACAATCCACGGCCGCGGCCTGTTCGCACGTTGCACCATCCGTCGCAACCAGTTCATCGGCACCTTCGAGGGGCCTCCGGCCCGCCGTGATGGCATGTACGTCTTGTGGGTCTACGATGATCCATCCGATGCGGATCGGGCAGTCGGACGCATCGGCCGCAACGCGCTGCGCTTTCTCAATCACGCAAAGCCCTGCAATGCCGTCTTCGATGGGTTCGATCTGTATGCCTCGCGCAAGATACGTGAAGGAGACGAGATTACGATCGATTACGGCGGTGAGCCTTGAGCCTGGTACCGAACGGCCAGCGGTACGCAGCGGATCCAGGAATTACACGATGAGAGAAGAGCATTCAAAGGATGATCTGTACCTGACGCGTGATACCGGCCGTGGCGATTTCGTATTCGACGAAACGGTCGCGGCAGTGTTTCCGGACATGATTCAGCGTTCGGTGCCAGGGTATCCGGCGATCATCAACATGATCACCTTGCTGGCGGAACGCTACGCGCAGGCAGGCAGTTGCCTGCTCGACCTTGGATGTTCGCTCGGCGCATCGACAGTGGCCCTCTCGCGCGGAGCACGCGATCGCGACTGCAGGGTGATTGGCGTGGACAATGCGCCGGCCATGCTTGACCGTGCGCGTGCACTCGCCGGTGCCGACTACCCGGCCATCGTCTGGCAACAGGGTGACATACGTGATGTGCCGGTAGTGGATGCATCGATCGTGGTGTTGAATTTCACGCTCCAGTTCCTGCCACCAGGCGATCGACTGACCTTGTTGCAGCGAATCCATGCCGGCCTGCGCGACGGCGGCATCCTGATCCTGTCGGAAAAGATCGCCGGTGCCGATGCCACCAGCGATGCGCTGTTGGTCGAAATGCATCATGCGTTCAAGCGCGCAAATGGTTACAGCGAGCTCGAGATCAGTCGCAAGCGCAGCGCACTGGAGAATGTGCTGATTCCCGAGACCCTGGATTTTCATCGTCAACGCCTGGCGCAAGCCGGCTTTTCGCGCAGTGATCCATGGTTTCAGTGTTTCAATTTCATGTCCCTGGTTGCGGTCAAATGATCGATGCCTCGGCGCTGGCGAGAGCGCTGCAGTCGCAGGGACTCACCGCCTGGGCTGAATGCGTGGGTGATCAGCTGAGACGCCTGCACGATTCCCCGCATGGAGATTGGCAACGCTGGCAGGCGGCACTGGACAGCCTGCCGGTATTCGACGGTGGCCAGGTCGACTGCACCGATGGCGCGTTGCACCTGTTGCCGGCGAGCGGACAGAGTGCGCAGCAGGCGCAGCAGCTGCGCGACGCATTGATGCAGTTGCACCCCTGGCGCAAGGGACCTTACATGGTCGGGTCGACGTTGATCGATACCGAGTGGCGTTCAGACTGGAAATGGGATCGCCTGCGTCCCCATATCGAGCCGTTGCAGGACCGCCTGGTCCTCGATGTCGGTTGTGGTAACGGCTATCACTGCTGGCGGATGGCGCTCGAAGGTGCGCGACACGTGATCGGGATCGATCCCACACTGGTCTTCCTGGCGCAGTTTCAGGCAATTCGAAGCCTGGTTGCCGGCCTGACACCGTCCCTGGCGGACAGGGTCGACCTGGTTCCGGTTGGTATGGAGCAGCTGCCGCCAGGACTGGCTGCGTTCGACAGCGTGTTTTCGATGGGGGTTCTTTATCATCGTCGCTCACCGGTCGATCATCTGCTGGAACTGCGCGGCGCCTTGCGCCCGGGTGGCCAACTGATCCTTGAGACCCTGGTGATCGATGGCGACGGGCAACGGTTGCTGTTGCCGCCGGACCGTTATGCAAAGATGCGCAACGTCTGGTTCATTCCCTCGGCAGCCATGCTCGAGACCTGGCTTGCACGCGCCGGTTACTCCAATGTCTGTACTGTCGATGTGACCGCAACCAGCGTTGAGGAACAGCGTTCGACCGACTGGATGCGATTTGAATCCCTTGCAGATTTCCTCGACCCGGCCGATAGCCGGTTTACGATTGAGGGCCACCCGGCACCCAAGCGTGCTGTACTGATTGCAACGGCCTGATGAGGCCGGCTCACGCCATGCGCGCACCTGCGACGGTACGCTGTTCTGGCTGTTCCGCGCGGCTTGGCGGCTTGATGTGAGCAGGACCTGAATAACTGGAGACCGACCACGCAATGACAAAGCCAAAATTTTTCGTTGGCCAGATAGTTCATCACAACCGCTTCGACTATCGCGGTGTCGTGGTAGACGTCGACGCAAGTTTCCAGGGTTCCGAATCATGGTACGAGCAGGTTGCGCGTTCGCGTCCGCCCAAGGATCAACCCTGGTACCGGGTGTTGGTGGACGGCGGCGAGCATGAGACCTACGTCGCCGAGCGCCATCTCGAAGCGGATGCCGATTTAAGCCCGGTCACCCATCCGGCAATCTCGAGCCGCTTCCTGAGATACGAGGGCGGCGTCTATCACCGCCAGCTGCACTCCTAGCTCGGGTACCAGCCGCCAGGCCTGTGGTCTAGCGCTCGTATCAGTGGTAGCGACGCATCTGGCCGACCAGCACACCCTGGATCTGCACCCGCTCGGGCGCGAAATGCATCGGCTGTAATTGCGCGTTGGCTGGGTGCAGGATGATCTCCCGGGTTCCTTTCTCCAGGCGCTTGAGCGTGGCCTCTTCACCGTCCACCAGGGCCACCACGATCTCCCCGTTGCGCGCCTGCGCGCGGTGCTCGATCACGACCCAGTCGCCATCGAGAATGCCGTCATCGACCATCGAGTCACCACGCACCTCGAGGACGTAACAGGGATTGTTCGTCCGTAACTGGGGTGGTACCTCGATCATCTCCGGGTTCCGGATTGCCGCGATCGGTTGGCCTGCTGCGATGTAGCCGTACAGCGGCAGTCCCATATCATCCGGAACATCTTCCGCGGCAGGTTCGTGTTCGGCAAGGCGGATGCCCCGGCGCAGATTGTTCATCGGTTCGACCAGGCCGGCCTCGATCAGGGCCTGGATCTGCTTGTGCAGGGAACCGCGTGAGCTGAGTCCCAGGGCATCGCAAAGTTCGTCGAGGGTCGGCGGATGCGGAAAATCGTCGAGATGTTCGCGCAGGTATTCGTAGATTTCCTGTTGGCGTCGGGTCAGGGACGGGGGAACCATATTGTTCTCTCTGTGTTGTCGAACGGTTCTGTTTGTGTTCTATACTGATCGAAGTATAGAACATTCAGAGAACTTTGCCATGGTTTCGGAATCACCGGTGTCAGCGGTACCGGTCGGGCAGGCGGATGCCATCGACCGGCTTGCGGACAGCTTGCAGCGAAAGTACCGCGATCGCATCTGCGCCGAGCTCACCGTGCCGGCGCAGCAGGCTCGGACCGAGGACCTGCCGGATGAATTGCTGCCGTCTTTGCGTCGGGCATTGGCGGCGCGCGGGGTTACCCGTCTGTACT
>JAGRHE010000151.1 GCA_020445165.1 Gammaproteobacteria bacterium
GATCCAGGCCGTTGTTTTCGTGCTGTTCCTCGGCCTGGTGCTGGCCTGGATCGTACCGACCCACGGCCCGGCACGCCTGCTCAGCGAAGGTGAATTCGCACTGGACGCCGGTGCCGACCTGCTGCTTGTGGCGCTGCTGCAGGTGCTGTCCTACCCTTTCCACGACCCGGTGCTGACCGACCGCGGGTTTATCAGTCGTGAAAAGAGCATGCTGCGTGCCTTCGTGGTCGCCGGAGTGCTGGGCTTTATCGCAATCCTCGCGTTCAGCCTGGTCGGCGTGCATGCCCGGCTCGAAGGCATCAGCTCGGACGGCAACGTGCCGGCCCAGGTGGCGCGGGTGCTGGGCATTGCCGGCTTCTTCGCCATGGCGGCGGTCATGGTTTCATCGGCCGCGTCGACCCTGGATTCGACCTTCGCTTCGCTGTCGAAATCGGTCGCCCACGAACTGCCACTGCTCGCCGGACGCACGCCCGGCAGCCGGGCGGTTCGCAACGGCGCCGTTGCGATGCTGCTGTTCGCCGTGCTCGGCAACCTGCCGATGATCGCCGGCACCGACATCCTCAAGGCGACCACGCTGTCCGGCACCATGGTCATCGGCCTGGCCCCGGTGTTCCTGCTGTCGCGGTGGGTCAGCTATTCACCGCTGTCGTTTCACCTGTCGTTCTGGAGCGGCATGACACTGGGCGTGATGCTCGCGGTCGGCGCGATCCCGCCGGGTTGGGCCATCGGTGAAGGCAAGTACGCGCTGCTGCTGGGTACCAACCTGTATGGCCTGATGATCTGCACCGCCGGTTTCCTGCTGCCACTGGCGATCACGCGGCGGCGCGCCACCAGCGAGGCGGCGTGAACCAACCGGGTCGCAGCTGTCCACTGCGTTACCGCCACGGCGCTGCGGCGATCGCCGCGGCCGCCGAGACGATGACCGACACGCTGTACCTGGCCGGCGGCCTGTACGGCAACACGTTGGCGCTCGACGCACTGCTGGCAATGACAGCGCGGGAACCGGGTCCGGCACGGCTGTGCTTCAACGGCGATTTCAACTGGTTCAACGTCGACGATGCCGGCTTTCGCGACATCAACACGCGCGTGCTCGAACACGATGCCATTCTCGGTAACGTCGAGGCGGAACTGCCATCGAACGGCGGCGATGCCGGTTGCGGCTGCGCTTACCCGGATGACGTCGATGACGCAACGGTCGAGCGCTCGAACCTCATCCATGCCCGGCTCAGGGAAACCGCCGCGCGTCACCCCGACCTGCTCGCCCGACTCGCGCAACTGCCGTTGGTCGCGCGTTACCGCGTTGGCGACCTGCGTATCGGTGTCGTGCACGGCGATGCGGACAGCCTGGCCGGGTGGGATTTCGACATCGCCCGCCTCGCCGATCGGCGGCACCGGGACGGGCTTGGCGATCGCTTTGCCGCAGCCCGGGTCGACCTTTTCGCCAGCAGTCACACCTGCCTGCCGGTGTGCCGCCAGCTCGCACAGGGCCATGTCGTGATCAACAACGGGTCGGCAGGCATGCCCAACTTCAGCGGTACGCATTTCGGTGTCGTCACCCGGATCGCCACCCGGCCATCACCGCACGAAGCGCTGTACGGCCTGGTCCACGGCGGCGTGCATATCGATGCGCTGCCGGTCCGTTACGATCAGGCCGCCTGGCTCGACGCATTTCTCGCCTGCTGGCCACCGGGCTCGCCGGCCCACGTTTCGTACTTCGAGCGCATGCGCAATGGTCCGGATCACAGCGTCCGGCAGGCCGCGCCGACCAGCTGCGTCTGAAAAGCTCTTAAGCGCCGGGCCGCCTGCGAATCCGCTTCGCAGATTGCACGTCTGAGCGCTCTTCCGTGGCAGCGGTCACATCCCGGGCGCCGTTTTCGCCTATATTCCCAGTCTCAGATGCAACACCCAGGACGACCAGACGTGCGCAGATTGATCATCGTCTGCTGTGCCGCGCTCGCCGCCGCGTGCGCACCGGTACAGCAAAAACCCACTTCACCCGCCGATACCGGGTACCGCGCCAAGCCGGCGTTCGATGGTCTCGCCGAGCTGGCACAACCGGTCGCTCCGGAACGCGACGCCATCCGCGATCCACACCGCTACGACCGCAGCATCCGGACCACGGCGATCCCCGGTTTGCGCTACTACTTCTACGACCCCGACCGGCGCCGCTCGGTGGTCGGCTTCGCGTTCCAGAACAACGGCTCGCCCACGGTCAACCCGGTTGGCCTGAAAAAGGTCGGCGCGCGCCGTGAATACGCCTTCATGTTCGCCGACCGCGCACGCGAGAACATTCACCTGGCGATCAATGATGACGTCAAGCTGTCCGGGCGCTTCAGCCACGACAATATGTTCCGCGAACTGCACTTCTTCCCGCGCCGCCAGCTGCCATCGCTGGAGGTCGACAACCGCACCCGCCAATTTCGCGTGACACTGCCCACCGGCGAACCGGTGTTCTTCGACCAGGACTCGATGGAACTGGTCGGCGGGGCACTGACCGAAAGACCGATCGACTTCAATCGCAGCCGCCACCAGCGCCGCAATCCGGATGTGCGGTATCGCGGCAAGTACCTGGCGATCACGGTCGCACAGCGCGGCGAGGCACCGCGCCGGGCCAAGGTTTGGGGACAGACGAAGTTTGCCGAGGCGCACTACCCGGCCAAGTACAGCAAGCCCTGTCGGCTGTCGCCGGGACATATCTGGGACCAGCGGCCGAAGCGCGGCGACAGCGATCCGACCCTGCGCATGCTGCACAAGTCAGACGCGCAGTTATTCGCAACGATCGAACGTCAATGCGGATGGGATCTGTCGGAGCTCAAGCGCGATGCCCCGATCCTGGTCGAGGCAGGGACCTGAGTCGGGCCGGGCGCCCGACGCAACACACGGGTCAGTCCTTGGCGGTCGCCGCAGCGCTGCTGACACCCGATGAAGCAGGTGCGCCGGCGGCCTGAACCGCACCGGCATCGTCGACGGCGGCATCCTGTTCAGACCACCGCCCGGCGGCCTGGGTCCACATGCCGGCGACCCGCGTGGTCATACTGTCGACCCGTGCGACCAGCGCATCGGAACCGCTCGCGAGCTTTTCGCCCAGGACGGCGACACTGGTCTGCCAGTCGTCACCGATGGCACGTGCCTGTTCAACCGCCCTCGCCCGCTGATCCGATCCCTGCATCGCAAACCAGCCGCCGACAACGCCAACGGTCACGGCGAGCAACATCAGCCCGACCACGAAGCGGCGGATGCCTGCACGCCGCGGTGCTGTCGATTGCGAATGTCGTGCGTTACGGGCAGGGTCTGCGGCCATCCTGTCGGAGCGCACGCCCCGGGGTTCGCCATTGGCGCGATCGACGAGCGGTCGCAGGCGTTGCCGGGTGGCCATGATGCGCTGGCGCAAGCGCTCGTTCTCGGCATGCAGTGCGGCGATCTCGGCCGCGCGCGAATGGACGTTGCCAGCAGTCGCTGCCGGCAGGGACGACTCGCCGGCACCTTCACGCTGATCCTCGGGTATCGGATCGCCCGGCAGCAGCACCCCCGGGTCATTGCGTGCGAGATCCGCAGCGGCAGTACCGATCACCCAGCCGGACGGGAACAGTGAGCGCTTTTGGTCGACGGAAGAAGCCTGCGACATGGTTGCCTCGAACAGGGGGCCGGAATTCGCCTCATCCCAATGTACATTAGTTTTTCCTAATGCTCTAATCGCTAGATTCGCAGGATCTTGCCGCCCGCGCCTCAGCAGACTCGGATGAAACGGAATAAACCGCTTCGACATCAGGTAGTTGAGTTCTCCATCCATTGTCGGCTGTGATCGCGCGATCTTTATCGGAAACGCCATTTTCTTGTCTTATCGCAGTTTTTGCACGATTGCCGGCACGGCTAGTCCGCACCCACTCAGACAACATCAGTGATCGATAATGTTTTTGAGGAAGATCAAAGCAGGATGGCCCGGACTGAACGAAACTAATCCTAACGCGCCACATTTGATATGAATGCGAACGCGTGGGATCTCACTCCTCCTGACTCTTTCGTTTACCCGTCGCTCCGCGGCGGGTTTTTCTTTGCCCCTTCCACGGCATCCCGCACCGCTGCCGCAATATCATCAGACAGCCGTGCCAACAGTCGGCCCAGACTGGCCGCATAGGCATCGTAGTCCGGCCGGGCGCTGGGTTCGGTGTATTCGGCGCGGCGTACCTCGACCACGTCGGCGCTGCGCTCATCGATCAGGGACCAGGCCAGGTCGAGCGTGAGGCTGCCACCCAGCGGACCGTCGAAACTGCGGATTTCCAGCGCCACGCGGTAATCGGTCGCGGCGACGATCCGACTTGGGTACCTGTAGATGCGCGCCGTGCCCAGCCGGCGACCGAGCTGCGCGACCAGCACGCGCTCGATCTCCTCGTCGAGTGCCCCGCCCCAGCGGTTGAACTCGTCCACGTTCAAGCGACTGTCGCCACCGCGGCTGACGATCTGCGGACGATCCAGGTACTGCGGCAGACCGATCGGCCCGAGCGCCAACGACACCTCGGTCGATTGAGCGGCCGTTGCGGCAGGCCCTTCACCGAGCCGGTAGAAGCGGGATTCCGGCGTACTCGCACAGCCCCCGATCAGCAGCGCTGCGAACAACAGGCAGACACCTGACTTCATGGATTGTTGTCTCCTTTTCCGCGCAAGAGTGCTTCAGGATGGCGTTCGAGGTAGTCGCTCATGATACGCAGGGAACGCGCTGCGCTGCCCAGTTCCTTGAGCACCCGGTGCGCCTCGGCCTGCAGCGGCGAGTTGCTGGCGAGAATCTTTTCCAGCGCCGACAGCGTGCTGCGGGTCTGGACCAGGGTCTTGTTCAGCTCCGACGCAGTCTCGCGATCGAGCCGCGTCAGCAGGGCATTGGTCGCCTGGGTGGTGTCGCGCAGCGCACCCAGGGCGGCGGCCAGGTCGCGCCCCATCTGTTCGAACGGCAGCTGTGCCAACCGCGTCAGTACGCCACTGAGCTCTTCGAGCGTCGCCGGCACGGTCGGCAGGCGCGGCACCGGCTCGTCCCAGGCGATCGCCTGTGTCGTGGCATCGGGATGGAAATCAAGGTCGACGAACAGCGACCCGGTCAGCAGGTTGCCGGTCTTGAGCTGCGCGCGCAGTCCCTGCCCGACCAGTCCGTCCCACAGCGCCCGCAAGGCCTCGGGGTCGTTGGCCAGGCCTGGATCACCGCCCAGGCGACCGGGCTCGATGGTCACCGTCACCGGGATCTCGACCCGACGCTGTGCGCCGTCCAGGCGCAGATCGATCGCACTGACCTCGCCGATCCGGATACCACGGAACTCGACCGGCGCTCCCGCCACGAGACCGCGCACCGAGCCGTCGAACAGCATCTGCCACGACTCGCGCCGCTCGAAGCGCTGCGCCATCGCCTCGTCGCGATCACCGTGCAGGCTGAACTCGTACCCGGCCGGTGCGCGCTGCGCCGGCGGCGCCTGGACGGGGTCTCCGAACGCGATCCCACCGAGCAGCACCGAGGCCAGTGAGTCGGTGTTCACGCGCAGACCGGAGGCATCGAGCGAAAGGCCGACGCCGGAGGAATTCCAGAAACGCGTGTTGACGCTGACCCAGGCATCGTAGGGCGAATCGACGAAGACGCGGATCGCGACCCGCTGATCGTCACCGAGCGAATAACCGACCACGCGCCCGACCTCGATGCCGCGATGCAGTACCGGCGAGCCCTCGGCCAGCGAACCGAGCGCATCGGCAACCAGCACGTACAGACTGCCGCGTTCGACCGAGGTGACGATGGGTGGTGTCTCCAGGCCATCGAACGTGCGCTCGCCAGCCTGGCCATCGGTCAGGTCTGCAGCGATGTAGGCGCCACCTACCAGGGTTCCCAGGCCCGACACCTGGCTGCGTGTGAGGCGAGGACGCACGACCCAGAAGCGCGCTTTGTCGTTCAGGTAATCGCTCATGGTCGCCGAGATCCGGGCCCGTACCAGCACCCTATCGAGTCCGGCTGCGAGGTCGATCGACTCGACCGTGCCGATATCGACATCCTTGAAGCGGACCCGGGTCTTGCCTGCCTCCAGGCCCTCGGCAGTCTCGAACGCGATCGTGATCAGCGCCCCCTGCTCCGTATAGGCGCGATAACCCAGCCAGGCCGCAGCCAGCAGCGCGACCAGCGGAATCAGCCAGACCAGCGAAATCCGTCGCTGGGTGTCGATGCGCGCTTCGGGCAGCTGATCGGTCAAGGAGTCTTCGGGGCGGGAATTATCGGTCATCTTGGTCCTGGACGTTGTCCCAGATCAGGCGTGGATCGAAGGTACGCGCAGCGAACATGGTCAGGATCACCACTGCGGCAAAGAACAGGGCACCGGCGGCCGCCTCGATGCGTGCCACCGCACCCAGGTGCACCAGCGCGACCAGCACGGTCACGACGAACACGTCGACCATCGACCAGCGGCCGACGAACTCGGTGAAGCGGTAAAGGCGCGTGCGATCGAGCGCACGCACCGACGAGTGTCGCTGAATCGATACCAGCAGGTAGGCCAGGATCACCATCTTCGCCAACGGTACCAGGATGCTGGCGACGAACACGATCAGCGCCAACGGCCACATGCCATGCAGCAACAGGAACTCAGCACCGCTGAGGATGGTATCGGCACGCACCTGGCCGAGCGAGGTAACGTGCATGATCGGCAACAGATTGGCCGGCAGGTAGAGCATGATTGCCGCCACCAGGAACGCCCAGCTGCGCGACACGCTGCGTGGTATGCGCCGGTGCAGCACACTGTTGCAGCGTGCACAGCGCAGGTTTGAACAAGTCTGCGGACAACGGTTGACCAGGCCGCAACTGTGACAGGCGACCAGACGACGTCCCGATGCTGTGGCTGCAGCAGGGCTCACGCGACCCGGTCCCACAGGCGCTGCGGATGCACCTGGGTCGCCGCCGCGGCCAGCACCACGACCAGCAGGCCGAGTGACCATGCCGCCGGGCCGGCAACGATGGTCGCCTGCTCGGCCAGCTTGACCGCCGCGACCAATAC
>JAGRHE010000152.1 GCA_020445165.1 Gammaproteobacteria bacterium
TTGGCGACACCCGGGGGCGAGGGGGCGCCTGCCCGCCCACTGAGCCCGGCGTCGTTGCAGGCTGCAGACTACTGCGCCGCATCCGGCGATTGCGCCGGCGTGGCGTCGACGAACAGGGCCGCGGTATCGACCGCGTCGAAATGGTAATGCGCATTGCAAAATTCGCAATCCGCCTCGATCGCGCCCTGATCACGCAGGATCGCGTCGACTTCTTCCTGTCCCAGCGCACGCAAGGCATCCTCGATCCGGCTCTTCGAACAGCTGCAGCGGAATGCCACCGGCTCGGGATCGAACAGGCGCACGTCGTCTTCGTGGAACAGACGTCGCAACAGGGTCTCGGGGCCGGCATCGAGCAACTCGTCGCGACCCAGGGTGTCGGCGAACAGACAGACCCGGCGCCAGTCATCATCGTCGACCGCGGCCGCTGATGGCATCCGCTGCAGCAGCAGGCCGGCGGCACGTTCAGTGCTGGCGGCCAGCCACAGACGGGTCGGCAACTGCTCGGACTGGGCGAAATAGGCCTCGACCGCGGCGGCGACCGTCGCCTGCTCGACTGCAACGATCCCCTGGTAGCGCTCGCGATTCGCGGCCTCGGCCGTGATCACCATGCGGCCGTTGCCGAGCGCGGCATGCAGGTCATCGACGACCGGCACGGCGCCATCGGCCACCCGGGCCATGCCGCGCAGGGTGCGGCTGTCGGTCGCCTGCGCGACCAGGGTCTGCAGCGGGCCGTCGCCCTGAAGCTGCACGATCAGCGCGCCCTTGAGCTTGATGGTCGCCGACATCAGGGTTGCAGCGACCAAGGTCTGGCCGAGATAATCAAGCACGCTGGCCGGATAGGCATGCCTGTCGACCACCGCCTTCCAGCTGGCATCCAGTACGACGATCTCACCGCGGACGGGAAATTTTTCGAACGTAAAGCGGTACAGGCGGTCGTAAGCAGACATCACGGATTCAAGGTCTCGGGTGAGAAAGCCGTTAATTTACCGTGAATCCCGCGCCCACTCATCGCAGATTGCACAAGACCCAGCCATGCCCAGACTTTCATCCCGAGCACTCATGACGACTGCATCCGTCCTGGCACTCATCCTCGCCGTAACCGGCGCGGCGATTGCGGCGGCGCCGGCGAACGCGAAATTCCGGACTCTCGACAAGACGATCGGGTGGCCGGGACAAACTTTCAACGGCGTCGAGTGCTATGGCAGACCTCAGGGCTTTGGCCCATTCGACTACAACGACCCCGAGACGAGCCGAATTGGTGGCTTTGCTCAACTCACAGGTGGCGGCTATGCCAATCCTCTCGTAATGGTCGAACACGCTCACTTCACATCAGTTGTCGAGCAGTTGGAGAGAGGACAAGCAGGGGCCTTGAACGCTGATATCGATTACACCCTGCGCGCATTTCCCAACCATCCACGTGCGCTGTGGACCATGGCTCGATATTACCTTCGGCTACTAACTGCCGAAGGCGAGGAGAAACTCAAGGGAATGGAGTTTCAGCGAAGCGGATATCCACCGCCGGAGTGCTACTTTCAGCGCGCCAAGGTGTTTGCCCCGTACGACGGCATGGTCTCGGCAATCTATGGCATCTACCTGCACCGCCGTGACAAGCTGCAGCAGGCACTGGCCGAATACGCAATAGCAGAGAAACAACACCCCGACCACGCCGAGATCCTTTATAACATCGGCCTGCTGCAGGTCGATCTAGGCGACCTGGACAAAGCCAAGGGATACGCAAAGCGTGCGAAAGAGCTCGGCTACCCGCTGTCCGGCCTGCAACGCAAGATCAAGCGCCTCGAATCCGAGGCATCGGCACGCAGCGAAAGGCTGAACCAGTAAACTACATCCCGGTGACGTGTCGCCGATACAGGTTCCAATGAGCGAGACCACGTCCCCAACCGCTGCCGTGTGCAATCCCGGCGCGCCCCCAGGCGGCCATGACTATCCGCCGGCCGCGATTCCGCTGACACCGACCATCGGCTGGTCCGGGCTCGGGCACGCAGCGGGCGCTTACTCCTCGCTGCTCGACATCCCGCATGTGTGCGTGTCCGCCGGCCGCGCGGCTATCGCGCTGGCGCTGCAGCACGCCGGCATCGGCCGCGGCGACGAGGTACTGGTGCCGGCCTACCACTGCGAATCCATGATCGCACCGGTCGAGCATGTCGAGGCACAACCGGTGTATTACCGGATCGGCAGGGATACCCATGTCGATCTCGACG
Organism: Gammaproteobacteria bacterium; assembly: GCA_020445165.1. Next base: position 2,220 of record JAGRHE010000152.1, read on the forward strand.
ACATCGCCGGCAAGATCACGCCGAGCACCCGCGCCATCCTCGCAACCCATTACTTCGGCTTCGACCAGGTCATGCAGCCGCTGCGCGAACTGTGCGACCGGCACGAACTGATCCTGATCGAAGACTGTGCGCACGCCTTCTTCTGCGGCCGGAAAGAGAACGCGATCGGCAGGTTCGGCGATTACGCGATCGGCAGCGCGATGAAGTTCTTCCCCCTGTTCGACGGCGGACTGCTCGCCTCGAGCCGGCACAGGCTCGATGACATCGACCTGTTCCAACCCTCATGGTCGCTCGAGGCCAAGGGCACGATCAGCATTCTCGAGTACGCCATGCGTTATGGCCGCCTCAAGCTGGTCAGCCTGCCGCTGCGCGCCGCCGTGGCGCTCAAGGACACCGTCTGGGGTGCGACCAAGAAGCTGCTGCGCAACCGGATCGATGGCAGCTTCGCACCTTCGTCGTCGGAGGGTGGTTATGCGCTGGAACCGAAGTGGATCAATGCCCGCATGTCGCGCGTCTCGCGCTTGATCCTCAAGCGCACCGATACCGACCGGATCGGCGACGGCCGCCGGCACAACTACCAGCACATCGTCGATGCACTCGCCGATGTCCCAGGCATCGCCCCGCTGTTTCCTGCGCTGCCCGGGGACGTCGTGCCACTCGTGGTGCCGATGGTGGTCGACAACCCGAGCGTGATGTTCCCCCGACTCAAGCATGCCGGCGTTCCGATCTGGCGCTTCGGTGAATACCTTTACCCCGAGATCGATGAATCGGTGTGCAGCAACACCCTGTTCCTGTCGCGCCACGTGTTCCAGTTCCCGTGCCACCCGGAGCTGCGGCCGGATGAAATCGATTGGATGGTCGACACCATACGCGAGCAGCTGCGCTCGCAGTGATTCCTCTTTGCTAATAACAGGCTGAAAACCATGTCGTGCCGGCTCATGCCCGCTTCAGAATTCGCATCGATCGCGCCTCATTGGGATGCGCTCAACCAGACCCACTACCAGCACCCGCTGCTCGAATCGCGCTTCTACCGGCTGGCGCTGGAACACCTGGGGGATGGCAAAGAGCAGATCGCGCTGTGCGGTGAACCCGATGCGCCGCATGCGATCGCGATCCTGGCCGCCGGCCGGGTTGGCAGCTGGAACACCCTGCAACCCTCGCAGGCACCGCTTGGCGCATCGATCCAGGCACCGCAGCTGTCACCGGCGGAGCTGACCCGCGAACTGCTCGACGCACTGCCCGTCAGCTGCCAGATCCTGGCGCTGACCCAGCAGGATCCGGACATCATCGCCCGTCCCGCGCAATCGCCGACACTGAAAACGCTCGACTACATCGATACCGCCCGCATCACCGTCGACAAATCGTTCGACGACTACTGGGCCAGTCGCGGCAAGAACCTGCGCCACAACATGAAACGTCAGCGCAACCGGCTCGAGCGCGAGGACACCGCGCTACGGGTGGAGATGCTCGACCGCCCGGAGCAGATGCGCGAAGGCGTGCGCATTTACGGCGAACTCGAATCCAAGGGCTGGAAGGCCGAGGGCGGTACCGCCATCCACCCGGACAACGAACAGGGCCGCTTCTATGGCGCGCTGCTCGAGGAATACGCGGCAACCGGCAACGCGCGCATCTACCAGTGCTACTACGGCGACAGCCTCAGCGCGGTCGACCTGTGTATCCACAACGGCTCGGCGTTCATCATTCTGAAGACCACCTACGACGAATCGGTGCAGACCTCGTCGCCGGCACTGCTGATGCGGCGTGAATACTTCCCGCCAATCTTCGACAACCACGAGGCAGGCCGTATCGAGTTCTACGGCAAGGTGATGGACTGGCACACCAAGTGGTCGGACGAGATCCGCCGGATGTACCACCTCAATGCCTACCGCAGCGCCCTGGTCGGTCGCCTGCACGGACGCGCCTGATTCGAGAGTCAACCGACGCGCCGTCATCCCGGCGTGGTGATTTCCTGCAGGATCTCCGCCAGTCTCGCCGCGCCATGCTCGCGCGAATAGCGGTCGACGAGCGCACGCGGCGCGACACGCAACCGGCCCTGATCCAAGGCATCGAGCATCGCGGGGAGCCCGGCCTCGATCCGCGCCTGGCTGTCGAGCGGCAGCAGGTTGTCGGCACCGGCCTCGCGCAGAATCTGTGCCGTGTCCCCGCCGGCATCGGTCAGCGCGATGATCGGTCGCTGCGCGCGCAGGTACTCGTACAGCTTGGCCGGCACCTGGTGGTTGCAGCCGGCCGCCTGCAACAACAGCAAACCATCGACATGGGTCATCTCGGCCAGCGCCTCGCGATAGGGTAACGCCGGCGCCAGTTCGACCAGGTCATCGAGGTCCATGTCACGCAGGATCGGGGCATAGATCTCATCGTGCGCGGTCGCTCGCAGCCGAACCTGCAGGCGCGAGGCGTCCAGCACACCCATTCGCTTGAGCGCCCGCAAGGCCTTGAAGAAGGGAACCGGGTCCCGCTCGACCGGATACAGGATTCCCGAGTGCAGCAACACGCGGCGGCCGCTGTCACCGGCATCGCCACCGGCTTGTGGACCAAGGGCCGCAAAATCGTGTTCCGAGTAACCGTTCGGGATCAACTGCCAATGCCGGTCCGGCAGCGCCGGGTAGCGCGACCGGTACAGACGTCGCGTCGCCGGCGTCGTCACCAGGGCGCGCGTGCAGCCCTGTGCCACCGCGCGATCGATCCGGACATGGATCGCCCGCTGGCGCGGATCGGTCGGGTAGCCGTCGTCGTACATCGAATCGCGGAAATCGGCGATCCAGGGCAAGCCGGACCAGGCCGCCAGGCGCTCGCCGACCAGGTGTGCGGTCGCAATCGGGTAGGTACTCAGAATGGCGGAAGGCGCGTTGTCGCCGATCAGGCGCCGGCCGGCGTGCAGCGCGAACGGCAACCAGCTCGCCCAGCGGTCCGGATTCGCCGCGAACTTGGGGAAACGCCCGGCCAGGGACAGATGGCGTGCCGCATCGAGGGCAAATGCACGCTCGACCACGGTCGTTTCCGGAATTTCGTTCAGGAGATCGGCACCGACCTCGGGATACGCCCTCGGATGAACGGTCAGGACCAGCGACTCCCAGCCGTGGTCGCGCAGGTGGCGAACGAAATTGAGTGTGCGATGGACACCGCTGGAATGGCGGATCGGAGGAAAGTGGTACGCGACGATGAGAACCCTGTTCACGCCACCAAAATTACACGCGCCGTGCCGATTGTCCAATGCGAATGTTTACTTGTGATTGATGGAGTGCTCGCGTACCCCCAATTGAAGATCGCCACTTCCGAGTCAGTCGAAACAATTGCTCAGAAATTTGCTTTCCCTGATCGATTGGGGCTGAACTTGTTTCGCTATAATTCTGCGCTGTTATGTCAATGGAATGGTATTGCAGGCCTAGCATCAAGTTTGAAGTGCAACGATCAGGCGAAGGCATCGAATAGTTCCTCGGGTGTCCGGTAGCCATGGCGTTTCCTTGGTCTGCGGTTGAGTTGGTTGGCGATGTCGTTGCACTGCTGCTGTGTGAGAGCCGCCATGCTGGTTCGCTTGGGTAGGTACTGGCGAATGAGGCCATTGGTGTTCTCGTTGGTGCCGCGTTCCCAAGAGTGATGGGGTGTGGCGAAGTAGAAGCGAATGCCGGTGGCTTGCTCGATGACCTGATAGCCGTGAAATTCGGTGCCGTTATCGGCGGTAATCGTTTTGATGGCGTAGCCGAAGGCGTGGATGAGCGGGATCACGCATCGGTTCAAGGCTTCTTTGGTCCGGTCCTTGAGCTTGCCGATGATGAGGTAGCCGGTCTTGCGTTCGACCAGGGTCACGATGCAATCCTTGGAGCCATGTCCCATGACGGTATCGATTTCCCAATGGCCGATGGTGCTTCGCGTCTCGGCGATGGGTGGCCGTTCGGTGATGTGGCGCTTGCCGGCCAGGCGGCCCCGGCTGTCGTAGGCGCGGTAGCGCTTTCGTCGCTTCTTGGAGGCTTGTCGAAGGTGCCGGTACAGATTGCCGCCAGCCGCCTTGTCAGCCCAGATGTGTTGATAGATGGTTTCGTGGCTGATCAGCATGATGCGGTGAAGGCGCAAGTGGCCTGCGATCTGTTCGGGGCTCCAGCGCTCTTTCAGGTAGCGGTGAACAACGGCGAAATGGGCGTCATTGAATTGAGCGTTGCGTCGTGAGATCGAGCGACGGTGCCGACTACGAGCATCTGCCCTAAGCGGGCGATAGAAGCCGCTTGTCGGGCAGGCATTACGCCGCAGTTCGCGGGAGATTGTGCTCGGTGATCGGCCTAATTGGCGGGCGATGTCGGCTTGCGACAGGCCTTGCTTGCGAAGTGCAGAGAGCATATACCTCTCTCCAGAGGTGAGCTGGCGATACGTCATGACTGATTCCCTTTACTTGCCGGTGCAGAGAAGCAGTCAGTATCCCAGGTCACCTCGCCTTTTTGGGGAAGCGTTGCGGTTACTATATGAATTCGCGGAACGTAAGAAGCAAGCCAAAGCGCTCGTAAAGATGTTTTATGCGAAAGACCTACGCTGCTTGTTCGAAGATGAAGAAAACGGATATTCCTCGCCCAGTATCGACTATCAGGAAAAGCTGAACAGAATTATTGCGAATCGCAATGAGAGAGAGCTGGATTGGGCCAATAACAGCAAACGCAAGATATTCGAAAACATCGTTCGCGAAGTTATTGAACGGATGTCGGAAGAAGCTGAATCAAGAAAGTCAGCTCACGAAACCTGGCGCCTAAAGCAGCAAATCGAAG
>JAGRHE010000153.1 GCA_020445165.1 Gammaproteobacteria bacterium
AGAGATCCGTGAGATCAAGGACCTGGAGCGTACCCGGCAGAAGTTGATCGCACGCATGAAGGTGATCGAGGACCTGCAGGTCAGTCGTCCCCAGATTGTGCATCTGTTCGATGAACTGGTTACCGTGGTCCCCGATGGTGCCTTCCTGACCGAGCTCGTGCAGCGCGGCGGCAACCTCGTCCTCAACGGGCGTGCTCAATCGAATGCGCGGGTCTCGACCTACATGCGCAACATCGAAGCCAGCCCCTGGATGAATGATCCCAAGCTGCGCATCATCGAAAACAAGGACCAGAACAGCAGCGCCGCCAACTCCAGCACCTTCCAGCTGGACCTGGTACAGGTGGTACCGAAAGAGGAGGCGCCGAAATGAACATGCAGGAGCTCAACGAGCTCGACCTCAGCAATATCGGTGACTGGCCGGCCCTGGTCAAAGCGGCCCTGGTGCTGATTCTGTGCGCGCTGGTTGCGGTCGGCTGGTACTTCCTCGACATCGAGGAACAGTACGTGTCGCTGGCGGGGGTCGAAAAGGTCGAGCAGGATCTTCGCGCCGATTTCGAAACCAAGCAGGCGCGGGCCGCGAACCTCGACGCCTACCGGACCCAGCTGGCCGAGATGGAGCAGTCGTTCGGCGCCATGCTGCGTCAGCTGCCCAACCGCACCGAGGTGGCCGACCTGCTGGTCGATGTCTCGCAGACCGGTCTTGCCGCAGGGCTGGAGTTCGAACTGTTCCAGCCTCAGGGCGAAGTACCCAAGGATTTCTATGCCGAACTGCCGATCCGGATCCGCGTGATCGGTGATTACCATGAGTTCGGCGAGTTCGTCAGTGGCCTGGCAGCCCTGCCGCGGATCGTGACCATCCATGATGTCGAGATCCGGCCGCGTTCGAAAGAGGGAGACAAGCTGGTGCTCGAAGCGACCGCGCGTACCTATCGGTATCTCGATGAGGCAGGTGGCTGATGATGCGCAAGTTCGCAGTACTTTCGCTGGCGCTGCTTTTGACGGCCTGTGCCAACCACGATATGAACGATCTGCGTGATTACGTCAGTGAAGTGAAATCGCGTCCACCGTCCGGCATCGAGCCGATTCCCGAGGTCAAGCAGGTGACCGGCTTCACCTACCAGGACCAGGGACGGCGTGACCCGTTCACGCCCCCGGAGAGCGAATCAGAACAGGCGGAAGCAGTCGTCGACAACGGGATCCGTCCCGATCCGAACCGGCGCAAGGAGGAGCTCGAAGCATATGCGCTCGACGCACTGCGCATGGTCGGAACCCTCGAACAGGACGCGCAGACCTGGGGCCTGGTAAAGACCGACGATGGCACCATCCATCGCGTTGCCCCGGGCAACTACATGGGTCTGAACGACGGCAAGATCACCCGCATCAGTGAAGACAAAATAGAGCTGATTGAACTCGTACCGACCGGCGGCGGCTTCCAGGAGAAGGAAGCAGCAGTGGCGTTGGGCGAGGAATAGGAGAAGGCACGATGTTTATGAAGGTAAAGGCGCACAAGACCGCAGCCGCCGGTGTGCTGTTGCTACTGGGCCTGGTGTCGGATGTGCTGGCCAACCAGTTGCAGGACATCAGTTTCTCCGCGCTGCCCGGCAACCGCGTCGAAATCGTGCTGACTACCAGTGAGCCGGTCGGCGAACCGGGATCATTCACCACGGACAACCCGGCACGTATCGCCATCGACCTGGCCAATACCTCGAGTGCGCTGAGCCAGAAGGTGACCCCGGTGTCGATCGGCATGGCGCGCAGCGTGACGGCGATAGAAGCCGGCGACCGCACCCGCGTCGTGATCAACCTGCTGGAACAGGTCACACACGAGATTCGTGCCGAAGGCAACAAGGTTTACGTCAGCATCGGTGCCGGCGGTGGTGCCGGCAGCATGTCGGCGACCGCGGCACCGCGTGCCGCAATGGCGAGTGACCGCAATGTCGTGACCCGCTCCGGCATGGGCCTGGACAATATCGATTTCCGTCGCGGCAGCCAGGGTGAGGGTCGGGTCGAGATCGAGCTTTCCGATCCATCGATCGTGGTCGACATGCGTCAGCAGGGTGACAAGGTGGTCCTCGACTTCATGGACACCAACCTGCCGGCACAGCTCGCGCGCAAGCTCGACGTCATGGACTTCGCAACCCCGGTGAAGACGATCGAAACGCGTCCGAGCGGCCGCAACGTGCGCATGACGATTGCCACGACCGGCGAGTTCGAACACCTCTCCTACCAGGCCAACAATACCTACACGGTCGAGTTCCGCGCCCTGACCAAGCAGGAGAAGGAAGCCAAGCTGCGTGAGCAGCAGGTGTACGAGGGTGACCGCCTGTCGCTGAACTTCCAGGATATCGAGGTGCGTGCGGTCCTGCAGCTGCTGGCCGACTTCACCGGCCTGAACATGGTCGTCAGCGATACCGTTGCCGGCCGCATCACGCTGCGCCTGAAGAACGTGCCCTGGGACCAGGCCATGGACATCATCCTCAAGACCAAGGGTCTGTCTATGCGCCGCAACGACAATGTCGTGCTGGTTGCGCCGACCGAGGAGATCGCCGCGCGCGAGAAGCTCGAACTCGAATCGCAGCAGCAGATCGAGGAGCTGGCACCACTGCGCTCCGAACTGATCCAGGTGAACTATGCCAAGGCGTCTGACCTGGCTGCGCTGTTGAAGTCGACCGAGAACAAGCTGTTATCGGATCGTGGCAGCGTGTCGATCGACGAGCGCACCAACACCCTGCTGGTGCAGGATACCGCGCTCAAGCTGAGTGAACTGCGTGAGCTGGTGGCAGAGCTCGATGTGCCGGTGCGCCAGGTCATGATCGAGTCGCGCATCGTCATCGCCAACAACGACTTCGCCCGCGACCTGGGTGTGAAACTCGGTATCAGCGGCAACTACGGCAACGACATCGCCGGCGGCGATTCGCGCGGCGCACGTATCTCCGGTGGCCTGCCGGGCGACCTGACCACGCCGTATACCGATTCGACCAGTATCGAGAACCCGGCCGGTTCCGGTAACCAGGCCCTGCTGGTCAACCTGCCGCAGACGCTCGCGGCCGGCAGTGGCGGTGCGGTCAACCTGGTGCTGGGCAAGCTGGCCTCGTACCTGTTGCGTCTCGAACTCAGTGCCATGCAGCAGGAAGGTAAGGGCGAGATCGTCTCCAGCCCGCGCGTGATCACGTCCGACCAGAACAAGGCGGTGATCAAGCAGGGTGTCGAGATCCCGTACCAGGAGGCCACCTCCAGCGGCGCGACCTCGGTATCGTTCAAGGAGGCGGTGCTGCAACTGGAAGTGACACCGCACATCACGCCAGACGACCGCGTGATCATGGATCTCAAGCTGAACAAGGACAATCCGGACTTCACCCGCGCCGTACTCGGTGTGCCGCCGGTCGACACGCGTGAACTGGAAACCTCGGTGCTGGTCGACAACGGCGAGACCGTCGTACTGGGTGGCGTCTTCGAGCGGACCAAGTCGGACAACACCGCACGGGTGCCGTTCTTCGGCGATCTGCCTTATGTCGGCTGGGCGTTCAAACAGCACCAGGTGCAGGACGAGAACAGCGAGCTGCTGATCTTCGTCACACCGAAGATCCTGAAGGACACGCTCACCCTGCGTTGAATGCGCGACCGGGCGCGTCCCGGTAAAGCACGAGGGCCGATGCCGTTAACGGTGTCGGCCCTTTTTCGTGCCGGTTCCAGGTCCAGGGTAATGCCGCCTGTATGAGCCAGGATTTGGTCATCGACCCGTTGCAACCGTACCATTGCCGCCTATGGCCAAACCAAACCGCATCTTTCTGATCGGCCCCATGGGGGCTGGCAAGACCACCATCGGCAGGCAGCTCGCCCAGTCCCTCGGCATGGAATTCCATGATTCCGACCTCGAGATCCAGCAGCGCACCGGAGTCGATATCCCGACCATCTTCGAGTACGAAGGCGAGGACGGCTTCCGCCAGCGCGAGCAGCAGGTGATCGACGACCTGACCCAACTCGAAAACGTGGTGCTCGCCACCGGGGGTGGCGCCGTGCTTCGGCCGCAGAACCGTCAGCACCTGTCGGCGCGTGGCATCGTCTTCTACCTTGACTGTTCACCGGAGCAGCAATACGAACGCACCTACCGCGATCGCAACCGGCCGCTGCTGCAGACTGAAGATCCGCTCACCCGCCTGCGTGAACTCATGGAAACCCGGGACCCCTTGTACAGGTCCACCGCCGACTACGTGATCATGACCGAGAACCGCGGTGCAACCGCGGTCGCGAATGAGATACTGGACACATTGCGGAGCTGAACCGGCGTCGAGCGCGGGTGTAAGATTCCCATTGCGATTCGTCCACGAGCCGGCAGGAAACCGTTCACGATGACCGAAGACATGCGCACGCTGACCGTCGATCTCGGCGACCGCTCGTACCCGATCTTCATCGGTAGCGGGTTGATCGGCGATGCCGCCCTGTACGAGCCATACATCCATGGCCGCCAGGTGATGATCGTGTCCAACGAGACCGTGGCCCCGCTCTACCTGGACACAGTGCGCGCCGCACTGGACGGTTTCGACACGGCACAGGTGATCCTGCCCGACGGTGAGCAGTACAAGAACCTGCAGGTCATGGACCTGATCTACGCCGCATTGCTCGAACATCGCTTCGACCGGCGCTGCACCCTGGTCGCGCTCGGTGGCGGCGTGATCGGCGACATGACCGGGTTTGCCGCAGCCAGCTACCAGCGCGGCGTGAATTTCATCCAGGTGCCGACCACCCTCTTGTCCCAGGTCGATTCCTCGGTCGGCGGCAAGACCGGTGTCAACCACCCCCTCGGCAAGAACATGATCGGCGCGTTCCACCAGCCGCAGTGCGTCATCGCCGACACCGCCACGCTGTCGACGCTGCCCGACCGTGAGCTCTCGGCCGGCCTCGCCGAGGTGATCAAGTACGGTCTGATCAATGACTCGGAATTCTTCGACTGGCTGGAACAGAACATGAGTTCGCTGGTCGCGCGCGATCATGCCGCGCTGTCGTATGCCATCGAGCGCTCCTGTCGTGACAAGGCCGCCGTGGTTGCCGCCGACGAGCGCGAGTCCGGGCAGCGCGCCCTGCTCAACCTCGGCCACACCTTCGGCCACGCGATCGAGACCGGCATGGGTTACGGCAGCTGGTTGCACGGTGAAGCGGTCGGCGCCGGCATGTGCATGGCCGCACGCATGTCCGCAAACCAGGGTTGGATGAGTGCCGCGCAGGTCGAGCGTGTGGAACGACTGATCGCTGCGGCGGGCCTGCCGACGACACCGCCGGCCGAAGTGCCGCCGGCCCGATTCGCCGAGCTGATGGCGGTCGACAAGAAGGTGATGGACGGGCAGTTGCGCCTGGTGCTGATGCACGACATCGGCCGTTCCGTGATCAGCGCGGACTTCGATCCTGCAATCCTCGACAGGACGCTGCACAGTGGCTGACGCGCACGCCAACGCTGCCTATTTCGATACGCCGGCGCGCGCCGAGCGGCTGCAGCTGCTGCTGCACCTGATCCGTAATGTCGGTGACGTGATCTACCTGCGAGCGCCGGCCGGCGCTGGCAAGACACGTTTCACCCGGCGCCTGCTCGAGGTTGTCGGTGACGAAGCCGCCTGCGTCTGGCTGCGCGGCGGGATCGACAACGAGGTCACCGCAACCACCGCCAGCCAGCTCGGCCTGGCCGCGCACGACGTCGCCGACTGGCCGAGCGGCGTGATCCGGGCGCTTGCCGGCCAGGACTTGCTGGTCGTGGTAGACGATGCCGATCACCTCGGCCTGGCCGCGATCGAGCGGCTGGCCACGCTGCACGCGGCGGGTGGACGGCTGCTGTTGGTCGGACATGGCGGCCTGGCGCAGACCACCCGCCAGTGGGACGTCCACTATGTCGACCTGCCACCGTTCGATGCCGAGCAGAGCGCGACCTTCCTGCGCAGCAATGCCGGCGACGAGGCCGACCACATCAACGACGACCTTGCCGCATTTCTGCACCACGCCGCGCATGGTCGGCCGGGTGCGCTGCTCGATTCGCTCGAGGAGGTCCTGGCGCGCGTGCGGCGTCAGGCCGAACAGCGCGGTCTGCGCAGTGCCGATCGTGATGTCCGTCGGCCGCCCTGGCTCTGGCTTGGCGGTGGCCTGGCGGTGTTCGCGATCGCGGCCGTTTTGTTGTCCCAGGATTCGATCAATGCCTTGTTCGAGGTCGCGCCCCCGCCGCCACCCGCAGTGGTGCGGCAACCGTCGGTGCTCGCGCCAGATTCGGAGCCGGACATGTCCCCGCGTGCGGCTGCCGGCAGCGCCGCGCTGGCGGAACTCGCGACCCCGGATGAGCCGCTTATACCCATGCCTCCAGCCGAGAGCGGGGTGGCGGACTCACCGCAGATGTCCACGGCAGGCCGCGATTCCAGCGAGGTCGCCAGCGTAGCGGCGATCGAGGATCCGGTTCCGGATACGGACACCGTTACACCGCCGGCCATCTCGCTACCTGAACTCAGTCGTCTGTCCGGTCCGCAAGAGGAAACGGACGATGTCGGTTCCCAACCCGATACCGCGCTGCAAGCTGCGGCCGATGCCGAGGTAGCGCCTGCTGACGACCCGCTGCTCGCCGTCATGCGCGATGCGCTGAATGCCGCCGAGTCGGATGCCGTAGCCGCCGATGCGGCAACTGGCACCCCAGATCCGATCGTTCCGGACGGTGCCCGGCCCGAGGTCAGCGCACCGCCAGCGCCGGCTGAAGCCGGGAGCGGTGAGCGTGCAGCTGCGGCCAAAGCTACCGCCGGCCAACGGGTTCTGCGGGTCATTGCCGATGCCCAGCCGGCGGCCACGCCGGCCCCCCGGCCGGCACCGGAAAAGCCAGTGCCGGCGACTTCGCCGGCCCCGCTGAGCGAGCGGTCCGTGCTGCCAGCGGAGCAGCGTTCGGCGGCGCCAGCGGCACCGGCGGCGGCCCCGACCGGATCGCCGGCCGCGGGCCCGGCGCCG
>JAGRHE010000154.1 GCA_020445165.1 Gammaproteobacteria bacterium
CAGCAATGCGCGCCTGAGTGACTGGCGCGAGAGCACGGCGCGGGCGGTGCAGGGGAAGCAACGCCGGCATATGCGCGACTTCCTTGTGGCGCGAGGTTTCTTTCGCAAGTGAGGCTCAGGGATTGCGCGGTGGTACGCGCGGGAATTCTCCCAGATATTCGCTATGCCAGATGTTTCCCGTTGCTGCGCGCTCACCCGGGGTGGTAAAGCGATAGCGGTGGACCAGGATGCGCAGGTAACGCGGCGCGCTGCCGCCGGCGAAGGGATTGTGTGCCAGCAGCCCAGTCACGGCAGGCGAATTGCGCGCAAGCCCGCGCATAAAGCCGTCGAACCAGGGCCGCATCCCTGCATGCTGAGGCGGGATGAACCAGATCAGCCAGTCGAGTCGGGGATGCAGGGGGACGATGAAGCGCGGGACCTCGTTCGCCGCATTCGGCTTGTAGCGGAAACGATAGTCCGACCAGTTGATTCCATCGCTGCTGCCCTGGATGGTCAGTTCGTGGCGTTGCGTCTGCATATTGGGAAAGATGTGATACACGCTTCCCAGGCCCCAGCCGCGAACCCAGTTGGCCGGATGGTTCCAGGCGACCGGTGGCCGTTCGGCGAAGTATTCCCATGCCGACCAGATGCTGGTCGGTACGACCAGAACCGCGACCAGCGGCAGGGCGAAGGCGACCATCAGTGGCGTTTGCCGGACCGTTGCGGAACTCCCCTTCAGCCAGGGCAGAGCGCGCCGCCAGGCCTGGTCATCGATCAGGAACAGGCACAGGGCGATGGTCAACAGGTTGATGAAGTTGTGGTTGCTTGTAAGGATGATCAGCAGCTGGAACAGGATCGTGATGATTGCTGCGGCCAGCCGGAACGGGCGCGGCAGAAAGATGAAGAAAGGTACGATCAGTTCCACCAGCAATGTGGCGCCGGTGCCGGTTCGCAGCAGCCATTCGGGCAGCTGGTGGACATACCAGCTGCCGATGTGTGGCAGCGGCTGAGTCTCGAAATAGTGATTCAAGGTGGTCAGGCCGGCCCAGTTCGGATCGCCGCTGGCGAGTTTCGACAGGCCGGACTCGAAGCGTAGCCGGAACAACAGCCAGTGAAAGAGGAACAGCAGCAGGCGTGACGGACCTGAAACCAGGAAGATGGCGAGGAAGCCGGCCTCGAGCAACAGGAATTCCCACTGGAAGTTGAAGAACATCTGTCCGACCTTGAACAGCGACAGGTAGAGCAGAAACAACACGATCAGCGCGACCGTCTGCAGCCGGCCGATCAGCAGGATCAGCGAAAAAAGGATGCCGGCGTAGCAGGTCAACAACAGCGTGGTGTCGCTGACGTCGATCCAGAACAGGGTTGGAAAGCGGATCCATGCCAGCGGGCCGACTGCCCGTTCCAGGCCGTCTAGGTAGGCATCGGCCGGCAGGATGCCGTCCCTTCCGACCAATCCCTGGATCTCGATCGCCGTGGAAACGAATGCGGCCAGGTAGATCAGCGCCAGCAGGCGCAGGAACAGCGCTCTGGCGAGCAGGTATCGATCATCGATCGCCAGCAGGTGCGGCAGCCATTTTTGCGGTGTGATCATGTCGCCTCCCGGGTCGATCCGGGGATCAAGATTCCTGTGCGCACTCGAGTGGGGCAAGTGGAAAGTTCTGTAACGCTCAGCCGCGCCACAAGCATTGTGGGTTGCGTCGCAGTCCTTGGAAAGGGCCTGCCATTGCCTGCGAAACGCGCTTTGATTCGCACTCGCAAAGTGGCTCTGAGTGTTACAGAACTTTCCACTTGCCCCACTAGCCCCCGATTCCGACCGGCAAGTGTTGTCCGGTCAAACCCAGGTCAAGATTTCGCGTATCCGGCCGTTTTCCTCTGAACGTTTACTTGTGAGTCGCAACATGGCAACGGTCTGGGAACAAATTTCGGACAATGTATCGCTGGTGTCATTGCCGGATGTTTACCTGCGACTGAAAAGCGTTATGGACGATCCGGATTCGAGCATGGGCGATCTCGCCGATGTCGTCGGAACCGATCCCGCGCTCACTGCCCGCCTGCTGCGTATCGTTAACAGTGCGTACTTCGGTCTTGCTGCCGAAATCGATACGGTTCAGCGTGCAGTGAACCTGTTGGGCTCCCAGGAGGTGCATGACCTGGTGCTGGCGGTCTCTGTCGCGCAGAGCTTCGCCGGCATGGCGCAGGAGACCATGGATGTCCACCGCTATTGGCGTCGCAGCGTCACGGCAGCGGTCTGCGCCAGGGAACTCGCCCGCCAGTGCAACGTGCTCGATGCCGATCGCTTGTTTGTAGGGGGCCTGCTCAGTGACATCGGTCACCTGTTCCTGTACCAGTACGCGCCCGACAAGGCCGGACAGGCCATGGCGTTGGCAGAGACGCAGCAGGTGCCGCTGTTCAAGGCCGAGCGGGCAGTACTCGGTATCGACTATGCGCAGGTCGGCGGCGAATTGATGCGCCGCTGGAAACTGCCGCAGACACTGTGGGAGCCCACCGAGATGCATCCAGAGCCGGGCCGTTCGCAGACCTATTCGCTGTCCACCAGCGTTATCCACATCGCCTCGATCATGGCGATGAGCGCCGATCGTGAGGATGACCTGCAGATCGCGCTGCAAAGCGTGGCCGCCAGTGCCTGGCATGACACGGGCCTTTCCATCGAGACCTGTTGCGGCATCATGCCAGAGGTTGCGCAATTGGTCGGTGGCGTCGTCGAAACCATCCTGCCCGACAGCGCCGCAGCCTGAGGCATCTATAGCGCCGATCCGTCCAGTGGGCGAGTGCGACCGTCAGTATCTGCCGTGCTGCCGGTTGATGTAGTTGGACATCTCGACGAACTGGGTATTCATCTGGCCGACGATGCGGTGTGCGGCGCGTACCAGCGCCCGCATGACTTCGTAAACCAGGCCCGGGTCGCTCGCCAGGAGGGACTCGAGATCACCACGCGACAGCGCAATCAGTTCAGATGGCCGTGCCGCGCGGATACCGGCACTGTGGGCTGCGCCATCGATGAATCCAAGCAACCCTGCCATATCGCCATCGTGCAGCATCTGCAGCGTGACGGTCTCACCGCCGCCACTTTCGCGGAACACTTCGAGCGATCCGCTGATGACGATGTAAAGGGTATCGTCGACATGGCCCTGTTCCAGCAGCAGCATGCCCTGGTCGAGGCAGATCGCGCTGGCGACGGCCGCCAGGGCGCGGCATTGCGTGTCGCTCAGCTCGTTGCCCAAGGGTGACTCGCGCACCGCTCGTGCGCTGACGATATCGGTCTGTGGTTCGGCTGACATGGCCACCTCCCGTGCCATCGTCTGCGATGCAGACTTCTACTGAAATTATAGGTGCCGGCCCCGGCTCAATCCTGCGCCAGATCAGGATTGTGCGAAATTAGGGCGGGTCATGCGATCAGGAGAGCGAGAAGAAAAACAGGTTGAACAGCAGAATCGCAATGCCAACGAAGCCCATCGCCTGGAACACCTTGTCGCGGCGTTGTCGGCGTGCGACGAATTCTTCAGTCTGGCGCGTGATCTCGGCGCAGGTTTCGTCGTCAAGGAGGGGGTCGAGATAGATGCGTTCATGGCGCAGGTCGATCGATTCGAGTGCAGCGATCGCAGTGATGAAGTCGGTCCGGTACATGTGTTCATCGGGATCGATCAACCTGCGCCGCAGGATCTCGTGCAGATGCATGGTCGCGGTCAACGGATCGTTGAAGCGGCTGATATAGCGGACCTGGGCCGTATGGGCGGCTGCATGCTCAGGCTCGGGGCGCCGCTCCGTCACGCGCAGGCGCACGACGGCTGGGTGATCACTGTGCGTCTCGATTGTCAGGTAGCCGGCTGCCATAGCGAACTCCGCCCATGTGATTTGGATTCTGGACCGCGAGATCGGCGATTGCCAGCGAAGCGGCAGGCCTGGGGGATCAGTCCTGAGGCATTTTCTCGACGGATTCAGGCCACAGCCGTCGTACCACCTCGGTACCCTCGGCCAGCGCGTGACAGGTATTGATGAAATCGCTGGGCGGTGCGGCGCTGCCGTCGACCAGGCCAGCGGTCTCGCCGCGCCACGCATAGACCGTCTGCACTGCCGTCGTCGCCAGCGTGCCGAGCAATTCGACCAGGTGAGTGCAGCCCCAACGGCCACCCAGCAGGAGACGCACCTTGGCCGTCCATCCCGGCTCGATGCGCTGGCCGACCAATTTGTCGAAGCGTTCGGGGAAATGCGGGCAGGCCGGGTAGGGTGCGTGGACGGTCTTGCCAGTGAGTGCGATTACCGAGAGATCGGCGTCGACCGTCATGCGCAGCCACATCTCGTGCAGGTGTTCGCCGGGTGCGATCTTGCCGCGGCCGAAG
Source organism: Gammaproteobacteria bacterium (assembly GCA_020445165.1). The sequence goes on from JAGRHE010000154.1 coordinate 4,341, forward strand.
GTTTCCATCGGCTCGGTCCGGGTATCGACGAGGCTGCCTTCGATATCCCAGAGTCCGTCTTCGCGGCGAAACCCCTGGCATTCGATGCGTCGCTTGTGCACCGGTTCGCGTGCCGATGGCGGTGGAAGTGGCATATTAATTCCAACTAAAACAATAGGTTGTTAAATAAATGCTGCAATGCGGCAATTTTTTGTGTTTCTGCGCTTGACAATCGCCCAAAAGGACCGATATTGTGCACTGCAACATTGTTGCGCTGCACAATACCACGCTGAATCACTACTTGGAGAATTTGAAATGAACAAAGAATTTCTTGAAATGGTAAACCAGTTCAACGAGAACGTCTTCGCTTCGGCCAAGCGTCTGGGTGAACTCAACATGCGCACCTTCGAGCAGCTTGCCAGCAAGCAGGCCAAGGTGATGAACGACTGCCTGGAGTCGAGCGCCAAGCAGGTCGAGCTGATGACCACCGCCAAGGACTACAAAGAGGCCATGGCCGCCCAGAGCGAACTGCTCAAGGGCTGCAACGAGAAGTTCCTGGCCAACCTGCGCGATACCACCGAGATGATGACCGCGGTGCGTGACGAGCTGTCGGGCATGGTCGAGGAAGCTGTCAAGTACACCAGCGACAGCGTCGAGAAAGCCGGCGAGCTGGCTACCAAGCAGGCAGCCTGATGCCCGAGGTGACGCGGGACGTCGTCAAATACGTCCCGTGTCATGTCGTCGTGTGAATGTCCCTGATAACCAATCGAGTACGGAGTAGAAGAATGACCAAACGCGTTGCTTTTGTAACTGGTGGAAACGGCGGAATCGGCTCCGCGGTTTGCCGCGAACTGGCCAGGCAGGGTCACACGGTAGTCGCCGGTTATTTCCCGCCGCAAAAGGAATCTGCCGAGGAATGGCGCAAAGCAATGCACGACGATGGTGTTTCGATCGGCCTGGTGGCGGTCGATGTTTCCGATTTTGCCGACTGCGAGCGCGCGGTCAATGAAATCGCCGGAGAGTTCGGCAGCGTTGACATCCTGGTCAACTGCGCCGGCATCACCCGCGACGGCACCCTGAAGAAGATGTCCGAAGGCAACTGGAAGGCGGTTATTGCCACCAACCTGGACAGTGCTTTCAATGTCACCCGTCACGTGATCAACGGCATGCTCGATAAGGGCTGGGGTCGGATCGTGAACATCGCGTCGGTAAACGGCCAGCGCGGTCAGTTTGGTCAGGCCAACTACTCGGCAGCAAAAGCCGGTATGCATGGTTTCACGATGGCCGTGGCGCTGGAGACGGCAGCCAAGGGAATCACCGTGAACACGGTTTCGCCGGGCTACATCTCTACCGCGATGACCGAAGCGATGCCGGAAGAGGTGCTGCAATCGATCATCAACAGCGTTCCCATGCGTCGCATGGGTAAGCCCGAAGAGATCGCGAATGCGGTCGCCTGGCTGGCCAGCGAAGAAAACGCGTACACCACTGGTGCAAATATTCCGGTCAATGGTGGTCTGTTCACCAGCCATTGATCGTTCAACGAACCCTCCTGGCAGAGGAATCTGCCCCCTCTGCTTATCCTTTGGCGCCCCACCCGGGCGCCACTTTTTTCGCCGGGAGGACGTTTGCGGTGAATCACAGTGGAATTCTGGATACCACCTGGGCGGGATAATCGACTAGGTTAATGTAACCGGAACTCGAAAATAACGATTGGCGGCGGACCACGTTGCCACCACCTGCGCGGCAGGAACTGCACGACCGGAGAGTCACAGCAAGCAGCAGACCTGAGCGCCGAAAGAGGATGGATTGTGTATGAGTATTTCGCCGCCCAGTTACAAACAGAACCGGCTCAAGCAGCTTCGGGCTTTCTGCAAGACGGTTGAAACCAAGAACATTTCGCGTGCCGCCGAGAAGCTGTTTCTGACCCAGCCGACGATATCGCTTCAGATCAAGGCACTCGAACGCGAGCTCGACGTGATCGTGTTCGAACGTCATGGTCCCCAGATCCGGATCACACCGGACGGTGAACTGCTGTACGAAATCGCCAAGCCCCTGCTTGAAGGGATCGACAACCTGGCGCAGACCTTCGCCAGCAAGAGTGGTCGCCTGGATACCGGTGAGCTGACGATTGTCGCCGGCGAGTCGACAATTCTTTACCTGTTGCCCGAGTTCGTATCCTGTTTCAAGGAACGTCATCCCGGCATACACATCAAGCTGCTGAATGAAACCGGTCGTGATGGACTGGCCAAACTGCGTTCGGATGCGGCTGATTTTGCCGTAGGCCCGATGGTCGAGGGTCAGGCCGACCTCGAATACAAACCCCTGTTTTCTTTCGAACAGGTGCTGATCGTGCCACTCGATCATCCATTGGCACGTCGCACCAAGGTCACGCTCGAAGACATCACGCCGTACGGCCTCATTCTGCCGCCGCGCCAGCTGAATCACTGGCGTACCGTCGACCTCGTGTTCGAACAGCACGGCGTGCCCTACAGCGTGGTGTTGGAGGCTGGCGGCTGGGAGGTGATCAAGCGTTACGTGGAACAGGGGATGGGCATCTCGATCGTCAACGAGATCTGCCTGACCGGAAAAGAGCGCCTGGCGGTCATCCC